>DVNR01000058.1 GCA_018714205.1 Candidatus Aphodousia faecipullorum
TCAAACCTACAAATTTCAACAGTCTCGAAAAACTCCAACGATAACGAGCAACGCGCCTCAATATCTCAATCAGTAGGGTTGCGACGGCTGCTGTCCATATTTGAGTCATCACGGCATTTTCCGAGGTCCCTATAAAGCTTTTAATCTTTAGATTCTGCTTGAGTTTTTTGAAAAACAACTCGATTTGCCAGCGCTTACGGTATAGATCGGCTATCTGTGTGGCCGTCAGATCGAAATCATTGCTCAGGAAATCAAACCAGCGATTATTCTCAGAGTCATACCATTGCACCAGTCTGAAGCGAGTATTTCCGCAAACTTTTCTCGCTTGTTCTTGTGTGAATTGAAAGCCATAGTCCCCATAGTTATCTTTTTCCTCAATGATGTCATCCTTTAAACGTGTGGTTTTGGCATTATCTTTGATGCGCGTGACAAACTTCGTTCTCCGTTGAGTTAACCACATAAACAGTTTGTAGTCGTTATAACCTCTGTCCATGACGACGGTGATATCTTTTGATCTAAAGCTTCAATGGCCGCCTTGGCTTCTTTCACGTCAGCTCTTTTCCCGTGGGTCATATTCATGACAACGGGCAGTTGCAGATCTCCATCCAACACAGTATGAAGCTTAAAACCGCCTTTAGCTCGTCGATATCGAGCCCATTGGAAACGTGATAGGCACACAGAAATGGTTGTGGAGTCCAGTGCGTAGACGGGATGCAAATAGTCTTGGTCCAAATGGCCTTTAAAAAGCTGGGCGTAAGTTTGCAATAAACGAAAATAAAGACTCTTAGCTATCTCATAGGAACGATGCTCGTTGGCGTAGGTCAAGGTGGTTCGTCCCATGGCCTTAGCGGATGCATGTTGAAGTTTGCCGACGGCAGAAATGAGACCGTCTTCAATCTCTCTTAACGAGTCACAGCCAGCCAAATGGCAAAACAGTAAGGAAACCAGTTGCTCCCAAAAAGTAAATTGACGAGCATTACTTCTAGGGCTTAATCGTTTATCTTCGTCAAAGATCCAGGCTTGGGGGAGATATTTCAACAGCTGCGCAAAGAAGCTGATCGGAGCATTTTGGTTGGCAGTTTCGCTAAAATAAGTGTCCATGGCGGTTTTTTGATTTTTAGTGTGGAAACTCAAAATCTACAAAGAAAACCGCCATTTTTCTGTCCGTTATTTCCCTACCGCAAACGTACAGAATTTGACTTCACTTTTTAATTTCTATTTGGACAACACTGTTCTTATTTCTTCTATGGTACTGCTGTTCGAAAAACCAGAGCTGACAGAAAGGTGTTTTACTACCACCGGTGGCGTATGTTGAATAATAAAAATGGTAAACTGAAAGCCCAGAGGTTGTTTGATGGTCCAAAGAAAGTCTTCGCGTTTGCTGACGAGTCACGGTCAGCCTTGGAATAAGGACAACTTCTGGTGCGAATGAGAAAGACAGTGGTTCGCTCTTTCTTTTAATCTCAGAAGCGGCGATTTTGTTCTGGGCATTCGCATATTTGAAAAAAGGCTGATTGTACCCATGGGAAGTCGGCGCAAATGCTGGAAGTTCGCCGCCCAGCACTGGATGTTCAGCCTTTTTTCTTTAGCAACTCAACGTTGTTGTGTCTGTCTGTATAAATTTAAGCCAACCAACGATGACAAATTCCGTTTTATCCATACGCTGAAACAATATAGCGCTCATTGGTTTAAGTGCCTATGATCAAAAAAGAGGAGCTTCGCTGGCAGCTGCATTAAGCTCATCGCTAATAACCTTTTCCCAACGAGTTGGAACACGGAGGACTCCCATATAAACCTTGAAACGGTCTTTAATTGGTGCGATGTCGGATTCAGTCAAATCCTGTACGTGATCGACTTTTCTCGAAAGTTGTATTGAACGAATGCTTTTTGCTTGCGTAACACCGATTCGATAGCTTCGACCAACGCGTATGATCAGCCCATCAGGAACGATCTGAAGTGTGGCTATGGTTTTGCCGTGTTTGGTATCGCTTCGGATTGCCCTGAATTTGACCCGATCCTCGCTGAATATTAATTCCAATCTGTTGTCAAAAACTTTGTTGATGGCATGACAGAAAAAGCGCAATTCTCTAAAAAGGCTTTCACCTATACCTTTTTCACTCCAGTGAGCAATAAAGTCTTCAAGTGTGGAGCATTCAAAAATGTCCTCGGACTCGTCTTCAAGAGCGGTCAGATGCGAGGTTTGGATAATCTGATCAAGATAGTCTTGGGTGGTTCTCAATGAAGCGATATCTGTATAAGAGTCCGGAGACTCAGTGAACTTGTCAAACTTGTCGTGCATTACGAGTGAAAAAATAGAAAAGAGCAGTTTTTGTATTGCAGTTTGTCGTTTTCGTATCCAAGGATCGACCTGTACAAATGCGCTCAGGTCAAAGTCTTGGGGCGAAATGTCTTCGTCCTCAAAGGTGCTTGGGGGTTGTTCCTCGTTTTCGCTCTCTGCATTGCTTACCGAAGCATCGAGCCAGTCGTAGAGGTTGGGCCGGCGCACGAGCTCATCGTACAGTTTGGGGTAGGCTGACTGAAGACACACAACACCAAAGAGGAGTTGTAAAAAAAGCTCGCGGTTCTCAGTTTCAAGTTTTGTAGGATGTAGCCGATGAATTTCACGCGTAAGTGACAACGTGTTGAGCATTCGTTTTATTGACCGAGGATTTTTGCCACAAGAATTGAGTGTAAAGTCAAAGATCGCTTTGTCGACTTTATGGAGTTCATCCTCCTCTACATATTTGATTTTTTTTAGCATCTGCTCTAGGAAGCTCTGCACTTGATAGCTTTCTATCGGTACTCTGAAAGTAAGCTGAATAATTTTGTCAAAAAAAGAACGGAATTCGCGTTCATTTGCCTCAGTACGCGCGCCAAATCGACTAGCAAGGCCTTGAACTACGACCTCATAGTCAATAGCAAGTACAAAGACGCATTCCGGAACCTCAAATAGATTTTTTAGGAGCGAAAGAACTTGAACGGCGACTGGGGGATCGAGACGATCCAAATCATCAATAAAGAAGATGATGGTGCGCGCGGGAGATCCTTTGTACTTGCTGTTGTACTCCTCCAGATACATCTTAACGGATTGGCGCAACTTGTTTCTAAAATATTCTGGACCATTTTCTTGTGTTCTCACCATTTCATCGAGTCCATTCAGACTCAATGGATTGAGACCGGCAGCACTCACGCCGACCTTTGCGGCGGTTAAGGCGATGCCGCTGATGGAGTTCAGTAGTTTTCGACCAGTTTCTTTTACAACTGAAGAAGCTCCCATGAGTCGATCCATTTGACTTGATAGCTCACGGGCGACACCTCGAATGATGGCAATTTGCGCATCGCTGTCATTTTTAAGAATAGAATATTGCCAAGTATTAATCCAAACACCAAGGCAGTTTCTATTAATCTTTTGAGTTTCTTTTATTTCATTCAGTGTGAGATCGGTTGGACACAGATATTGGTAGTTGAGACAGACCTGGCCAGCGATGGCATTCATGAGAGAAGTTTTGCCACAACCCCATTCACCCTGCACGGCAATGGTCATCGGAGTCTGTGCTTTCTTTATAAAGTTACTAAGTGCAGCGATATAGCCGCTTTGACCGAGTAGGTCGTCGTCAAGAGGGCTTTGCGGAATATCTACAATGTTTGAGGCATCTTTTGTAACGAACATGGTTCACCTACGTGAATTTAGCGTATAAGCGACAGAAGGCATCTAGCGTAATTAAGTAACATTTTAATAATAATTTTTTTGGCCAAGATTGCTTTTAGCCATGACGCATATCAACATTGGTTAGGTTTTTCGTAATGATCTTTTAACTTAACAATGTGATAGAAAAAAGGAGAATGCAAAAAATATCAGTGCTGTCCAAAATAAATTGTGCATTAAAAAAGAGCTCTATAAGAATCAATAGGTTAAAGAGATTCTAGAACTCATTGCGAAAACATGCCCCTTCAAAAATCAGAATAGCCGTAATTGTTCTGGTGGTGAGGTATCTATCCAATTCACAGTGGGCGGA
>DVNR01000059.1 GCA_018714205.1 Candidatus Aphodousia faecipullorum
GCTTTGTTTTTGAAACCCGTGAAGGTGAGGAAATCGTCCCTAACGATATGGGCGCAATTTTCCAACGTCTCTTCGCTGACGTCTTCAAGGGGGTAAGGGCCATTTATGCTGATCAAAATCGGATCAGTGTGAATGTAAATTCCGCCCTTAATGGCGCCGCATGTAAAGCGGACCATGTCGTTTTTTTCGGAAAATTCAAACTCGGTTTGCATGATTTTTAATTAGTGACGTGTCGTTTCGCCGGAATCGAAGATCGCCATGACATCATTGAGATCAAAGCGCTCAGTGCGACCGCAGAAATCACAGCGCACTTCAATGTGTCCCATTTCGGCAATGATGCCGAGAGCCTCGTCTTTTCCTAGCTGAGCGATCATTGCGCGAACTCGGTCGCGTGAACAGGTGCAAGCGAATTTTGGCATGGCTTCGCTCAGCACTTGAGGCTCCTCTTCCCAAAAGAGGCGGTGTACGACCTCTTGAGTCGACAACGTCAGCAGTTCCTTATCCGTGATCGTTTCGGCAAGGGTTTCAATCCGGTTAAGTGTTTCAGGATCATCAGTTAAATGCGCGTCATCACCGCCCATTCCCGGCATCTTCTGGATCATCAGACCGGCCGCGTTTTTTTCATCCGCGGCAAACCAAAGCCGGGTATGAATCTGCTCGGATTGTTGCATATAGTTCATAAGACCTTCAGCCAGACTGTCACCGGCCAAAGAAACAACGCCTTGATAAAGCGGTTCTCCTTCACGACGGTCCTTGGGGTCCAACATCACGGCGCATTGTCCTCGTCCGCAGGCATTGACGAGCGCTTTTGTGCCCATGTCGTCAGTGATCGTCATTGAGTCGTTGAGTTTTGCGGTCGCCCGCACTAGCAGCCCATTTCTTACCTCGGCGATCGCCAGGCGAACCGGTCCGTCACCCTGAATTTGTAAAATGAGCGCCCCTTCAAACTTGATGGAACTCGCCAGAAGCAAAGCCCCTGCTGTCATTTCGCCCATCAAACGGGCGACAGGAGCAGGCCACTGTTGGAATTGCTTAATCGCGCTCCAAGCGGTGTCCAAGTGAACGGCGGCACCGCGAATCGGCGTGTTTTTGAAAATAAAACGCAAAATGCTGTCGTTAGTCATAAGAAAATCCTTCTATTTAATGCGCTTCATGTCGGTTGTCATCTGCACTTTGTGCTCCACATATAGGGCGATATTTTCCGATAATTTCGCTTTTTCGTCCTCGGAAAGCACTCGAACGACGCGACCTGGTCGTCCCATGATCAGCACTCCGTCAGGAAACGATTTGTTTTCCGTAATCAGCGTGCCGGCACCGACAAGGCAGTGTTTGCCAATTTCTGAGTGATTTAAAATCGTCGCTCCCATGCCGATCAAGGTGTCGTCTCCAATGCGGCAACCGTGCAAAATGGCGCCGTGACCGACGGTCACGCGTTCGCCGATGCTCAGCGGCGCGCCGGGATCGGTATGCAAGACGGCATTGTCCTGAATATTGGTTTGAGATCGGACGGTAATTTTTTCAATATCGCCTCGAAGACTGGCGCCCGGCCAGATGCTGACATCTTTCTCTAGCAACACGTCGCCGGCGACAAAAGCCGACTCAGCAATCCAAGCGGACGGGTCGATTTGTGGTATCTTGTCACGAATTGAAAAAATTGCCATGTCAATTCTCGTCTATCATTAGAGTGTTAATTTGTTGCGATGATTGAATTGTGTCGGGAATGTCTTGCGTCAAGGCAGTGCGACATGGATTTTAGCGAATCAAGAAATATATGAGAATGGATTTACATATGCATTCAAACGCTAGCGATGGAGTGTACTCTCCATCGCAGGTTGTGCAGATGGCGTTTGATAACGGAGCGCGGGTTGTTTCGTTGACCGACCATGACACGGTGGCTGGATTGGCTCAAGCTCGGAAAAAAGCTCAGGCGTTGGGCATGCGCTTTATCGATGGGGTTGAAATGTCGGTGAGTTGGGGCGATAAAACCATTCATGTGGTGAGCCTTGGTTTTAAAGACCCTCAACCGTATGTCCAATTGGCTCAGAACATCAGCCAAATGCGCGAGCGCAGGGCTAGAGCCATGGCGGCGAAGTTTGATGCGATGGGAATCTACAACACCTATGAGCAAGCTCTTGAATTAGCCGGTAATAAACAAAATCTCTCACGGCGTCACTTCGCCATGGCGCTCGTTGCTCGAGGCAGCGTCGCCTCTGAAGAGGATGCTTTTGATCGGTACCTGAAAGATAATGGTCCGGCGTTTGTGAAAACACCATGGCAGACGTTGCCCGAGGTCATGCGGTTGATCCGTGACAGCGGCGGCGTCGCTGTCATGGCTCATCCCGGACGCTATACGTTTGCCCCGCCTTTAAGCAACATTGATTTGCTTGAAGAGTTTAAGGCGCTTGGGGGCAATGCCATCGAGGTGACCACAGGAAGCCACAGTGAATCGGAAAATGCCCGTTATGCGAGGGTGGCGAAGAATATGGGCTTTCTCGCCAGCACAGGCAGTGATTTTCACGGGCTCAAGCCCGGGCGGCCCGATCCGGGAATGCAGGAGGCGTTGCCTGAGGACTTGCCGACCGTGTTGGAACTTTTAGGTTAATTTATGAACCAGACGCTTTATCAAATCATCATCTACGCCGTGCCGATGATTTTTGCCATTACGATGCACGAAGCCGCGCACGGCTGGATGGCTCGTCGCTACGGGGACATGACCCCTTCCATGATGGGACGGGTAACGCTAAATCCCATTCCCCACGTCGATCCGGTGGGCACGATTGTCGTTCCGGTCCTTTTGCTTTTGGGGTCGGCTTTCACCGGAATGGGCGGCGTGCTGCTGGGTTGGGCAAAACCCGTTCCGATCAATACCCGCAACTTGCGCCCGTTTCGGCAGGCGATGCTCATGGTCGCTTTGGCCGGTCCGCTAAGCAACCTTCTGCAGGCGCTTGCCTGGTTGGTTTTACTGAAAGTCTTCATTCTCACGGGCTTTTTGACTCAATCGCTGTTGGATCTCACCATGGCCGGCGTCTTGGTGAATTTTTCCCTGCTCGCTTTTAACCTTTTGCCGCTGCCGCCCTTGGACGGAGGGCGCATCGTGACGATGCTTTTGCCTTATAACGCGGCGGTGCGTTTCGCTGAAATCGAGCGTTATGGAATGATCGTGCTCGTTGTCCTGTTGCTGTCCGGGCTCATGACGTTTTTCATGAGACCCTTTTTAACAGCGGCTAAAGTTCTCCTGTCATGGGCGCTTTTTTAGACTTGGAGGAAAAACCGCGCTGTGGTGCGCTGTCCGCCCCGATTACAAGGAATCTTCCCTCTTTAGAGGAAGTTGGTAAAATAAGCGAGTTATTTTTGAGTTAAGGGTCAATTGGGATTATTGACCCGCAAAAAGGAAGTTTTATGAACACATTCGTGCGTACTGGATTGATTCTGTCACTGCCGATCGCGCTTTCCGCTTGCTCGTCTTTGTCGGATACATTTTCACAGGAAACCATTCAATACGAGACCAGCGATTCGCGTGCGCCGTTGGAAATCCCGCCCGATATGAATTCCGTGCCGATGTCGGACCGTTACTCGGTGCCGACACGTCCGCAAACGGTTTGGGCTAGCCAGCAGCAAGCCGAGCAAAACGCCGAGCAGGGCAACAGTGCGCCGGTTTCCCAGGTTTTGCCTGTTGGAGAGGTTGCCCAAATCATGCGTGAGGGCAACAACCGTTGGATTCACGTGAACTTGCCGCCTGAACAGGTTTGGCCGATTGTTCAGGATTTCTGGAACACCGTGGGCTTGACATTGGCCCGCCAAGACGCCAGTGTCGGCGTGATGGAAACCAATTGGGCGGAAAATCGCGCCAAGTTGCCCCAAGACATCATTCGCGCCACGTTGGGTAAGGTGATTGACATGGTTTACTCGACGGGCGAACGCGATCAGTATCGCGCTCGTTTGGAGCGTTCCGAAACCGGAGGAACTGATATTTATGTGACCCATCGCTCTATGGTCGAAGTGGTTAAGAATATCTCCGGCGATAACGACACGACTGTTTGGCAACCTGGTCCGACCGATCCTGAAATGGAAGCGGAAATGATTACGCGCTTGTCGCAGCGAATCAACGCCGAGTTTGATCCGCATGCTGTCGCGGCTTCCAAGCAGGAACACCAAAAGCAAGTTGAGGAATTGGCCGCGTATCAACCCACCGAAAGCATTTCTCAATTGGAGCAAGGCGCTGACGGCGTGGCCACGAGCATTTTCATCAAGGAAGGCTTTGAACGGGCTTGGCGTCGAGTCGCGCTCGCGATTGACCGCATGGGCTTTACCGTGGAAGATCGTGACCGTTCTCGCGGTTTCTTCCTGGTCAGATACCTTGATGAACAATACGAAGAAGAACAACGTTCTCAACAAGGCTTCTGGAAGAATGTGTTTAGTCGTGACACACCGGTTGAAGCTCCGCAATACGTGATTTACCTGCAACCGATTTCTGAAACGGAAACCCGCGTTCACATGTTAGGACCTGACGGCAAGGCGGATACGACCGGTGTCGCTCCGAAGATTTTGACATTGTTGAGCGAACAAACCCGTTAATTTAAACGGACCTTTTTCGTCAGTCAGGTTAGGGGTCGGTTCATGTCGGCCCCTTTTTGTTTCCAAGACGGAGAGCGCTTTATGCTGAAACTCTTTTTCTCATGGACCGGCCGTCTCAATCGCGCCCGATTTTGGTTGGTGATACTGGTGTGGTGGTTGATTCGCATCGGAATTCCTTATTGCTTTTACCTTTATTATTCCTATCCGGCAGAAAGCCTCGATATCAATGATGTGACCGTCTCGCCAGCGGTTTATGAAAGCGGTGTGATTTTTTCGGTTCTTACCTTGGCGTCTTTGCTGAGCACTTTGAGCGCCAGTGTGCGTCGCTTGCATGACTTCGGGGCTAGCGGCTGGTGGGTGTTGTTGCTTTTAGTGCCTGGTGTTGAATTGATTTTCACATTAATTATTGGATTGATCGGTTCTGATCGAGGCACCAATCGCTTCGGTGTCAATCCACTGGGCGAGAATAATTACTATATTCCCGGCGCCAATGAGGAAATGCGAGTGAAAGAATTAATAGATCTTGCTTCGCTTTATGAAAAAGGACTGTTGACTCGAGAAGAGTATGACAATACCAAGGCACGTATTTTAAAAGGACAGTAATCATGCAAGTAGCCTCGGATACCTTAGTGACGATCGCCGTCAAAATGTACGATTTACAGAAAAATTTACTCGAACAAGCCAACGATTTGGTTTATTTACACGGTCATGGTGATATTTTCCCCGTGATTGAAAAAGCGCTGGAAGGGAAGAAACCGGGTGACACTGTTTCAGTTCAACTGGAACCCGAGGAAGCGTTTGGTGACTATGATGAAAGCGCCATTATCATCCGTCCTGAAAGTGACTTTGATGGCGGAGTTGAAGTAGGACTTCAATATACGGAAATTCGTGGTGAAACGTTGGATCGCCCATATAGGGTCACAGATATTGCTGATGGCATGGTCGTGCTTGATGGTAATCATCCATTGGCTGGCATTGGCTTGCGATTTGAAATCAAGGTGGTGGCTGTGGAGCCCGCAGGCGACGCGTCAACGGCCATCGGCAACGATGAAGTGGTGGTTCCGGGCTTTCTTCAAGTGACGGACAAACCAGTGGATCGTTTTGACACAGACTAAATAAAGCGAGGGACCACAATTTTGCGGTCCCCTTGTTCAATGAGCTCCAAGCGTTCGCTTTTACGAGGCGAGCGCTTTTTTTGCTTCTTCTTTTAATTCATACAACAGTTCCAAAGCCTGTCTTGGAGAAAGCTGATCGACGTCAGTTTGACTGACGGACTCGCAAAAGGCTGTTAAAGCGCTGCTATCAGGAGGCGCTTCGTCAGGCAGCTCAATATGATTGTCCGCGAATAGGTCAAGTTGTTCATTGACACGAGAGCGACTTTCCAATTCATTGAGCATGTGGCGGGCTCGACGAATGACACTACCCGGAACACCGGCTAGTTGAGCAACAGCAATCCCATAACTTTGATTGGCAGGACCCTCTTTGACCTCGTGTAAGAAAACGATTTTGGATTTGTTTTCCACGGCAGCCACGTGAACATTGGCTACTTCAGGTTCCGTTTGATCCAGTTTGGTCAATTCAAAGTAGTGAGTGGCGAAAAGTGTGAAACTCTTTTTGACATGGGCCAGCTCATGGGCAATCGCACCGGCCAGACTCAGTCCGTCAAAGGTGGAGGTTCCTCGCCCGATCTCATCCATCAACACGAGACTTTGATCGGTGGCTTGGTGCAAAATGGCCGCGGCTTCGGTCATTTCGACCATGAAAGTCGATCGACCTCGGGCTAAGTCATCGCTTGCGCCAATGCGTGTCAGAATGCGATCAACCGGTCCGATTTTCGCCGATGTCGCGGGAACAAAGCTACCGATGTAGGTCAGCAAGACAATCAATGCGACGGAACGCATGTACGTTGATTTACCGCCCATATTGGGGCCGGTGATGACTAAAAGGCGTCGTCCGGGCATCAAGACGCAGTCATTGGGGGTGTAGTGCTCAATGGCGTCCTCCACCACCGGGTGGCGCGCGCCGATAATTTCAATGCCCGGCACTGTTTCCAGCGTTGGTCGAACCCAGTTGGCCTTTTCGGCATGCTCGCTTAAGGCCAACAGAACGTCTAGCGTGGCTGTCGCCGCGGCGGCTTTTTGCAGGGTGGGCACGAAACGGTCAGCAAATTCAAGCAATTCAGCGTAGAGCTCTTTTTGCAATTGAGCGGAACGCTCTTGCGCGGAAAGCGCCTTGTCTTCGTAGGCTTTCAATTCCGGGGTGATATAACGTTCCGTGTTCTTAAGCGTTTGTTTTCGGTGGTAATGAACCGGAACTCGGTCGACTTGACCGCGAGAAATTTCAATGAAAAAACCCTGCACTTTGTTGTATTGCACACGCAGGTTGTTAATTCCGGTCGCTTCCCGCTCGCGAACTTCAAAGTCGTTTAGAAATTCACCGACGTTGTCGCGAAGTTCTCGCAGCGTCTTTAGCTCATCGTTATAGTCACTGGAAATGACATCGCCGTCGCGCAATAGTGTGGCCGGCTCTTTTAAAAGAGCAGCCGATAGCTTTTCGTAAAGTATCGGATCAATGACAAGCTTTTCAAGTTGAGCTTGAATATAGGTATTGTTTAGTGGCAGCGCATCTTCAACAATTCCCGCCAAACGAGGCAGCGCATCGCGCAAAGCCGCTAATTCTTTCGGGCGGATGGAGCGCATCGCAATCCGCGTTGCCAACCGTTCAAGATCGGGGAGCGCCTTAAAGCGTTGGCTTAATTTTTCAAAAATACTTTGTTGCTCTAAAAATGTTTCAATGGCTTCGTGTCGTGAGGCAACTTCATGCGCGTTTCGAAGAGGGTTGTGCAGCCACTGGCGCAACAGTCTTGAGCCCATGCCGGTTCGGCAGTGATCCAGGAGGCCGAACAGTGTCGGACCGTCATCGCCTCGGAGCGTTTCGGTTAATTCCAAGTTGCGGCGGCTAGCGGCATCGATTCCCACAAATTGAGACTGAACCTGAAGCACAGGAGGCAAAAGGTGAGGAATGGTCTCGCATTGGGTGGTTTCCGCGTATCCCAGCAGAGCCCCAGCCGCGCTGATTGCGTCGGGCACATCATCTAATCCCCAACCGGCAAGCGTGTCCACTTCGAATTGATGCTTTAGCTTGGCCGCGCCGTGATCGGCACTGAAGTGCCAATCCGGCAATGCCGTGATGGTGATATGAAGATGTTCATCTTCAAGTTGAGGTTTAAATGATTCCGGGACCAAAATTTCAGTGGGTGAAATGCGGCTGATCTCGCTCACAAGTTCTTCTTTGCTTGTGAGGCACACATTGAATTGACCGCTGCTCAAAACCAACCAGGCCAACCCGAGACGAGAGGCATGTCGCCCGGAGGCGGGCGAGATGGCTAAAAGCGCCGCGTTTTGTTTTTGCGGCAACAACTCATTTTCTGTCAGTGTGCCTGGGGTGACGATCCGGGCCAATTCCCGCTCAAGAGGACCTTTGCTCGGATCGCCGATTTGCTCGCAAATAGCCACCGACACGCCCAATTTCACTAATCGAGCGAGGTATTGGTCTAAGGTTTTTTCCGGAATGCCCGCCATGGGAATCGGTTCGCCTTTTGCATCGGTTCCGCGTGATGTCAAGGTCAAACCAATCAGGCGATTGGCTCGGACGGCGTCTTCAAAAAAAGTTTCGTAGAAGTCGCCCATGCGGTATAGCACGAGCGCATCCGGGTGCTCCGCTTTGATCTCTAAAAAGCGCCGAATGGCCGGCGTGTGGCCGGCCAACGGGTCATTCAAATCAAGTTTGGCGTTCGTTTTTGCCATATTTCGCAGTTACTTGATGTCACCGTAATTTCTTTGAACCATGGGGAGCAGTTGTCCGAAAATCTTCGGTGTGCCGGCGATGATTTGTCCTTTTTCAAGGTAGTCGCTCTCTCCTTTGAAATCGGTTACTAGACCACCGGCTTCCAAAACGAGAAGGGAACCTGCAGCCATATCCCAACTCTTCAAATTAGCTTCCCAGAAAGCATCCAAGCGACCAGCGGCAACATAAGCGAGGTCAAGCGATGCCGCCCCGGCGCGACGTAATCCGCTGGTGGACTGAGCGACCTCTTTAAATACCTTGAGGAACGCGTCATAGTCATCTGTGCGGCGGAAAGGAAATCCGGTTCCTACTAGGGCTTCAGCCATTTGAGAGCGTTTGCTGACGCGTAAACGTCTTCCGTTGACAAAAGCGCCGACCCCGCGTGTGGCGGTGAACACTTCGTTGGCGACAGGATCGGCAACAACAGCTTCAATCACTTCGTTTTCTCGCTTTAAAGCGATTGAAACAGCGTATTGGGGAAAACCGTGAAGGAAGTTGGTTGTGCCGTCCAAAGGATCGATGATCCATTGAAAGGCACTTTTTTCAGGACCCGTGACACCGGTTTCTTCTGCCAAGATTTGGTGCGTTGGATATGCTTCGCGCAAAATGTCGATAATCGTGCGCTCGCAGGCCATGTCCACCTCGCTCACATAATCATGATGAGCTTTTTTATGCACTTCAAGACTGGATAAATTGTCCGAAGCGCGGTTCATGATGGTGCAAGCAGCACGAGCCGCTTTCAGTGCGATATTGAGCATCGGAGTACTCATGATTCGTGAATCCTCTGAAATAATGTCGTTAACCGACGTATTGTACTGATTTTTCGAACGATTATTTCAACCGGGTGATAAAAACGGGACAATATTGTCGCAATTGTCCCGTTTAAACCGCTTCCTACTTATTTTTTCGTGGTTTTGTTGCTTTTCGGTGCGTGTCTATCGGCAATAACGCTTGCTCACCCTGTTCAAACACAATGTTGGCTCGTCCAACCAACAGGGGGTCGACCGGGCCGATGGCTTCCTCATTTTTGTTGGTGTAAGGCAAAAGATGAAGAACATACCGCATGGCATTCAGACGCGCCCGCTTTTTGTCGTCACTTTTAACGACAATCCAAGGGCATTCGACAGTGTCCGTATTCAGGAACATGTTTTCCTTGGCGACGGTGTAATCGTCCCACTTAGACAAAGAAGCGATGTCCACCGGTGACAGTTTCCAGCGCTTAAGCGGGTGAATCTTGCGCTCTTTGAAACGGCGTCGTTGTTCGGCGCGGCTCACAGAGAACCAGAATTTAATAATGTAGGTGCCGTTGCGAACCAAATTCCGTTCAAATTCAGGGCATTCTTGCAAGAAGTCCTGATATTCTTTCTCGTTACAAAAGCCCATCACGCGCTCGACGCCGGCGCGGTTGTACCATGAGCGGTCAAATAGGACCATTTCTCCACGAGTGGGGAGATGCTCCACGTAGCGTTGAAAATACCATTGACCGAGTTCTTTTTCCGTTGGTTTTTCCAATGCCACCACGCGAGCGCCACGGGGATTCAAGTGCTCCATAAAGCGCTTGATTGTACCGCCCTTGCCGGCCGCGTCGCGACCTTCAAAAATAATGATGATTTTTTGACCGGTCTCTTTGACCCAGGACTGCAACTTCAAAAGCTCCACTTGAAGTTTGAATTTTTCCTTTTCGTAGGCTTTTCGACTCAAACGATTTCGATAGGGGTAAACGCCGGTTCGCCAATCTTTGACGAGCACATCATCGGGATCCGTCTCTTCGCTGGGCTCGGCAATATTGATTTTTTCTTGCTTGAGCATAATTCGCAACAAGCGGATCCTATCCATTGGGGCTTCGCCCTTGAGGATCGTTTCCAAGGCGGCGACTTCGTGCATGTCCGCCGCTTCCGTCGTGTCATCCGTGACGATGTCACGAACTTCTTCAGAATTGCGTCCGTGAGACACGTCACCGCGGTTAACCAACTGACTGCGGTACGGTTTGCGTTTGACCGATACTTGGGATTTGGTTTCAGTCTGAACGTCTACATTTTTTTCAGTGTCAACAGAGGTTGTTTGATTGATATTCATTCGTTTCCTAAAGAGAAGAGTGATTATTTCTAGTACCTACTCTTTATTGTGTCACTCTCATAGGGCGAACACTATAAGTATTTTGCCGAGGAAGTTATACAATGCCAACCTTGCGATAAAAATCATTTCAAGGTAGCGATCATGTCAACTTCAGTTTTAGCGAATCGGGTGCGATTTGTATTGGTTGAACCCGCTCATCCGGGCAATATCGGTTCGGCGGCCCGAGCGATAAAAACAATGGGGTTTCGAGATTTAAGAGTCGTTAAACCTTGGGTTGCCAATTATGCCGAAGACCCTGAGGCGATCGCTTTTTCCACTAGTTCGGTGGATGTTCTGCAAATGAGTCGCTCTCATGAATCGTTGCTTGATGCGCTTGATGGGGTGGATTTCGCCTGGGCAATGACTGGGTATGACCGTGAGTTCGGTGCCCCGATAGAACCGGTCCATCAAGTGGCGGCCAAAACCATTCATTACCTTCGGGGAATGCCAGGCAATATGGCTTTTGTTTTCGGCTGCGAACGCACCGGATTAAGCAACGAAGATTTGGCTCTTTGCCAAGGTTGCGCGGCTATTCCGGCAGACCCGGAATGCACCAGCTTGAATCTGGCTCAGGCGGTTCAGGTCATGGCCTATGAGTTGCATATGGCAATGATGGACCATCGAGTTGAACGCAGTGGTCTTTATGAATGGCAGGAGCGCTTTGAAGGCGAGCCATTGGCAGGACCAAAGGCGACGGAGGGCTTTTTCCAGCATTTTGAACAGGCGATGGTTCATTGCGGCATTTTAGATCCGGCCGAGCCTAAGCTTTTCATGCAGCGTGTTCGTCGTCTTTTTGGGCGTACACAGTTGACTCAGCCTGAAGTGAATCTGCTTCGCGGCGTATGTTCTCAGCTTATTTTGAATAAAGCGGACCGAGCAGGGCGAAAGTGTGGTCCCAAAAATGCCTAGCAATGTAGCGAAGGTTTGATTGTGCTATTTTTGTAGTTGAAAAATCGGAAATTATCGGATACAATGCCAATCCTTACTGAGCAGTTGGCTCGGTGTGTGCGGAAAAGTGGCCGAGAGGCTGAAGGCACACCCCTGCTAAGGGTGCAAGCTCGCAAAACGGGCTTCGGGGGTTCGAATCCCCCCTTTTCCGCCAGTCACAAATTTTGGCCTTCCATTGAGAAGGCTTTTATTTTTTGTACTTCTGGTCTAATTCCCAATAAATCCTGCTTTTTCACTGTTTCGTGTGTTTTAGCGACGGTTGGTCACCGTTCACTCTATTCCACTAAAACTCGGATTTAGTATGGCAATTGCCCCACTGAAAAAAAACACTGCTTTTTGTTTGAGTATGGTAAAGCGACAAAGATCAGGATGGCAGAAGAACGTTTTCAAATCACCTAATACAGCGCCTTTTACGAGTATTTGCGAATTTGACGCAATGAAAAAGCAAACAAGGTATAACGCGCTGAGGGCTTTAGAAACTGCTTAACCGTTGCCTGGCCATCATTCAAGAACATGGCTAAGGCGATTAAAAAGCCGCTACGGATTTATCGATAGCCGTAGCGGCATAAATTGAGATGCAGTAATAGATCGATTTAAAAATTATTTTTTGGAGATCATTTCCATCACTTTTTCAACGGGAAGCGCTTTTATCACTTTGCCGTTGTAGGTAGGTGTGTCGTTCGCAGCGAAAAGTGAGTTGATAATCGCTTCTTCGGTTGCTTCAATTGTTGCCATGAATAAAGGCGTCATGTCGTCATTGCGAACGCTGGGCTGAGCAGGTGTCGCTAATTTTTCCATTGAGTGTTCGACACGGACAGAAGGATTGGTTGAAAAAGCGATGACAAAATCGCCCGAGCCGTTTGAAGCGATACCGCCGGCGTTACCCATGCCCAGCCATGCGCGTTTTGCGACGCGTTCAAGGTTTCGACTATCAAGCGGAGCATCAGTTGCCACAATCATCATGATTGAGCCGTCCGCGCTTTCAATTTCCTTTTGATAGGGATAGCCACCCAAAGCCTTTCCGACTTCCGCTCCGCTAATCTTAAGTAGTCCACCAAAGTTGCTTTGCACTAGGACGCCAACCGTATAGCCACCCATGTTTGCGTCGAGTTTACGCGAAGCAGTCCCAATACCGCCTTTAAAATTGAAAGCTTTGGTACCGGTGCCTGCGCCGACGCCGCCTTCTTCAACAGGACCGCTCTTGGCATTTTGAAGGGCTTCACGAACGTGCTCAGGTTTAACAAAACGCGCACGGATATCGTTGATCGTTCCGTCATTGGTTTCACCGACCACGCAGTTAATGGAGCGGACATCGCCGTTGTCTTCAAAACTAAAGGTGTAATCAATCAATCCGTCAATCGCTGCGGCCAAATTAAGTGTATTGGTCAGCACAATCGGCGTTTCAATGTTGCCAAGTTCCTTAATTTGAGGATAGCCCACCATCTTGCCGAAAGCATTGCCGAGAAAAACGCCTGCCGGTACCTTATGTTTAAAAATGTTCCCGCTATGCGGAATAATTGCTGTCACACCAGTATGCATACCCTTGGCGTCATCACTTAAGGTGACTTGTCCAACCAAAACACCGTCAACATCGGTAATGGCGTTATTGGGGCCTGTTTTTAAAACACCAAAGGGAATGCCCAGTTCACGTGGCCGGGGTTTGCGTTGAGTCTCAGTCATGATGATTGAATCCTTTCGATTAAAAACCCTCTCATTGTGGCACAAACTGAGCGAACCGTGTCGAAAATGCCCCTGACAGGGCGGGGGCATTCAAAAAACTATTGTTTAGAAACAAACGAATCGTTATTTCTTAACAACGAGCTTATTTTCCGCTTTGACCATTTCAAGAACCTTGTCGACTGGTAAAGCCTTGATCGTTGTGCCTTTATAGGTCTTTGTGTCCTTGGCGGCAAACAGCGAATTAATGATGGCTTCTTCCGTGGCCTCAATGGTTGCCATGAAGATCGGCGTCATATTGTCGTTTTGAACCACGTTTTGATTGAGCGTTTCCAAAGGCTTGGAGTCATAGGGAACGCGCATCTTTTCGTTGGTGGAGAAGGCGATCACAAAGTCACCGGAGCCATTGGAGGCCACGCCGCCGGCTTTGCCCATGCCCAACCAAGCGCGTTTGGCAACACGCTCCAAGTTGCGGGAGTCCAGTGGCGCGTCAGTGGCGACAACAATCATGATTGAGCCGTCCGCGCTTTCAATTTCCTTTTGATAGGGATAGCCGCCCAAAGCTTTGCCGACTTCAACACCGTCAACGTTTAACAACCCGCCAAAGTTTGTTTGAACCAATACACCAACCGTGTAACCGCCCATCGAATCGGGCAAAACGCGGGAAGCGGTCCCGATGCCGCCCTTCCAATTGAAAGCTTTGGTACCGGTGCCTGCGCCCACACAGCCTTCTTCAACCGGACCGGATTTGGCCGTTTGAATGGCCTTTAGCACATCGGACGGCTGAACAAAGCGGGCACGAATATCGTTGATGGAGCCGTCATTGGTTTCTCCGACGATTGCGTTGACCGAGCGCACATCGGCATTTTCTTTAAATGAGAAAGTGTAATCAATGATGCCGTTGATACCGGAGGCAACGTTTAGCGTATTCGTTAAAACAATCGGTGTTTCAATGTTGCCAAGTTCCTTAACTTGGGGATAGCCCGTCATTTTGCCGAAAGCGTTCCCTAAGAAAATGCCGGCAGGTACTTTATTGCGGAATATGTTGTCCGAATGAGGCACAATGGCCGTAACACCGGTATGCATGCCCTTCTTGTCGTCGACCATGGTCACTTGGCCGACCAAGACTCCCTTAACGTCGGTAATGGCGTTATTGGCGCCGGTGTGCAATACACCGATTTCAATACCGAGATCGCGCGGACGTTGACCAGCGTCAGCGTAAGCCGCCGAGGTGGCTAACACAGCGAACGAAAAGACAACGGCAGAAGCCAATTTTGTTAAACGAGTCATTTAAAACCTCCTATTTAGGGATAACCCGAACTTCTCCCTCTAGGCTAGTCCTCTTTTTTGGTTTTCACAAGTGGCTTTTTCAACAAAAAACGCCCGAAGTTTCCCTCAGGCGTTTTCGGTTAGCAACTGAAAGCGCTACGCTTGTGGCAATTTAGCCAACTGCTCTTTGACTTTTTCAAGCAGTTTGGTGTTGCTGTCAAGTCGTGCGCGTTCTTGAGCGACCACAGCTTCGGGAGCCCGTGCGACAAATTTTTCATTGCCGAGCTTGCTTTCCGATTTTTTAATTTCGCCTTCAAGCCGAGTGGCCTCCTTGCTTAAGCGTTCGCGTTCGGCCGCAACATCGATTTCCACAACGAGCATTAATTTGTAGTCTTCAACAATCGCCACGGGAGCGATTGAGCCCTTGTGGGCCGCATTAATGTCTGTGGTAATTTCCACGTCGCTCACGCGAGCCAAATGCTTGATATACGGAGCGACAGCTTGCAAGACGTCTGCATTGCCTTCAACAGCCAACGGCACTTTTTGCGATGGAGACAATTGCATTTCACCACGAAGGTTGCGAACGGCATCAATCATGGCCTTGGTCAGACTCATCTTGTGATCGACCGTTTCATCATCCGAGCCGAAACCGGTCTTCGGGTAAGCTTGGATCATGATCGAGGTGACGTCATCTTCGCGACGGGTGCCGGCGACAACACTCACTTTTTGCCAAAGTTCTTCCGTGATAAAAGGAATGATCGGGTGAGCAAGGCGCAACACGGCTTCCAGCACAGTGATCAATGTGTGACGAGTAGCGCGTTGTTGGGCTTCATCGCCATTGGCCAATTGCACCTTCGTCAATTCCAAATACCAGTCACAATATTGGTCCCAAACAAAGGAATAGATGGCATTGGCGGCGTTATCCAAACGCCATTCGTCAAACGCCTTGTGCACCTCGGCGATGGTGCGGTCCAATTCACGCAAAATCCACTGATCCACAAACGATAGGCTCATCGCTTGGTTTTCACCCAAACCGCAGTCTTCGCCTTGAACATTCATCAAAACGAAGCGGGTGGCGTTCCAGAGTTTATTGCAGAAATTACGATAGCCCTCAGCTCGGCGCAAATCAAAGTTGATATTACGGCCTAGCGTGGCGTAGGCAGCCATCGTAAAGCGCAACGCGTCTGCGCCGTGCGGGGTAATCCCGTTGGGGTAGGTCTTGCGCAACTTCTTTTCGATGATCGGCGCTTTTTCCGGTTGTCGCAAGCCCCGGGTATTTTTCTTGATGAGGCTCTCCAAATCAATGCCGTCCATGATGTCAAGCGGGTCAAGCGTGTTACCTTCGCTCTTAGACATCTTGTTGCCTTCGGCATCGCGAACTAAGCCGTGAAGATAAACCCCCTTGAAGGGAACACGACCGGTGAAGTAACGCGTCATCATCACCATGCGAGCTACCCAGAAGAAGATGATGTCATAACCTGTTACCAAGACAGAACTCGGCAGATAAAGGTCATAGCCCTCCTCTTTCATCTTCTGTTCGTCAGGCCAGCCCATGGTGGAGAAGGGAACCAAAGCGGATGAGAACCACGTGTCCAACACATCTTCGTCGCGGGTCAGCACAGCATTGGCTCCGGCCATTTGCTGAGCTTCCGCCTCGTTGTGCGCGACGTAGACTTTTCCATTTTGGTCATACCAAGCCGGAATCTGATGCCCCCACCAGAGTTGGCGAGACAAGCACCAATCCTGAATATTTTCAAGCCATTGACGGTAAACGCCGCGCCACTCTTTCGGTTGAATGTTCACTTCGCCCGATTCGACAGCGTCAAGGCCGATCTCTCCGATGGATCGACCGGCGAAATGACGTCCCTCAGGAATGGGTTTGCTCATCGCCATGTACCATTGTTCGGAAAGCATCGGCTCGACGACTTCTCCGGTGCGGGTCACGCGTGGCACCATGTGAACATGATCATTCACGCCCACTAAGAGCCCTTGCGCTTTTAAGTCCTCCACGCAAGCTTTACGAGCCTCGTAGCGATCCATGCCACGATATTTTTCAGGGACATTGTCGTTCATCTTGGCGGTTTTTGTCAGCACCTGAATCGGTTCGAGATGATGACGTTGACCGACCGCAAAGTCATTGAAGTCATGAGCTGGCGTAATTTTGACGCAGCCGGAACCAAATTCCCGATCCACGTATTCATCAGCGATGACGGGAATTTCACGATTGCAAAGCGGCAATTTCAACATTTTCCCAATCAAATGTTGATACCGTTCATCGTCAGGGTGAACGGCCACCGCCTGGTCACCGAAAAGCGTTTCCGGCCGAGTGGTGGCAACCACCACGCCTTCACCGCCATCGACGGCCGGATAGCGGATTTCCCAAAGGTGGCCCTTCTCTTCAACGCTTTCAACTTCGAGGTCACTGACAGCGCTTTGCAATTTCGGGTCCCAGTTGACCAATCGCTTCCCACGGTAAATGAGTCCGTCGTTATACAGTTGAACAAAGGCCTCAATGACCACCTTGCTTAACTTTTCATCCATCGTGAAGTACAGGCGATCCCAGTCAACGGAATCCCCCATACGGCGAATTTGTTGCAAAATCGTGCCGCCGGAGAACTTTTGCCATTCCCAGACCCGGGCGACAAAGTCTTCGCGTTTCATATCGCGGCGAGAGAGCCCCTCTTTTTCCAGTTGGCGTTCAACCACAATTTGCGTGGCGATGCCGGCATGGTCGGTACCTGGCACCCAGGTCGTGTTGTAACCCATCATTCGGTGATATCGCACGAGGGTGTCCATCACGGATTGGTTAAAGGCGTGCCCCATGTGCAAAATGCCGGTAATGTTGGGCGGCGGCAGCTGGATGCTGAAAGACGGTTTTGAAGGGTCTTTCGAGCCTTTGAAATAACCTTGTTTTTCCCAGAAGGGATACCAGCGTTTTTCAATTTCAGACGGTTCAAAACTTTTTGCAAGTTCTTCAGTACTCATGATCTTTTCTTTCACAAAACTTTGAACAATATACGGTTACGAGTTATTTTTAGCCATTTTTTTGGCGATTTCTTCTTGCACGCAATCGACAATCAGCGCACGCAACTCATTGCGGAGTTCGTCGTGCAATCGTTGGTAGTGCTTGCTGAGGGCAACGGTCAAAATGTCGTCCAAGCGGTCTTCGACCGCTTGACAGATCGCTGGAGCCAGCTCTTGGGCCAAAGGCAGGCTATCAGTCAAAGGGTTCTCAGTCGACTCGACGGATCCCAGTCCGTCAACGTGTCGTAGCACTCGACTAAGTTCTTCCCATTGAAGGGGAATTCGGTCATTGAGAAGAGGAATGTCGTCCTTAGGACCGATCGTTGGTTCCTTTCTCAGTAAGTCTGGGCTCATTAATGGCCTCCTTGATCATGTGCAGTGGGGGATAGCCCTGCACGGCGGTATGTCATGAAACGTTCTCGGGCTGGAACTCGCTCATTTTCACTCGCTCCAACAATATCAATCACGCGCCCGAAGCGAGAAAAAAGCGCCATGAAATCATCAGGCACCTGATCGTCAAGCAGAATTAGAACATCTCGAGCCGGCAAGCGTGTTTCATCGGTATGGAAAACTATGGGTGTTTCCGCCGCCAAGTTATCCGTGGCATCAACGTGGGGATAAAATCCGGTCGGTTCAAAGCTCCAGAGCAAGCGGCTGAAATTGTCCAGACGATGTGAATCCCGACACCAAAGGGCGATGGTCAGGTTCATCGATCGAGCTTTGCGCACAACGCGGCACGCGTAAGCCAAACGATTGACAACGTTAAAGTGGAAATCCAGCCGTTGCATGGTGTTACGCTCTGGCGTGGGCCATTTGGTGAAGCCAGGTCAGAAGCAACCCGACCGGTCGGCCGGTGCTATGAGGGAGTTTTCCACCCACATATGCCGTTGCGGCGATGTCCAAGTGCGCCCAGGAGGTATCTTCCGGGACGAACTGAGCAAGGAATGTCGCGGCAACGGAAGCGCCAGCGCCACCCGCAGGTCCCGTGTTGGCGCAATCGGCGATGTTGGACTTCAGTCGAGATTTAAAATGCGCTCCGTTAAATGGCAACGTCCAAACGGGGTCAATGGCAACATCCGCGGCGGTCTCCAATGTGCCGCAAAGCATCGGATCGTTGACAAACAGTCCGGTGAAATGATCTCCTAAAGCCGTGCCGACGGCACCGGTCAATGTCGCCACATCGATGAGGGCCTCCGGTTCAAAACGAGCCGAATATGTCATCGCGTCACACATGACCAGTCGCCCTTCGGCGTCTGTGTTGGCAATTTCAACGGTTAAGCCGGCCAATGTGTCAATGACATCGGCCGGGCGATAGGCGTTGCCGTCAGGAAGGTTTTCGCAAGCCGGAATCAACGCGATGATGTTTAACGGCAGTTTCATGCTGGCGCAAGCGTGAAAGACAGCCAGAACCGTCGCCGCGCCGCACATGTCGTACTTCATCTCGGCGATGCGTTGCTTGGCCTTTAAGCAAATTCCGCCAGCATCAAAGGTGATGCCTTTGCCGACAAAGCAAATCGGGGCGTCGTTTTTCTTGCCCCCGGCGTAATGCAGTTCAATAAAACGCGGTTTGACTTCTGATCCTCGCGCGACAGCTAAAAAAGCGTGCATGCCGATTTTCTCGATCGCTTTTTCATCATGAACAGTGACCGTGACGCCCTTGAGCTTTTTATAAGATTTTGCGACTTCACCCAGATAAGAAGGCGTGCAAACATTCGGGGGCAGGTTGCCGAGATATTTCGCTTCGTTAACAGCGTGTCCGATTGCCTCGCCCAAGTAGAAAGCGTCTTTGACGGTTTCGGTATTTTTGTTAACAAGCAATGTCACCTTGCGGGGGCTATTTTCATTGACTTTTTCGAGCTTGATCGGTTCGTGCTGGGTCAGTGCCAAGCGCGCCATGTGCATCACCGTCCACTCGACGGTTCGTCCTACCGCCAACCAGTCCAGCACGGAAACGGCGACGTGCTGACTCGGCGTTGCGGCAAGCGCCGTTTGAAAGGCCTTCTCGAAAACCGTGTCATCAAAGTTTTCAATCTTTCCAAGACCGACAACAATCAGTTCGGAAACATTTAAACCGTCAGGACGGTGAAAACGAATGACGTCGTTTTCTTTGCTGAAAAACGTCTTATCCGCCGCGAGTTCAGACAAAAGTCCCTTAGTCGCCATGTCAAGGGCAACTTCGGTTTCTGTCAATTGACCGTCTTCAAAAAGACCGACAATCAAGCTTTGAGCTTTGATGTCCGTTAATGGCTTAGTGCTGATTTCGAATTTCACGATGAGACCTAAAATGATTTCAAGACAGGATATTTTAAAGAAAAAATAAGGGCTTTTTGCGTTGTTTTTTAAACAAGGTACGCCTTCCCTATAATAATGTCTGTAGTAAATCGCTTTTGAGCAAGGAGCCTCTTTATGTCAGATTATCCAAAATTACGTTTATCTCGGCTCACGAAAGATGTTGAGTTATTATTGCCCTTTTACTGCGAGGGCCTGGGCTTTGAGGTGTTGGATCGTTCTGAAAATGTTGACGGGATGGACACTGTGCTTTTAGGTCATAAAGATTGGCCTTACCAATTTGAATTTTCACAGGTGCGCGGTCAATCAGTCGCTCCGCGAGCGCCGTCTTCAGAACATTATCGTGTTTTCTGTATTGAGGATGACGCTCAATGGAGCGCCCGCCTTGCGGCCATGTTCCAAGCCGGCGTGCCTCAAGTGACACCACCGATTCAATACGTGAACGGAAAATGGCCCTGTGTCGCATACGAAGATGCCGATGGCTATCGAGTGGTTTTGGTTCACGGTCATTGGAAAAAATAGTAGAGTTGCCGTTGATCAATCGCGCAGCTTCGAATTTGCTTTGAGGCTGCGTTTTTTTGTCGGAGTGCCTATATGATCGCCGTTCGCGAAGCAACAATAACGGACGCGGAAGTTCTTGCCGAGATTGAAGCGGCGAGTTTTCCGATCGCTGAAGCCTGTAGTTTGGAGAACTTCAAAAAGCGTCTCGCTGTTTTTGCCAATCATTTTTTAATTTTGGAAAAAGACGGGCGCCCTGTCGGTCTCATTGACGGGATGGTGACCGACCAGACGACCATAACGGATGACCTTTATGAGGACGCTTCGCTACATAATCCTAGCGGGCGTTGGCAAAGTATTTTTGGATTGGCAGTCATTCCGAGTGAGCGTCACCAGGGATTCGCGGCGTTGTTGATGATGGAAATGATTGAAAAAGCCCGTCGTGAAAATCGGGCAGGGCTGATTCTGACCTGCAAAGAACATTTAATTGATTTTTATCGTCAGTTTGGCTACGAAAACCGAGGGCTTTCCGCCTCTGTTCATGGGGGCGCCGCTTGGTATGACATGGTGCTTGACTTTTCCAAAGCGCCTGAATCAGGATTTTAGAATGTTAAAAAGAAGTGACTTTGAAATTATGGCGCCGGTAGGCTCCCGAGAGAGCCTTTATGCGGCGATCCAAGCCGGAGCGGACGCAATCTATTTCGGTGTTGAAAGCCTCAACATGCGAGCTCACTCCGCCAAAGCGTTCACGGTTGAAGATTTAAAAGATATCGCGCGCATCTGCCATGAGCATCAAATCAAAACGTATCTCACGGTCAATACCATCATCTATGATGAGGAAATGGCGCTCATGCGGTCCATTGTTGATGCGGCTAAAGAGGCCAAAATTGACGCAGTCATCGCCAGTGATGTGGCTGTTATGAGCTATTGTCGGCGGCATGGCGTTGAAGTGCATCTTTCGACCCAACTGAATATCTCCAATATCGAGTCACTTCGGTTTTTCTCCCAATTCGCCGATGTGGTGGTTTTAGCCAGGGAACTGAATCTTGATCAGGTTAAAACCATTCACGAAGCTATCGAAAGAGAGCGGATTTGCGGTCCGGCAGGACAACCGGTTCGTATCGAAATGTTTTGCCATGGTGCGCTTTGCATGGCTGTCAGCGGCAAGTGCTATCTGAGTTTGTCGACTCGTGGCTACAGCGCCAATCGCGGTTCTTGCATTCAAACTTGCCGTCGCTCTTACATAGCAAAAGATAAAGAGCGCGACATTGAGTTTGAAATAGACAATCAATACATCATGAGCCCGAAGGATCTGAAGACCATCGGCTTTTTGGATCGAATGGTCAAGGCCGGGGTGCGGGTATTCAAAATCGAGGGGCGCGCTCGCGGTCCGGAGTATGTTCGGACCGTGACCGAGTGCTATGACGAAGCCCTTTGCGCCATCGCCCAGGGGCGGTGGTCGGAAGAGGTTAGTCGCAGTTGGGATGCCCGATTGAGTACAGTGTTCAACCGCGGTTTTTGGGATGGGTATTATTTGGGGCAGCCTGTCGGCGAATTAACGAAGCACTACGGTTCCCAGGCTACAGAGCGAAAAACGTTTGCGGGCCTTTGCGTGAAATATTTTTCCAAACTTGGAGTCGGGGAGTTTCTCGTTCAAGCACAGGACTTCCAGTTGGGAGACAAGCTGCTGATTACCGGACCGACAACTGGTGCCGTGTATGTAACGCCTGAAGAAATTTTGAACGACGGCCAATCGGTGCGAGAAATTAAAAAGGGGATGGACATTACATTCAAGGTGCACGAAAAAGTGCGAGAGCACGATAAGCTTTATGTTGTCAGGATGACCAGGCCTGAGGATAAACAAAAAGATATTTAACGGTTGGTGTCCTCTTTTGGCTAAAGACAGGGCCTATAAAGTGACCGACTTTTTGCGTTAAAGTCGGTCATTAATTTATTGTTGAGATTATTTTAAGTAGTCAAAAAGACTGAAAACATCATAAAAACCGCTTTGTCCGACGTAAAGCGCATAACCTACGAAAATAACAATGGCGTAGGTACAGATGATGAACCATATGGGATATACCCAACGTTTGGCGGCCTTATAGAGAATAGAAGCGACGGCCACAGCGATAAGGGGAACAGTAAGAGCTTCAACGCATAGGCGGATGGTCATTTCAGAATCAACAAACGTGAGCGCGTATATATCAGCAATCGTTTTGCCAGGAAAGTCTCTTAAGCCACTCCAGAAATAGCCGAAAACAAACGCGATCACACCGGCAATTGTGACATTAAGTTTCAGAAAAATGCGCACAAGCGGTGATAAAGGTTGCTTGATATTTTGTTGATTTTCGTTGGATGTGTTTTCAGTCGCCATAGGTTCGTCCTTTTATCCGGACGTCATTTTAGCGGGAGCCGACGGAAAAAGTCGACGGCTCCCGTAAGAGGATAACAATTGGACTAAGACAGCAACATGGAGTCGCTGACTTCCCCGGCGCCTTTTTCAAAAAGTCCCAATAAATCGGCGACTGTCAGGTTTTTCTTTTCTTCGTCGCGCACGTCTACCACAATTCGTCCCCCGTGCATCATGATGAGGCGATTTCCGAAGCGCAAAGCATCTCGCATGTTGTGAGTGATCATCAGGGTGGTGAGTTGGTGGGTCGTCACCAAACGGTTGGTGAGAGAGAGCACATTTTCAGCGGTTTTCGGGTCAAGAGCCGCTGTATGCTCGTCCAGCAGAAGAAGATGAGGGCGAACCAAAGTTGCCATCAAAAGGGTAACCGCCTGTCGTTGCCCACCCGATAGCAATCCCACGTGAGCCGTCATACGATCTTCCAGACCAAGATCAAGCTCTTTTAGCGCCTCGCGAAACTGAGCGGTCATCTCGGGTTGTGAGCTCCACTTTAAGCCCAATCGTTTTCCGCGACGACTTGCCATGGCCAAGTTTTCCTCGATCATCATCCGTCCGGCCGTCCCTTTCATCGGATCTTGGAATACGCGGCCGATGTAGCGGGCACGCTCGTATTCGGGCATCTTGGTGATATCAATGCCGTCAATTTCAATGGATCCTTTGTCAATCGGGAAGACACCGGCGATCGCGTTCAATAGTGTGGATTTACCGGCGCCGTTTGAACCGATGACAGTGGCGAAATCACCGTCTTCAAGCGTGAGATTGACGCCTTGCAGGGCTTTTTTCTCATTAACGCTGCCCGGAAAAAAGGTTTTGTGAATGTCTTTAACTATCAGCATAGTGTTTTCTCATACCTCAGGCTGGTTAACGATGTTGCAATTTTTCCCGAATAAGCGGCATTGACAGGGCAATGGCCACTAGTACAGCGGTAAATAGTTTTAAATCATTGGGCGGCATGCCCATTTGCAGAACCAGCGCGATGACCAGTCGATAGACAATTGAACCGAGAATGACAGAGATCAAGCAATTTTTAAAGCTGCGCGTTCCGAAAAGCACTTCACCGATGATGACAGAAGCCAGGCCGATGACAATGGTGCCAGTTCCCATGCCGACATCGGCAAAGCCGTTTGACTGGGCGACGAGGGCTCCCGATAGAGCAACCAATGCGTTACTGATTAAAAGACCAAAGACAATCATTCGGTTTGTGTTAACGCCTTGTGCTCGAGACATTTGAGGGTTGCAACCGGTGGCACGAATGGCCGTGCCGATTTCTGTGCCGAAAAACCAGTACATGATGCAGCCGACAATCACTGCGGCGGCTAACCCGACAACAAACATCGCCGATGATGCGCTCAGACCGAAAGACTCGGCAAACGTGAAAATCGTGTCGACTCGCAACAGCGCGACGTTTGCCTTGCCCATGACATGCAAGTTGACGGAGTACAAACCGATCATGGTCAAAATGCCGGCAAGCAGTGCGGGAATTTTCAGTTTGGTTGTTAAAAAACCGGTGACGACCCCTGCTAATGCACCGGCCACAGTGGCCAAAATAAAGGCGGGGATTAGACCAAGGCCGGCAACGAGCGCGCTGGCTGCGACTGCGGCGCCCAATGGGAAGCTACCTTCAACTGACAAGTCCGCAATATCCAGAACTCGAAATGTGATGTAAACACCAAGCGATAACAGGGCCCACAAAAGCCCTTGCGCAATGGTCGGAATCAATATATCAATCATGATCAAAAGGCTCAATAATGAAAGTCGGGGTAAGAATAGTCTTACCCCGATTGTTTATGGACTTATCAGAAGTTGACGAATTCAGCAGATTTGGCGATCGTCTCAGGAATACTGATGCCTAGTGTTTCAGCAACTTTCTTATTGACCTTCACTTTAAATTCTGTTTGATGGCGAATGGCCATGTCTTGAGGCTTACTTTTGCCTTGCAGAATGTCGGCGCCCATCTCGCCCGCAATGCGTCCCAAGTTATAGTAATCAACGCCGACGGTGGCCAAGCCACCCCCTTGCAGGCAACCCTCTTCGCCAGTGATGACTGGAATGCCAGCCGGCGTTGTGATCTTGGTCAAAACCGGCATGGCGGAGGCAATAATGTTATCGGTTGGTACATAAATGACATCAACTTTGCCGATCATGCTTTGGGCGATTTGTTGGACGTCGTTGACTGACGAAACGGTCAGTTCCACAAGAGGCAAATTGTGTTTTTGGAGTTCTTCTTTAAGAATTTGAACTTGAAATTGCGAGTTGATTTCGGAGCTGTTGTAAATGGTGCCGATCCGTTTGGCTTGAGGCACTAACGCGAGCATCAATTTCACTTGTTCGGCGACAGGGTTTAAGTCAGATGTGCCGGTGACGTTGGTACCTGGTTTGTCGTTGGACTTGACAAGCTTTGCAATCTCAAAATTCGTGACTGCGGTGGCGACAATCGGTGTTTTGTCTGTCGCATTAGCCATTGTTTGCGCAGCCGGCGTGGCGATCGCGAAGATCAGTGGATACTTTTGTGAGACAAAACGCTGGGCGATGTTGCCGAGATTGGATTGGTCGGCTTGAGCGTTTTGCTGGTCAAATTCAACAGTGAGTCCTCGCGCTTTGACGGCATCGACAATACCGCGATTGGCGGCGTCCAATGCTGGGTGTTCAACTAGTTGAACCAGGCCGATAACAGGAGTTGATGACGATTGAGCTGTTTGACTCGTTTGAGTATCGTCGCTGCAACCACTTAACGTGGTAAGTGCCAAAGCCAAAGCTCCGGCGACGGCTAATTTCCGAATAATCATAGAAAGCCTCTTTTCCTTTGTTCTAGGTTCGATCCTGTGCAAAAAATAGTATTTGTAAAGGGAGCACAGCCCGATTTTTACGGGAAGCCGATCGGTTGGCGACCGATGGCACAGGCGCAGCAGACCACCCTTTGTAAGGTCACTGCTTCGGCTCATGTTAACACCAATATCGATTTAGAGTCATCTTTAGTCTGACTAATTTTAGTGATTTTGTCTTATCGCAAAAAATATGAAGCGAATAACTGATTGAAAAATCAGAATTTATTTTGGATTTTCTGGCATTTTTTTCATTTGAGGTCTTTTTTGCGTTTGACAGCAGAATAACTCAGGACTAACATAACGCCACTCCGTTCGATATCTCCATCGTCTAACGGTTAGGACATGACCCTCTCAAGGTCAGAATACGAGTTCAAATCTCGTTGGAGATACCAGTCTCTCTTTTAGTTTCCCGCAGAACTGCATTTGTAGCGTTGTACGAAACATTGGGCTGTTATTCTGACCTAGCCATTCTTTTTCAACTTTGAAGCCCTCTCGTACGAATACGAAAGATTCACTTTGACCAACAAAAAACTTTTTAGGCGGAGTTGCTTACGCAACGCTCGGCCTAACTGCATTTTTTGTACAAAGTGTTCGCGATTGACTTCTTTTTCATACGATGGTAGATAGCAAGGTCAGAAATTTAATTGAACAGCAATTGAGAAAGGGTTTGGAACTATTGAATCATCAGAAAACAAAAACCGCCTAACTTATTGAAAAATTAGACGGCTCTGACAACAACTGTCACGCGTGGATTGGTGGAGATGAGGAGGGTCGAACTCCCGACCTCTGCATTGCGAACGCAGCGCTCTGCCAACTGAGCTACATCCCCACAGAGGCCAACCATTATGTCACGGAGATTTTAAAAAATCAAATATCCATGGCCGATGACAAAATATTCTGTAGAGAAAGAATAAACCCATGTGGGTATTTAATAAATAAAAATTATCTTTTTTCGTCTGTCATAAAAATGTCATAAAGCTGTCACGGGCAATTCACAACATCGGCTCACAATACGCCTCAAGTTTTAAACGACTTAAATCTCAAAACCCTTTTGTAAAGGAATATTGAAAATGAAACGTACCTTGATTTCCATGTTGGTTGCTACGAGCATCGGTTTGGCTAGCATCGCTGCCCAAGCCGGCACGGTTGTGGTGAATGGTTCCACGACGGTTTTGCCCGCCATGCAAAAGATCAGCGAAACGTTTATGAAGAAGAATCCGGATATCCAAGTTTCGATTTCCGGCGGCGGCTCTGGCAACGGTATCAAGGCTTTGATTGAAAAGACGACGGATGTGGCCATGGCCAGCCGTGATATCAAACCCGAAGAAGCAGAAGCTGTGAAGAAGAACGGCGGCGAAGCCAATCGTATTGTGGTTGCTATTGACGCTATCGTTCCGGTTGTTCACCCCAATAACAAAGTTTCTGATTTGACCCTGGATCAAATCCGTGACATTTATGCCGGTCGTATCACCAATTGGAAAGATGTCGGTGGCGCTGACGCCCGTATCACGGTTGTGAGCCGTGACTCCTCTTCCGGCACGTTCGAAACTTGGGAATCTTTAGTGATGAAGGGTGAACGCGTCCAACAACGCGCCTTGTTGCAAGCCTCCAACGGCGCAGTGCTTCAAACTGTGGCCAAGAACCCGAACGCAATCGGTTACGTTGGCTTGGGTTATCTTGTCAAGGATGTGAAGGGTTTGAAGATCGGTGGCATGGAAGCCACGATGAAGACAGCCGAAACCCGTCAATGGCCGCTTTCTCGCGAACTTTACCTCTTCACGAACGGTCAACCGAAGGGCGACACCAAGACCTTGGTTGATTACGCGCTGTCCGCTGAAGGTCAAGCAACGGTCAAGGAAGTTGGTTTCGTTCCGCTTCCCCGCAAGTAATTTTCTTAAACCCTTTCGGTGTTAACTATGGCTCAAGTGTCTGTACGCCGTCGTGAAGGGTTTGAAAAACAATTGGCAGCCATCGCCATGATCTCCATCCTGGCTTTGGCTGCTATTTTGGTTTTTCTGCTTTCACAAGCGTTGCCTTTATTAAAAGAAGTCCCGTTTCTGACGTTTTTATTCGGTACCGAGTGGTATCCGACGGGACCGGCCCCTGATTATGAAATTGGGGCGTTGTTGGTGGCGAGCTTAGCGGTTGCCGCCACGACCACTCTTATCTCTCTTCCGATGGGTTTGCTCACGGCTGCCTATTTAGCCTATTTTGCCAGCCCGCGCGTGCGCAGCATCGTTAAGCCGGCCATTGAATTGCTGGCCGCGTTGCCTTCGGTCATCATCGGTTTTTTGGGCATGGTGCTTTTAGCCCCTTGGCTGCAAAATTCCTTCGGTTTGGATTCCGGTTTGAACTGGCTCAACGCTTCCGTGATGTTGAGCTTGATGTGCATTCCTTTCATTTGTTCTATCTCGGAGGATGCACTGAGAAATGTTCCTTCCGCTTTGGCGGAAGCCAGTCTCGCCTTGGGCGCTACTCGTTGGGAAACTCTTTACAAGGTGCAATTCCGCTACGCCTTAGGGGGTATCGGAACGGCAATCATGCTCGGCATTTCCCGCGCCTTGGGTGAGACGATGGTGGTTTTGATGGTTGCCGGTGGTGCAGCCATTATCCCGGAGAGCCTCTTCGATCCCTTGCGTCCGATGACGGCTTCCATTGCTGCTGAAATGGCTGAAGCAGCCGTCGGATCCACTCATTATCATGCGTTGTTTGCGACCGGCCTTGTGCTTTTTGTGACAACCTTCATCTTTAACGCGATGGCCTTCTATTTCACGAAGAAGTTCCAGATCGGTGGTAAGCACTAGGAGTTCGAGAATGAGTACTAAGTTGCGTTCTTCCAGTGGTCGCTATTTTGCCGAAGCAATCGGCGTCAATTTAATGCGTGTCGCAACGGTCATTAACGCCGGTGTGATTGTGGCAATTTTGTTTTATCTTTTAGACAACGCATTGCCGGCCCTTTCTTGGGAGTTTGTATTTGAGGCTCCGAGAGACATGATGACCAAAGGCGGTGTTTGGCCTTGCATCGTCGGCACTTTCTTCTTAGCCGTCGGCGCTACAGTCATTGCGTTGCCGTTAGGCGTCGCAACCGCTGTTTACTTGACGGAATATGGTGGATCGGGTCGATTTGTGAGTGGCGTCAGACTCGCTGTTTCAAATCTTTCCGGTGTGCCGTCCGTGATCTTCGGCTTGTTCGGTTTGACGTTTTTTGTCACCTTGTGCGGATTCGGCGTGAGTTTGCTTTCCGGTATTTTAACGTTGGCCGTGCTGGCTTTGCCGATTGTCATCAATACGACTGAAGCGGCGTTAAACCAAGTTCCTCAAGCTTGGCGTGAAGCGAGCCTTGCTTTGGGCGCCAACAAAAAGCAAACAATCTTCAAGATCATTTTGCCAGCCGCCTTGCCGGGCATTCTGACCGGTAATATTTTGGCCTTGTCGCGTGTGGCCGGTGAAACAGCGGCCATCATGTACACAGCCGCCGTGTTTTATACGCCGAAGATGGGTGATTCCATCCTCGATCCGGTGATGAGCTTGCCTTACCATATTTATGTGCTGGCCACTTCAAGCGTTAATGTGGATGCGACGCGTCCCTTGCAGTATGCCACGGCGTTATTGCTCGTTGTCATGGTGCTCGGTTTGAATATGATCGCTTTGGTTATCCGCAATCGCGCTCAAAAGAAGATCGCGCGCCAGTAAAGCGTATCCAATCGTTTCATTTTTGACAAAAAAGTCCTCGCTGTCACAAATGGCGGGGACTTTTTGCATCCATTTGGCGCTATAGTAAGGGGTGCTGTGTTTTTACATTTGATGTTGGAAAACGAGGAGGAAACACCTATGGATCTGCAGCAACGTAACCAAGCACTTGTTGAACGCTTTTTGAGCTATGTGGCAATTTCCAGTCAAAGCGACCCGAAGTCGAAAGCTTTGCCTAGCAGTGAGTCTCAGTGGGCAATGGCTCGTGTGCTCGAGGCTGGATTGAAGCAGTTCGGTTTAAAAGAAGTTGAAGTTGATGAGCATGCCATTGTGACGGGTTATTTGCCTGGCAACGTCAAAGGCGTTCCCTCCGTGGGTTTTGTCGCTCACATGGACACAGTTGACGTCGGCCTGTCTCCAGATGTGCATCCGCAGGTAATCAATTACCAAGGTGGCGACGTTTGCTTGAATGCTGAAAAAGACATTTGGATCCGTGTCGCTGATCATCCCGAATTGGAGCGCTATATCGGTCAAGACATTATTTTTACCGATGGCACAAGTGTTTTGGGCGCTGACAATAAGGCCGGTGTTTCCAACGTGATGCAAACGTTGGAGGTGCTTCTCACGGAAAATCGTCCGCACGGCGATATTCGTGTCGCTTTTGTGCCGGACGAAGAGACTGGGTTGCGTGGCGCCAAGGTTTTGGATTTAAATAAGTTCAAGGTGGATTTCGCCTATACGATCGATGGTGGCGAGTTGGGTGAGCTCGTCTATGAAACCTATAACGCCGGCGAAGCGCATGTGGACATTGAAGGGGTGACGACTCACCCCTGCGCAGCTAAAGGTGTTTTGGTAAATCCGATTTTGATTGCGACTGACTTGATCGCTAATTTCAGTCGTTTGGAAACACCGGAAAACACAGACGCGAAGGATGGGTATTATTGGTTTAAGAACATGAGTGCCAACCCGGCTCGCGCACATGTACAAATCAATATCCGTGATTTCAATAATGCCAGTTACGCCGCCCGCAAGGACTATGTCACCAACGCAGTCGCCTTAGTGCAAAAACGTTACCCCAAGGCGAAGATTCATTTGGATATCGAGGACATTTATAGCAACATTTCCGGCGGACTGACCGAAGATAATCGCTACCCTGTCGACTTGATGTTTGAAGCCTGCAAGGAATTGGGCATTAAGGCGTTCGCTGTTTCGCAGCGTGGTGGTACGGACGGCTCTGCCTTGACAGCGCGTGGCTTGGTGACCCCGAATTACTTTACCGGATGCCATAATCCCCACGGTTTTGCTGAATTCTTGCCGATCCCGAGCTTCACGGCTTCTTTGGATGTGACGCTGAAGATTATTGAAATTCTGGCTCGCAAGGGGGCTTAGGCCGATCAATAATCAAACGGGGCTTTAAGCCCCGTTTGATTGACATTAATTGGATATCATTTTTTCTGACCTTTATCCTTCGTTTTCCCTTTTTCCTTTTCCTTTTCTTCCTTCTTCATGATTTCGGTAATGTTTTGTACGACATTGGCTCTTGATAGAATGAGCGGATCGACTTTACCGATCGCTTCTGCGTCCTTGTTGTCATAGTCGACAACGGAGAGCACGTAACGAATAGCATTGAGCCGAGCGCGCATTTTGTCGTTGCTCTTAATGACAATCCAAGGACTATCGTTCGTGTTGGTGCTAAAGAACATAGCCTCTTCAGCGCGCGTGTAATCATCCCACTTGGATATGGACGCAATGTCAATGGGTGACAGCTTCCATCGTTTCAACGGGTCAATACGCCGGGCTTTAAAGCGTCTGTACTGTTCATCTTGGGTGACAGAGAACCAGAACTTCACCAAGATGGTGTCCGAGCGAATCAGGTTCTGTTCAAATTGAGGGCATTGTCGTAAAAATTCAAAATACTGCTCTTCCGTGCAAAATCCCATCACACGTTCAACACCGGCCCGGTTGTACCATGAACGGTCGAACAAAGTGATCTCGCCAGGACTGGGCAAATGAGCGACATAGCGTTGAAAATACCACTGACCCTTTTCTTGTTCCGTTGGTTTGGGTAAAGCGACAATACGTGCGCCCCGGGGATTTAAGTGTTCCATGAAGCGGCTGATGGTGCCCCCTTTGCCGGCCGCGTCTCGTCCTTCGAAAATAATGATAATTTTCTTCCCGTTGGCCTTAACCCAACTTTGCATTTTCAGTAACTCGACCTGTAGTCGATAAAGCTCTTTCTTGTAGCGCTTTTTATCCATAGGGTTCTTGTACGGATAGGGCGCTTTCTCCCAGTTTTCAACTAACTCATTCTCGTCACCCCGGTCCTGGCTTTCATAATCGTTATGGAGCTGGGCTTCTTTTAAAAGTAATTTCAGAATCTTGACTTTGTCGGCAGGGCGCTCGGTTTTAAGAATGGTCTCCAATGCCTCAGCCTGCTTTTTAATCATCGCAGGGGTTAACTGTTGCATCAGTGTTGAATCATCGGCCAAACCACTCACATCACGTGCGGCCTTTAAAACGTCAACCACTTTCTTGTCGAAATCTTTACTACTCATAAGGTTTTATCCTTTCCTCGTGACATTGCAGTCAATGTAACACTTTCAGTCGGCAAAGTTATTGCGGTTTGTAACAAAAAAATCGAACTCGCATTGCTTTGAGTTCGATCTTGAGCGTCAGCGATCTCTATTAGTCTAGTGTGATATTTTTCGGGAAAATCAGACTGAATGTTGATCCTTTGCCAAGTTCGGATTCGATTTTGAGCTGACACCCATTGCGAATCGCAACGTGCTTGACAATAGCCAATCCGAGTCCGGTTCCTCCCTTTTCACGTGAACGGCTCTTGTCCACTCGGTAAAAACGTTCAGTTAGTCGGGGAATGTCCTCTTGAGCGATGCCGATCCCGTTGTCTTTCACTGAATAGATGCAACTTTGAGTCTCAGGTTCATAGCGCCAGGAAATTAATATTTTGCCGCCGTCAGGTGTATAGCGAACCGCGTTGGTGACAAGATTTAAGCAAGCGCTTCGAATTTCATCGACATGCCCTAAAATGGCTTTGTCAGTTGTAATTTGAGTATTGATCAGGTGCCTGCCGCGCGATAGCGCGATGCCGTCTTCAGCCAACCCGGGAACAAGTCTTGTCATGCTGACAATCTCCGGCTCGTCTTCGGCGGTATCATCCTTGTTTTCCAATCTTGATAGGGCAAGCAGGTCATTGACTAGATTTTGCATCCGGTTGGCCTCTTCTTGCATGAGTTCAAGTTGGTCATGGAGAGTCTTCTGATCGATTTCCGGGCCATTGAGAATCATGTCAAGAAAACCGGTCACCACAGTGAGTGGCGTGCGCAACTCATGACTGACATTGGCGACAAAATCTTTACGCATGGAATCAATCCGATGCTGCTCAGTAATGTCCCTGGTCACGATAATAAAGTGAGTCTGATCAGCAACCACGGCTGAAAGCAATAGCTCTCGCCCGGGTTCGTGTGAGTGGACCTTGATCGGTCGGGCATAATCACCCTTTTCCAAATAATCAATAATTTTGGGATCTGTGATGACGCTTTTGAGCGGCAATCCCAAGTGGTTGGCTAAACGGATGCCTAAATGAGTTTCAGCGGCGGGATTGCACCATTCAATCGTGTGGCCCTTACGAAAAAGGACGACCCCTTCAGGCAGGGCGGAAAGTGACAAACGATATCGGTCGATTCGAGCGGTCACTTTTGACTGATCGTGGCGAAGCAGATCGGCTTCATTAGGATTGAGCCAACCGTCTGTCAGTTTGAAACTAATCCACAAAACCAAGATCACCAAAGCGGCAGTTGTGTATAGCAAGGCCGTTTGCAATGAGGTGATGGAATAGATGAACAGTCCTAAAAGACCTACGGCGATTAATGCCAGAAGGGTTTGGTATTTCGGCGGCATATATTTGATCGGCATAATCTGTAAGCCCCCTAAATTGTTTGGTTATGAGTCAACGTGCGCCCTATAGCCCAAACCGCGAACCGTCTGCAGAAGGTTTTCAGCTTTCGTGCCTTGCAACTGCTTGCGCAATCGAAGCATATGCACATCGACGGTTCTTTCATCGACGTAGGCGTTGTCCCAAACAAGCGACAGGAGCATTTCACGGCTGTAAACTCGTTCAGGATTTTTGGCGAAAACGAGCAGCAATTTAAACTCTTTGGCTGACAGAGAAATAGGCTCGCCGTCAACCGAGGCTTCATAGCTTGCCTCATCCATGGTGAGCGGGCCGCATATAACTTTTGTGTTGATTGTGGACGCGCCTTGATCGCTTTGGTACTGGTAGCGACGAAGCACTGCCTGAATACGAGCAATCAGTTCCCGTGGCATGAATGGCTTGACGATGTAGTCATCAGCGCCGGCATTGAGTCCCTTGACGCGATCGGATTCGCTGCCGCGAGCCGTCAGCATGATGACTGGAAGATGTTTTGTGCGAGGTTTCTCGCGCAGTTGAATGAGCCAGTCAACTCCTGACAATTCCGGGAGCATGTAGTCAAGCAACACAAGATCCGGCATTGAGCTGTCGATCAAAGACTGTGCCTTGATGGCGCTATCAACCGATTCAACTTCAAATCCTGCCCCGGCGCAGGCAAATGTGATCAGCGTGCGGATGGCCGATTCATCTTCGACCACGAGAATACGGGGTGCTTTCGCTGTTGTATCGTCCATAAATCAAAACACTTCAATAAAGTTGGGTCCATGATGGACCAATCCAATCAGATCAGGCCTAAACCGTGTTTGCCTGATCACCAATCAATGATGCACTCACGACAACACTATTCATTGCCTAGGTGCAATCTTAAATGAAAAACCTTCGCTAAACATGGTCCTGAACCCTTGTTCGCGAAGGTTATGAGCAACAATGCATCGGCTTTAGCCCAGCTTGGCCAAACTTTCCGGCAAGGCATCAAGGCGCAAGTGACGTATGTCTTCCCCGTCAAGGATGAAAATGACGTGTTCGGCGATGTTCGTGGCATGGTCGCCTAACCGTTCATACGCTTTCAAGATGTTCATGCAGGTCAATCCGGCGTTGGCATCTTGAGGATGTTCTCGAAGGTATTCCGAAATCGCCTTAATGCCTTTCACATAGCAGTCATCGACATCGCTGTCGGCACGCAAGGTATTGACTGCGGCGGTTTCGGAAAGATTTTTAAGAGCCAAAAGGGCGAGATTGACCACCTTGGTTGTCGTTTCCACAATGTTGGTGCTGGCAATCGCATGTATCAAGTCCTCGGGCATTTCGGTTTGGGCTGTTTTGGCAATATTTCTCGCCTGGTCGCCCATGCGTTCAAAATCGGTTGCCATTTTGGCGATACCGAAGACTAGGCGAAGATCGCTCGCGGCCGGTTGGTGTTTGGCAATCAATAGCGTGGCGCAACGGTCCGTGGACACTTCCAAGGCGTTGATGGCTGCATCACGATCACAAACTGTTTGGGCGAGGTCGATATCACCGTTTCGAACCGATTGGCTCGCGTCAGCAATTTGTTGCAATACCAAGTCACCCATACTGAAAAGCAGGTGCTTGAGTTCGTTAATGTCTTGGTCATACTGGCGGACCAAGTGAGATTGCAAAGACATGATCATTTCTGAGAGCTCCTGGCGGATTAACCGAAGCGACCGGTAATATAATCTTCGGTGGCTTTCTTATCGGGTTTGGTGAACATTTTTTGCGTGTCGCCGAACTCAATCAATTCACCCAAATACATGAACGCCGTAAAGTCTGAGATACGGGCCGCTTGCTGCATGCTGTGTGTAACAATGACAACCGTGTAGTCGTTCTTGAGTTCATTGATCAAATCTTCAATCTTGGCGGTGGAAATCGGGTCCAATGCCGAACAAGGCTCATCAAGAAGCAACACTTCAGGCTTTACAGCGATACCGCGGGCGATGCAAAGACGTTGTTGCTGACCGCCGGAGAGAGCGAAACCGGAAGCTTGCAATTTGTCTTTGACATCTCCCCAGAGCGCGGCTTTTCTAAGCGCCCATTCCACACGGTCGTCCAGTTCGGATTTCGGCAAATTTTCGAACAGACGAACACCGTAGGCGACGTTTTCATAGATGGACATCGGGAACGGCGTCGGCCGTTGAAACACCATGCCCACCTTGGCGCGAAGTCGGTCAATGCCGTCAACCTTTGTGACGATATTTTCCCCATCTAACCACATTTCACCTTCTGCGCGTTGTTCGCTATAGAGGTCATACATGCGGTTGAAGGTTCGTAAAAGCGTCGACTTGCCGCAACCGGACGGCCCGATGAAGGCTGTTACCTTGTTTTCGGCAATCGACAAATTGATATTTTTCAGCGCGTGAAAGTTGCCGTAATAGAAATTGAAGTTTTTCACCTCAATTTTCGGCTTGGATACCTGTTCGGCCATCCTGAGGACTCCTTGAAGAAACTGTTCTTTCATTACCTTATGTTTGTGCGAGAGTGTAAGAACTGAGCATGACCTCACTATGACACCTTTATGACAAATTCGTGACACCGATACAGAATGGCTTGGAATACAATTAAAACTTTCCATTACATTCTCGGAAGGATCCGTCATGATTCGTTTAGCTTGTGATTACCAAGAAGGTTGCCACCCAAAAATATTGGAAAAATTGATCGCCACCAACCTTGAAAGCACGGTGGGCTACGGGTTCGATCCCTATTGTGAAAGTGCCAAGGCAAAAATTCGACAAGCTTGTCAGGCGCCCAATGCTGAAGTGTTCTTCTTAGTTGGTGGAACGCAAACCAACTCCACGGTCATTCGTTCCATTTTGCGTCCGTGTGAAGGGGTGATCGCGGTCACCAGCGGTCACATCAATGGGCACGAAGCAGGCGCCATTGAATTTGGCGGTCACAAGGTTTTGACGCTCCCGGCTCATGATGGAAAGATGAGCGCGGAGGACTTGGAGCGCTTTATCAAGCTCACCTTTGCGGATGCCTCTTTTGAGCATGGTGTGATTCCGGCCATGGTCTACATTTCGCAGTCCACGGAGACCGGTTCAGTTTACAGTTTGGCTGAACTGACAGCCATTTCCGAAGTCGCTCATCGTCACGACATGCCGCTTTTTATTGATGGTGCACGTTTGGGCTATGGCTTGGCAAGCGAAGGGTGTGATGTGACACTGGCAGATATCGCCCGTTTAGCCGACGTCTTTTATATCGGCGGCACAAAAGTGGGCGCATTGTTGGGTGAGGCAGTGGTTTTTACAAATACCGCTTACACAAAACACTTCTTCACTATTCAAAAGCAAAGCGGCGCTGTTCTTGCGAAGGGGCGCGTCATTGGCATTCAGTTTGATGTGCTCTTCACTGACGACCTGTATATGCAAATCAGTCGACATGCTGTGGCGATGGCCATGAAACTTAAAGAAGCGCTTAAAGCGAAGGGCTATCAATTTTATTCGGAAAGCCCCTCGAATCAGCAATTTGTCATTGTCGATAATGAAAAGCTCAAGGAGCTTGAGAAGTCTGTTCAAGTTTCTCATTGGTGCGCAGTGGATGACTCTCGCACAGCCATTCGCCTTTGCACCAGTTGGGCGACAACTGAAGAAACAATTGATCAAGTGATTGAAATGCTTTAAGAAGTGCTCGAAAGTGCCGAGGCGTTGTTTCTATAACGGCGCCCGGCGTAAAGAGTGTCGTAGCCGTGAGGGTCGTCGATGTCGTTATT
>DVNR01000060.1 GCA_018714205.1 Candidatus Aphodousia faecipullorum
TTCTTGTTTTGCTGAGAACTATTTTCCGTGGCTCGCTCATTTACAACGCGTTCCATGTTTCGGCTGACGGACTGTTTTTCACAGCGGGATGTAAAGACTGTGACACCACCCATAAGTCCTGCAACAACGTAAAACACCGCCCCGGCACCAACTAAATTGCCGGCAGCACCGAAAATAAGCGGTAATGTCGTGTGGCAAAGATTGATGAGCATCGTGCGTAGTCCTAGTGCTTCGCCGGTTCGACCGGGAGGTGATTCCGTATGGATCAGGCTCATGACGTTGGGTTGTGATGAGCCCAGCGCCAATCCTAACAAAAAGGCGACAGCGCATAGCGTGTAGAAATTTTCGAAAATTGGAAATAGCACGTAAGACAAAGTGCCGAATCCGAAGGCCGCTGTAATGGTTTGCCATTCCGATAAATGGCGGGCAATGAGCGGCATAAAAAGTCGGACAATAAACGTCGCAGAGGCAAATACGCCGAGAATCCAACCAACTTGACTTGCGGAAAGACCGATTTCTGTGCCGTAAACAGGAATCATAAAGCTCTGCAAATCCCATGCCATTGACATGAAGGAGCTGGCGATCAAAACGTTTCTAACGTGCGGGATTCGAAAAAGGTCAAAGCTGCTTTGTTTTTTCGGACGTTTATTTTGGTTGAGACGGTCAGGAAGTTTCGGCCAGATAAAGAGCATGAAACTGATCATACCGAGTGCGACAGCACTAAGAGAAAGGTAGTAAGCGCTTTGAAACCCGATGTGGTCAATCAGGTAGCCGCTGGCAATCGGCGCAGAAAGATTGGCAGCCGAATACCCCATGGCAAGAAAAGCGAAATTGTTTGTGCGGGTTTTTGTTGTGGAAAGGTGACCTACCGTTTGTTGGTTTGTCAGCTGCACGAATAAAAAGCCGAGACCATTTGTCATGCAGGCGGCAAAAAGCGGCCATAACCCGAATGTTTTGACATTAAAACAAATTGGGAAAAGGACCGCGACGATCATAATGGCGATGCCGATCAACACAGGCTTTTTCGGGCCGACCTTGTCAACCCATTGACCCACGCGGATAGCGAAAAGAGCGGGCACAAAGGCAAAAAGCGCCATCATGAAACCAACTTCTAGCGCCGTGGCGTGCTCATACAAACCATCCAAAGAACAAGTGACTCGGTTGGAAACACAACCGATTTGCACCAGGACAGTTAATAAAATGATACGCACAACCATCGATGACATACGAAAAATCCTAAACGCTAAAAATCAAACCCTTTTTTCAGTATATGCCTAAAGCGATTCGACTCGACTTTTCGTTAGGGAAAACGACGAAACGATTAATAAAACGAAAAAGCCCCGAAGGGCATACCCTCGGGGCTTGAACAGCTGAGCAAATAATTAACGGATGATCAAAAGCGGAACATCCGCGATGGAAGCAATACGAGTGGCGGTCGAACCCATCACTGCAGCCTTAAAGCGTCCGTAGCCATGAGAACCCATCACGAGCACGTCAAGATGACGCTTCTTGCAGTAGGCGGCGATTTCATCACCCGGATTGCCGACCAGGCAAACTTCTTTCGGTTTCACGCCGGCTTTTTCAAACAACGGCAACACCGGATCAATGGCTTCTGCAAATTCACTCTTTTGCAATTCAACCACTTCGTCTTCAGAAAGCGCGGGCAAAGCCATGCCGGTCATGTCGGGCATGACGGCGCCAGCGTAGTCGCTAACGGTGTTGATCACATGGAATTTAGCTTGCGTGCCGCCGAAAAGCGGGATGTGCTTTAAGGCGTATTTCACGGCGGTTGTGCCGTACTTCGAGCCGTCAACGGCGATGCCGACACTCAATGCATCCTTTTCCGGGGCTCCCTTGTCGCGCAACATCAAAAGCGGGATCTTCGTCAATGCCAAAACGGCGTTCGTGACGGAACCGAAAAGCAGGCCCTTCAGAGCGGAACGACCATGAGAGCCCATGATCAAGAGGTCGGCCTTCATTTCTTCGCCAACATTGGCAATCACTTCAGCGGGATTGCCGACTTTGGCGACTTCATGCGCCGTCATGTGAGCATTTTTCAAAATCTTGCGGGCGGGTTTAAACGCCTTTTCGCTTTCGTCTTTGTAGTAGTCATCAAGTGCTTCACGGCTGACCAAACGGCTGGCGCGTGCTGGCAGAGGGGCTTGAACATTAAGCAACACGATTTCGGGTTCTGTGCCGATCAAAGTTGTACGGCTTGCCACGAAAGCAACCGCGTTGTCACTATAAACACTACCGTCAACGGGAATCAGGATCTTCATACTTCATCCTTTATTTAGTAAATACAACTGTGTTCGACAGCTTCGCGCCCCGCGGAATTTTTCTGAAGCGTTAAGAGACATCGAACGCTTGCGAAAACCTTCCTCTTTACGAGAGAGTTCTTCACGAACCAAAGGGAACAAACTCAAAAGAACCGTGTCTTTTTGAGCAACTAATCGAAAAAATCTTTCGATTCCCCTTACAATCACTTTAACGCCATTTCGTGCGCAATGCTAGTCTTAATGAGCGTTTTTTCCTGACTAAATTCATTTTTTTTCTTTTTCATGAATACAAGTGACTATCGTCGTTTCGGTGGCATCAGCCGGTTGTTTGGTCAAAAGGGATTTGAAAAGCTACAAAAGTCTCACGTGACAGTGGTTGGCGTGGGTGGTGTAGGCAGTTGGGCAGCTGAGGCATTGGTGCGCACAGCGGTCGGATCCATCACGATTATTGATGGTGACCGTGTGGCAGAAAGTAATTGCAACAGGCAGTTGCCAGCCATGGATGGATGCTTCGGTCTCAAAAAGGTTGATGTGCTCCGCGAGCGTTTCCTGCGGATTAATCCGGCGCTCAATGTGCGGGCGATCGGAGAGTTTGTCTGCGAATCTAACTTTGATCAGCTTTTGGATTCAACGGATTTGGTGCTTGATTGCATTGATAGTTTGTCGGCCAAGGCGGCTTTAATCGACTATTTGAGACAGAAAAACATCCCGGTTTTCACTAGTGGGGGCGCGGGTGGAAAGATGGACCCTTCCCGGATTGCTTGCGCAGATCTGGCGCAGGCGCATGGAGACCCCCTTTTGGGAGCGTTGCGCAGTCGATTGAGAAAAGAGTACGGATTTCCTAAAGGCATAGGCAAAAAGCCCGAGCCTTTTGGTGTGATGGCAGTGTATAGTTCAGAGGCGGTCTTGCCGAGCCAAGACGGAGCCGAAGGCTTCGGAGTATTTATGCCGGTGACGGCCTCTTTTGGGATGGTGTTGGCAAAAAATGCGATTTTGAGTTTGCTGTCAACTGAGGAAAAGTCATAAAAACCTGACACAACACAAATCCAGTAAGTGAAAAAAAGCCTACACTGAAAATAAGAAGAAAAGAACATGCCTTTTGTTGGAGTGTGTATGTATAAAAAAATTCTTGTTCCGATTGACGGTAGCGAGTTGTCTTATCAAGCTGTTGCTGGCGCAGCGAACTTTGCCAAGTCCATGGGGGCTGAGGTCTACGTGCTGACGGTGATTGAACCGTATTCGTACACGAATTTGAGTGAATATCGCCCTGAAAGTATTGAACAGTACGATCAACGTGTTAAAGATCAAGCTCGTGAGACGCTTGAGAAAGCACGTGCCTATTTTGACAAGGTTGGGGTTGAGTGCAAGATTTGTTCAAAGAAATCATTCTCGCCCTCTGAAGCCATTATGGAAGTTTGTGAAGAAATCGGTTGCGATTTGATTTTCATGGCCAGTCACGGCCGCAAGGGCATCGCCGCGGTTCTCTTGGGAAGTGAAACACAAAAAGTGCTGACTCACTCGAAAGTTCCTGTGATGGTTTTCCGCTAAGAATTAGCAATCCCACCGGCGTGGTCAACCTGGTTACCCAAATTGCCTCAAGCGGGTTCAGCTCATCTTCATTGCGGGCGTATGAGTTTGGAAGGGGCGGTGATCGCGAAAGTGGAGCCTTTGTTTGCTGTTCTCATTTTTCAGAAAAGACTTCCTTCAAGTGTTTGAGACTTGAAGGAAGTTTTAACATATGCCGCGGAATTTCCCGTGCGTAAGCGCGGGGATGGATAGCGGCCGAGCGAACGTTAGTTCGGTCGTTGATCTTTGATGTATTGTTCGATGATTGCGGT
>DVNR01000061.1 GCA_018714205.1 Candidatus Aphodousia faecipullorum
CTTCAGAAAAGCGTTTGTGCATTTTGATCCTCATTTCTGTCAAGTATTTTAAAAAAGTGAGAATCAAAATTCCGAAACTACGACCTTATTTCACAAAACGAAGTCGCCTCTAACTGCCTTTCATGCGATAACGTGATGACGCAAGCCCTTTGTTGTGAGCATTGTTTAGAATCTTGATCCTGTCATCCTCATAGGCGTATTTTTTTAATATTTCTAATGAATTGTCTGAGCTTGCGTCATTGACGCAAACAATTTCTAAGTTGTGATAGGTCTGATGAATCACGCTATCGAGGCATTTGGATAAATACTGGTCAACGTTATAGACCGGAATAATTATCGAAACTAGTTTGGAATGACTGATCATTTATTCTGTACCCCTGAGAACTATGCTTTTAGATCTTTCAAACGGAACCCAAAAAGGAAGAGGATCGCAAAATACACCACTATTGCCACTGCAATAGACAATAAAACCAATATTGCTCGTTGAATCCACTGAGCTTGCATTTGTGCCCAATCGATCCCTTGTTGAATAAAAATTAGTAATGCGCCCATCACTACTGAGGCGACAAGAACAGCAGTCAACCACCTCAGCCATCCCTTTAAAGGACGATAAATTTGACGTCGGCGAAGAATGCAAAAAAGTAGCAACGCATTGATGCAACTTCCGACACCAATGGATAGCGCCAATCCGGCATGAGCGAAAAATGGGACAAAAACAAGGTTACTAACCTGTACACAGACTAAACTCACCGCAGCCACCTTGACTGGCGTTCGAATATCTTTCCTTGCATAAAAGGCGGGGGCCAAAATTTTGATTGCAATGAGTCCAATTAATCCGAAAGAGTAGCCAACAACCGCAATACTTGTCTGAGCGACATCATAGGCCTGAAAATTTTTACCTTGATACAAAAAGGCTACCAGGGCGTCAGCCATGAGTCCCATGCCTACAGCCGCTGGAACTGCAAATAAAATCACTAGCCGCAAACCGTTGTCAAGCAATGCGTTGTATCGCACAAGATCATTTTTCGCAAAAGCCGACGAAAGCCCCGGTAGCAGCACAGAGGCCAATGCAACGCCTAATAGCGCCGTTGGGAACTCCATTAATCGGTCCGCAAACGACAACCAAGTCACAGAACCGGTTCCTAAACGTGAGGCGATATTCGTATTTATCAAAAGGGATAACTGAGCGACACCCACTCCAAAAAGCGCAGGCACCATGAGTTTGAGCACTTTACGAACGGCAAAATCTTTTAACGCTTTAAGAGGATTTACCGGTCGAGGCAACACCCCCAACTTCATCAAACTGGGAATTTGAATACCCAGTTGCAAGACACCGCCTACAATCACTGCTACCGCTAAAGCGAAAATTGGCCGTTCCAAGTAAGGTGTTAGAAAAAGAATAAAAGTGATGAACGATAAATTTAAAAGAACCGGTGTAAATGCCGGAATTGCGAAATGCTTCCAAGTATTTAAGACTCCTGCGCTCATTGCCACAAGACTCATAAAAAAGATGTAAGGAAACATCCAACGAGTCAGCTCAGTAGCCAAATCAAAGCTAGCCGCGTTTTCCGCTAAACCGCCGGCTATCAACCAAACCAATGCCGGAGCCGCAAGGACACCAACAACACTAGTTATCAACAATGCACAGGCCAAAACAGAAAACACACGATCAATAAATGTGCGGACATCCTCGGCATTTTGATTCGCTTTAACATCTGAAAGCATCGGTACAAACGCCTGTTGGAAAGCTCCTTCAGCAAAAAGACGGCGCAACATGTTTGGCAAACGAAATGCAACATAAAAAGCGTCCGTCGCTGCGCTGGAACCGAAATACCGCGCAATCAACATGTCTCGAATTACTCCGGTAATTCGAGACAGCAAGGTCAACGAAGAAATCGTCGCAGCCGACTTCAATAAACTCATAATAACTAAAGCTCTTGATTGACTAAATATCCCGAAATAGTAATCGAAAGGTTGAGAGCTTTCAAAGATTTTGGTATCATAAGGAGCTTTTCCAAGGGGTCATTCTTCGTGGACGTTTTTTTATGCCCGTAAGAGTGCGATGGAAGCCCCTAGGAATGAGAAATTCACCAGCCGCTTCCCTTTTGTGCTGAAGCGTAAATTTTCAATGCTTAATGCCTTTGAAAGCGGCTGTAATTGAACAGCCGTCACTTTTTAACATAAGGCAAGGAAAAAACAATGGCTAATACCAAACAAGCTCGTAAGCGCGCTCGTCAAGCTGTTGCGCGCAATCAGCACCTTTCTGCTCAACGCTCTCAATATCGTACCGCCATCAAGGCTGTGCGTAAGTTGATCGTGGCCGGTGACAAGGCCGCCGCTTCTGACGCTTTCCAAAAAGCTCAGAAAGTGATCGACTCAATGGCTTGCAAGAAGGTTTTGCACAAGAACGCCGCTGCTCGTCATAAGAGCCGCTTGGCTGCCGCCCTCAAGGCAATGGCCTAATTCACGAGCGAATACTCAAACAAAACGGGATCTGACTATTCAGATCCCGTTTTTGTTTGGAAAGAGACTTTTTAGCGAACGATCTCGTAGGGCCAACTCAAAATTCCACCCATGTCATAGACGGTTTTATAGCCCAACGCCTGAAGTTTCCTCATTGCATAATTACTCCGAACCCCAGAGCGGCAATAAATAAGGATCGGTCGCTCCAAATCCTCCGGCAAAGCCGGATGTTTCTCTGTTGATGAGATTTCATCATTGTCAATCAAAACAGCGTTTGGAATATGACCGTTATTAAATTCAAAAGCGTGCCGGACATCCAGAATTAAGAGCTTTTGCCCTAACTCATCCATTAAACGCTTCCCTTCTTTCGCATCAATGACCATGGTCTACTCTCCAAATTTCACCTTAATGACTCCGACGCCTTGAACACCCCCTTCAAGAATATCTCCTCTGTCAATCTTGCCGATGCCAGCAGGTGTCCCAGTCATAATGAGATCGCCGGGTTTTAATTCATATAACGATGATAAAACACTAATGATTTCCGGCACTGTAAAAATCATTTGACCAGTGCTGCCTTCTTGCCGTTTTTCATTGTTAACATAAAGCCATAAAGCCATCGGTTCATTATCAGGCACTCTAGATATGGGTTTTAATGCGGACATCGGCGCTGACTCATCAAAGCCCTTCACCGCATCCCATGGATGTCCGTTAATGAATAAATCACGACGATTTAAATCAAGACCAACCGCATAGCCCCAAACATATTGCATCGCTTCCTCAACAGGGATGTTTTTACCTGCTTTACCGATCGCGACGACTAATTCAATTTCATGTTGAAGGTTTTCAGTTGACATCGGAAACGCCAATTGAAGTGTTTCTCCTTCAGGCGCATAAATCACCGCGTCCGCCGGTTTCTGAAAAAGGATGGGGCTCCCCTTTTCTTTTGATACCACCTTTTCGTTCGAGTAATTGCGAGCGATTCCATAAACCCGGTGAATAGGAAAATATGTGTTCACTAATCCATCAATCGGTAAAACAGCTTGAGGTTGTGGGGCGAACAAAAAAGACATTGTTTCAATCCTTAAAAAAGGGATAGTGTGTTGAACACTATCCCATTCAAGTTGACGATTAATTACTGAGCTTGAACTCTTTGAGGCTTCACAGGGTTAGGACGTCCCGTGCACCATAGGTAAAATTGGTAGATGTAACCACTAACCGCATAACAACAAAAGAGCACAAAAGCTGACAAAATCGGAGCACTAGAGATGCAAATGATTAACACGGCGCCTAACAAAACCACCCAGAACGGAATGGTTCGAACAAATCCCATGTTTTTACCGCTAAAGAACGGTGCATTAGACACCATGGTGACACCGGCGTAAATGGAAATAATCGCGAGACACCACGATACATTTTGCATTAAGTAGTCTGTCAATTGACCTGCCTGAGCCAGCCAAACGAAACCCATCACCAATGCTGCACCCGCCGGACTTGCAAGCCCCTGGAAAAAGCCTTTATCAATCACACCAATATTGGTGTTAAAACGAGCCAAACGAACGGCAGCGCCTGCGCAATAAATGAAAGCAGCCGCCCAGCCAAAAGTTCCTAAATCCTTGAGAGCGAACTCATAAGCAATCAACGCCGGGCAAACACCGAAAGCCGTCATATCAGCAATCGAGTCAAATTGTTCACCGAAAGAACTTTGAGCGTGCACTAAACGGGCAACACGACCGTCCATGCCATCCAAGAGCATTGAAAGGAAAATGGCAGCGGCGGCAACACCGAAGTGCCCTGACATTGCCTGAGCAACACCCCAAAAACCAGAGAAAAGGCTGGCCATCGTAAAGGAGTTAGGCAAGAGGTAAATACTTCTAGAACGAGCTTCCTGAATTCGATCTCGAATGTTCGCACGAGGTGAACGACGAATCTTTCGCATAAAAATACCTTTTCTGTGTTTTAAGCTTTAGGGGCCAACTTGGCCAAAATGGTTTCGGTACCCAACACCTTGTCGCCAATAGTGACACAAGGCGTGGCGTCTGTTGGAAGGTAAACATCAACGCGGCTACCGAAACGGATAAAACCATAGCGCTGCCCTTTCTTCAATTCATCGCCTTTTTGCACATAGCAAAGAATGCGACGAGCCACGAGACCGGCTACTTGCACAAAGGTGATGCGCGTGCCGTCCTTCAGTTGGGCAACAACGGCATTGCGCTCATTTTCCGTGCTAGCTTTGTCCAAATCAGCACTGAGAAACTTCCCCGGATAGTACTGAACATCCTCAATAATTCCGTCAACGGGTGAACGTTGGCAATGCACATTAAAAATACTCATGAAGACGCTAATTAGTAACGCATCTTCTTGAGTAAACGGATTTTTCGTTTGCTCTACCTTCACCACCTGACCATCAACAGGGCAAAGCACTGCATCGGGCGCTGTCGGCACAACACGCGGAGGATCGCGGAAAAATTGAAGAACTAATAAAAACAGCACCCAAAGGATTGCAGCGATGAAACCAAAATCAGCAAAAGAAGTCCATAACACCGCCAAAAGGAAGGTGCCACCGATATAAGGCCATCCCTCACGGGCAAAAATAGGGTGAGGATAATTAGGATTCACTTCTCCAGATCTCCGTAAAACGATTGATAAGTGGTGGATTTTACGCTATTTCAGACAGAAACAAGCAACCCATGCACCTTAATTGCCAATTATGGCATTGATCACGTCAAAGACTTGTCAAAGGTTACATTTAGACAATTATTCCAAAGGGTAAAGTCCCTTGAGCGGGTACGTTTCCCCACTTCTTAAAACATGCTGAAACCTTTCCCAATTATGTCCTTCTCGCCTTTCATCACTCTCTTGATGGTAAAGATGCAACAAAGCAGTTGAAAATGTTCCATTTTTTATCTTGACACCTGCATTAATTAAACGGGCAGCCAAGTCAGAATCTTCAAAACCCCAACCGACAAAAGAAGAGTCAAAACCATTGACTTTTTCAAAATCACCCCTCGAAATACCGATATTGCATCCTCTGAGCCTTTGCCATTTTTTGGGGTGACAGTAACGGAATTTGGCTGTCGGAGGCAGAGTTAAAAGCGCATCCAACCGATTAAGATCACCACTTAATCTCAGCCGCAGCAAATTAAAAAGGGAAAAATTGATGGGCAAATTATTTTCAACAATGCTTTTTGTCAATCTCGCACTTAATAGACATCGATTTCCTGCCACCACATAGTTTTTTTCTGCCAATTGGTGGTGATGAGCAATAAAATGATGTCTTGGAATGCAATCCCCATCAATAAATACAAAGTAATCTCCCTTTGAGTGTCGAACGGCGTTATTGCGACTTTCACTCACTCTAAACCCTAAATCCTCTTGCCAAGCGTGGGTTACTGGCACAATAGAACGCTCTTGCCACAACTTTATAAGATCACGAGTACTTGAATCACTTCCATCATCAGCGATAACTATTTCAAAATTTTGATCACTTTGAAACTGTAGCCCCTCTATGACTTTATTTAAGAATTGAGGTTTGTTGTATGTCGAAATAATCACCGAAATTAGCATCATAACTTTCCATCGTGTCTTTCTAAATAGTACAGTCTTACATACTTTGTCATGGTATAAAAAAAGTGATTGACAGATAAGATAAATCCCAATTTACCATCTAAAAATCCTCTTTTTAAAACGTACATCTTAAAAAAAGCCACCCATGGTCTTAAAACGATATCTCTCCAAAAATTAGCCCTTTTACCCGATTCATATTGCTGTTTCGCCATCAGTTGAGTGTATTTGTTGAATTTCCCAAAATACGCATCCCAATTGTCATAGGTGTAGTGGTATAAAACCCCACTCAAAAAACTTTTAGTTGTTGATGTATGCAATTTCTCATGCACCAATCCCGAATAATAGGCTCCTTGTTTAGGGAAGAGCCGTAAAACCTTATCTGAGCGAAGCACACCATGAGTTGCCTTGTTGTAATGGAATCGATTCTCACGACGTATCCAATAGCTTGTATTGCCTTCATTGCTATTTAATACTTTCTGAATGGACTCCGCCAACTCTGTTGACACTCGTTCATCAGCATCTAGCACTAATATCCAATCACCTCGGCAATTCTCTAAACCGAAATTACGCTGTGATGACCAGTCACCATTCATTTTATGTTGAACAACACGGCACCCTAAGGACATGGCTTCTTTGTCTGTGCCATCTTCAGAGAAATCGTCAACAACAAGAATCTCATCAGCAAGCGCAATAACGCTATTAACACAGTCTTTGATGTTATGAAGTTCATTTCTGGCGCAAATTAAGACACTTAACATCTCGAACCTCAACTTTCAGAGAAAAAATCAATGTGACGAAAGGCCGTACCTAGCAAACTAGCCGAAAGAATAAGAAAAACCGTTCCTTCTGTTACATCGTACGTAAAAGAGTTAAATAAACACCCACAACAATAAATAACTAGCATTCCGTGTATTAAAAAAGAATCTTTGAAATCCATGATCTTGGCGAAGCGGTACATCATTCCTAAAAACAAAAGCCACAACATCAAACCAAAGACACCAACTTGTGCGGCCATCATAATGTAGTCATTGTGCGGGTTACCACAGACTTGATACTTTGCATTAGCCTTGTCAATACCGTCCTTTAATTGGTCTTGATCAAATTGATATGACCAAGAACCAACTCCATACCCCAAAAAAGGAGCGCTCTCAATGATGTTGAACCCTCTTTCCCAAAAAAGCATTCTCAAACCCATTGATGTTTTTTGCTTTGTATCGACCTGTGTCGAGTATTGCTCTATCTCAGCCGTGGCTTGGCTGAACCGATTCTGGAATCGATCAGATGTCGCCAAAATGGCCGCCATCAACAAAGTTACAACACCCAAAATGACAACTTTTTGCTTTAGTGTTCGAGGCAAAAAAAGCACTAACGAACCTAACGCAAGTCCAACTGACAAAAAACCTGTCCGCCCATTAGTTAGATAAAAAGTCACATAAATCGCCAACACAACTGCGAAACCACCAAAAATCTTCCACAACTTATTTGTTCCAAAAAGAATCTGCCTAACTCCAAGCAACACCAGCAACCCCATTAGAAAACCTTGCGTAATATGGTTCTTCAAAAAAATAGCACCTTGCCAAGGATCCGGTTCTGGGAAACCAGGAACCCCCATAGCCACACAAATGCTTGCGAACCCCATTAAAACAACCGAGCAAAACAATGCATTCAGCAGCCTTTCTTTCCACTGCGGCAAAAACCAACACAAGGCAAATACCGAAAAGAAAAAAAATAATTTTCTGTATGTTTTAATACCATCCAGTGCCGATGAGATTGAAGGCGTTGACCAACTAATGGAAACGACGAGAAGAAGAATGAAGCTCAATAAGGTAAGGCAGATTGGATTTCGAACTATTCGTTTCATTTGGGCGACTGCGTGCCCACTTAGAAGCCAGAAGACAAATCCGGCAATCGAAAAGATATTAATCAATGCGGTAGAGAACGCTGCTGAAAAAATTGCTATCACAAATGACCAACCGGCTATCTGCATGCAGCGATCCGAATAATGCGTTTTTAAAAAGTTCATTGTAAAAACCAACAGCACAATACCGTTTAGTTATTATCCCAAAGGGATAATAACTAGGCAAAATCAAACAGGGATGCTCTTCTCGGGTAAAATGGTGTTTTCGTTGATTTAGTCCCCAAAGATAAGGAATTCTACTATGAAGCCGATCGTCATTTGTCGCCTCCCCAATCATGTGGGTGACTGTTGCATGACTTTACCTGCTTTACGGCTACTTGATGCTAGTGGCTTCACTCCGTACCTTGTCGGCAAGCGATTCGCCGAGGACTTGATGCTTGGAATGGGGTGGCGTTTCGATCCCATAGAGGGTCATGTTACCGAGGACTTGTCGCGCTTGCATTACCTCTCTGAGCAACAACATAAACCATTGGGAATTTTGTTTCCTAACTCTTTCGGATCTGCGCTGCAATTTAAGTTGGCGGGCATTCGTTCAGCTGGTTTCGCCACTGATGGTCGCTTTCTCTTATTGGATCAAAAAATTCCCGAGCCAGCGAAAAATGTTCATGAGGTTGAACGTTTTTTTGCCGTTGCAAAAGGCGCTGTCAAGGCTTGGGGGGCCACTCCTGCCTGGACTGAACCGCCTAAGGAATTGGGACTCCAATTAATTGCCAGACACACTGCTGGAGCTAAAAATTTAAAGGAAAAATTTAATATTCCAGAAAAATTCGCCTTGATTGCTCCGATCGCTCGTGGCGTGCATCATGGCAAAATCAAGCATTGGGTTCATATCAATTCTGTTGTCAAGCCTCTCAAAGACATGGGTATTGAACCTATAGTGATGCCGTCACCTGATGAGGTTGAGGAAGCAAAGATTGCTTGCCCTGACGCTCGTCACTTGCCTCCCACCAATTTGGGGACGTACGCAGCCCTATGTAAAGAAGCATCTGTTGTTATTGCTAATGACTCTGGCGTCAGCCATGTTGCTGCTGCGGTAGGAGCCAAACAAATAACGCTAGTCGGCGTAACAGACCCTCATCGAACTGGTCCGTGGAATCCTAATGCGGTCGTTATCGGTTCTGAAAGAGGGTGGCCTTCCGAGGACGAAGTCATTCAAAAACTCCAAGAAATGCTTCGCTGATTATAAAATGGGTGTTATTGATTAATAACACCCTCCGTACCCTCGACTTTTGATTCGCAACCCGAATCATCGTTGTTCTTTTTGTCACACTTCAATGTCTCTCGTAACAACTCCGAGAAAACTCATACAATACAATGAGATCATGTGTATTTCACGGAGCACTGTTATGAAATCCTATTTTGTTGCCACTACTACAGCCCTTGCCATCTGCTGTTCTAGTCTAGCCTATGCCGCTGATTCTATGAACGGGACAACTCTGGGAGAAAAAGGAGTTAGTTTTTCTGTAACAGGCTCCGCTACCTTAGAAGTCCCAAACGACTCTGCTCGTATTACATGGACTGCGTCTACCCAAGAAAAAACGCTTGAAGCCGCTACGAAAAAAACTATAGAAATAACAAACTCAGCCATCGCAAGTTTAAAGAAAATTCCAACATTGGAACTACAAACAGTTGATGTCAGCTCATATCCGGTCTACTCAGAAAAGAAAGGTAACAAAGCACCTGAAATAGTCGCATGGAGAGTTTCACAAAACCTTATTGCAAAAACCAATGATGTTTCTGTCGTTTCCAAAGCCATTCAGACTGTTGGTGGGAAGCTTCAGTTAAATGGGTTAAGTTTTGACGTTTCAGAGCAGACTCGGGCTCAATACAATGAGCAACTGATTAAATCCGCCCTAAATAACGCAACCCAACAGGCTGTATGGTTAGCTGAAGCCGTAGGCGTTGACGCCTCTCATGTACAACTCGAGGATGTTAAATTCCATGGTACTTTGCCTGTCAGGCCCGAATACGCCGTGATGCGCGCTTCTAATAAAGCAGTTGGTCTCGCTAATGACGCAATGCCAGCTCCGTCAATTGAAGCGGGTCTTTCTACCTTAAACCTATCACTAAGCGCCCAACTTAAGATTACGAAATAACTGAAGATTTGGTGGCATGAATCTTTCGTGCCACCATTAAAGTCTTTCGTTTGTGACCTCTATCCACGAATTTAGGACGGATTTCACATGATCAACTACATCGGTCTGACAGTGGATTAGTTTCAACGGATTTTGTAATCTCGCCCCTTGGTTCGCCCATTTTAATGCTTGTTCAACCACGCGATTGACATCACCTTCTTTTGCCCAGTCGAAGATTAGCTTCGCCTTCTCATCGATAACCTCTGAACTTCCCACTACATTCGAAAAAATCACCGGCGTTCCACAAGCAACACTTTCCGGTCCTACTTGACCAAAGGCTTCATATCGTGATGGCAAAATGGTAAAGTCAGCAGCTTGATACACTTTTGACATATCTTTTTGAAACCCAATAAACCGAACATTTTTATACGATGACGGAATGGGTCGACCTGCCACAACTAGCTCTATAGGCAAGGTTGTTTTAGAAAAATATTCCGCAATTAAATCAAATCCTTTCACAAAGTGGTTTCCTGCGGAAGGTAAAAGAAAAATCACTTTGTCGTTTGAAAAACGAAAATATTGCCGTAAAGCATTTCTATTTTCTTCCGAGGTCACTGAGAAATTTTTAATCGAAAAAGGAGGATAAATTACAGAAATTTTATTTTCGGGAACAGAGTAAAAATTCACCAACTCATGATTCATCTGTTTGGAATGAGCTATCACCAAATCACAATGCTCGTAATACGCTTTTTCCAAACGTATTTGCCGTTTATCAAAGAACCCCGGGGTTTTCTTCATAGCGCGAAGATAACCAATATGCGTTCCTCCACACATAGCGATATTAGAATATGTGTTGGGATTGTAAATTCGTTTGTGTAAATTCCATTTAGAGATATTTGGTGATCCTGTCACCAAACTCAATACTAAAACGGTTTAAAGCCAGTCGCCAATTCCTAATCGGCATGGTCCATTTTTTGGAAGCGGTG
>DVNR01000062.1 GCA_018714205.1 Candidatus Aphodousia faecipullorum
GATACCGCCCGGCGGAACCATACTCTGATTGAAATAAGCCGAGCAGGAGACAAGAATTCCCATGACGATACCCATCGGCAGCACTTTCAGGGAGTCTTTGAGAGAGACTAATTGAGCGGCCAGGACTGCTCCAATGGCAATTCCGATGCTCACAACCGCCTGAAGGATCGCTCCCTCGGAAAGATTCATGCCGAGGGCGACTTCAGCCCATTTGAGGACTAAAAATTGCAACACAGCGCCAGCCCCCCAGAATAATGTGGTCACGGATAGTGAAATTTGTCCCAAACGGTCATGCCAGAGAGTCATGCAACTTTGATAGAACGTCTTCAGCGTTTCAATCGGACGAAAATCCGCTTTGGGATAACGGGCACCCGTGTCTGGAATAAGAAGATTGACCGCTGCCGCTGCAAGATAAACTAAAACGATAATCGAAATGGCCGCTTGCGCAGGAGTCGCTATGCCTAAGGCTTCAAAGGGGAATCCGCAATGAAGGATAGCGTAACTGACGGCCTCACTGATGAGCACACCGCCCAACACAACACCCAAAATGATGGAGGCAACCGTCAGGCCCTCAATCCAGCTGTTGGCGAGCACAAGCTTGACAGGTGGCAAAAGCTCTGTGAGGATCCCGTACTTCGCTGGTGAGTATGCGGCCGCGCCGATACCCACCACAGCGTAGGCAAGCAACGGGTGGGACCCAAAAAGCATCAAAAGGCAACCGACCACCTTGAGCATGTTCGTGAGAAACATCACGCGACCCTTTGGCATCGAATCGGCGAAAAGGCCGACGTAGGCCGCCAGGCAGATGTAACTCAACACAAAGAACAGTTTGAGAAGCGGAGTCATCCAGTCAGGAGCCTGAAGCTGTGTGAGCAAAGCAATCGCCGCGATAAGCAAAGCATTGTCGGCAAGGCTCGACAAAAACTGAGCACACATGATTGAATAAAAACCGCGTTTCATACCACTATACTTTCTGAACGAATTTTTTCATTGTAACAGCATTATTCAGTCCCGTTAATTCATGGTAGGCATATTGCTGTATCAAAAAGTTTCGATTTGACCCTTTGTTGCCCTCATGGGACTCGGCACTGGGTTATCATTATGAAGTTTTGTATTGACTGTCTGTCAACTGTAATTATCGATAAAGGGATTTATCTATGCCACGTCCCATTTGCGCCACGATTCATATGGGCGCTCTCAAACATAATCTGGAACGCATGCGGCGGGCTGCTGAAGGTCGCATGTTGTGGGCTGTCGTGAAAGCCAATGCCTACGGTCATGGCTTGCTTCGGGCGATGAGGGCGTTTAAAGATGCCGACGGTTTGGCGATGATTGATTTGTGTGACGCTCAAGCTGTCCGTGAAGCCGGTTGGAGCAAACGCATTTTGTTGCTAGAAGGTTTTTTTGATGAGAGCGACTTGCCGCTGTTGGAAAAATACGACATAGAGACAATCATTCATAATCGTGAAATGATTCAGATGTTGAAAGCGCATGCGCCATACCACAGCCTCAAAGTTCACATCAAAGTTAACTCCGGCATGAACCGTCTAGGTTTTTTACCGTTGGAAGAAAAAGTCATCAAAGAAGAGCTTATTGGCATCAAGGGCGTTCAAGTCATGGGCGTGGTCACCCATTTCGCTAATGCCGAGCCCAGTTATTTATCTGAAAATCCCGCTTCTGTTTCCAAGCAATTAGCCAGAATGGGTCGTTTGGCCCAAGCCGATGAAAATGTTTGCATGGCCAACTCGGCAGCGACGCTATGGCGCCACGAGGTGGGAGGCGATGCCGTGCGTGCTGGCGTTGCGCTTTATGGCGCGAGCCCCGATGACAAAATCTCCAGCAAAGAGCTTGATATTATTCCCGCGATGACACTTTCAGCCAAAATTTTGGCAATACAGGAAGTGAACAAAGGAGAAGCCATAGGCTATGGTTCCCGGTTCATTACAAAACGCCCCTCTAGAATTGCTGTTGTTGCCTGCGGTTATGCCGACGGATACCCTCGTTGCGCGCCGGATGGGACGCCAACGTTTGTCGAAGGTCAAATCGCGCCGATCGCGGGCTCTGTTTCCATGGATATGCTGACAATTGATGTCACTGATATCAAAGACGCGCATATTGGCAGTGTTGTCGAGCTTTGGGGAAAGAATGTTCCGATCAATACTGTTGCTCGCGCTTGCGGGACAATCGGCTATGAATTGATGTGCGCGTTGGCGCTTCGTGTCCCAGTTGTTGAAGACGAAAATTAATGGCGACATCTAAAAAGAAGAAAGTTGAGTGGGTCTGCTCAGAGTGTGGTGGCACCACCCTGAAATGGGCTGGGCGCTGTCCGCACTGCGGAGAGTGGAACACACTGCAGGAATTCACCGTCGAAACCGGAGCGGGCGCGCGTTATTCCGATTCTCGTCATCGAGGATTGGTGGCCGCTAGCAAGGTTCTTGATCTTAATGATGTTCAGGCTCAGGAGATCCCGCGCGTGGTTACCGGTTTTTCTGAGTTTGACCGAGTGATGGGGGGCGGGTTGGTGCCTGGTGGCGTTTCACTTTTGGGAGGTGATCCGGGCATCGGCAAGTCCACGTTGCTTTTACAGGTCATGAATCGTTTGGTTCAGCTTGGCGTGGGTTCTCTATATGTGAGTGGTGAAGAGTCTCCTGGTCAGATTGCCATGCGTGCCAAGCGATTGGGGATTGATCCCAAGGGCATGCGGCTTATGAGTGAAATCCAACTCGAAAATATTGAGGCGACGCTTTTATCGGAAAAGCCGCAATTCGTTGTGATTGACTCCATTCAGACGCTTTTTTCCAATCAGTTGGACTCGGCGCCTGGATCGGTGACTCAGGTCAGAGAATGTTCAGCAAGATTAACCCGGCTTGCTAAAAGTGAAGGCTGCACGTTAATTTTTGTCGGTCATGTGACTAAAGAAGGTAGTTTAGCCGGCCCTCGGGTTTTAGAGCATATCGTTGATACCGTCCTTTATTTCGAGGGCGATACGCATTCGAATTTTCGCCTTATTCGAGCGTTTAAAAATCGATTCGGCGCAGTCAATGAGCTTGGGGTCTTCGCTATGACTGATCGAGGTCTTAGAGGCGTTTCCAACCCAAGCGCCATTTTCTTGTCTGAACATAAAGCGAATGTTCCGGGGTCAGCGGTCATGGTGACGCAGGAGGGCACACGTCCGTTACTAGTTGAAGTTCAGGCTCTGGTTGATGATACTCATTCACCCTCGCCTAAGCGTTTATCGGTTGGCCTGGATCAACAACGTCTAGCCATGCTTTTAGCCGTGTTGCACCGTCATGCCGGAATGGCATGCTTTGATCAGGATGTGTTCGTTAATGCTGTGGGTGGGGTTAAAATTACCGAACCTGCGGCTGATCTGGCGGTTTTATTGGCCATTTATTCCTCAATGAGGAATAAAGCTTTGCCTGATGGATTGGTTGTTTTCGGTGAGGTGGGTTTGGCCGGAGAGATTCGACCGGCGCCCCGGGGACAGGAACGCTTGAAAGAGGCGGCTAAGCTGGGATTCGCTAAGGCGATTATCCCTCGCGCCAATGCCCCGAAACAACCCATCGAAGGGTTGGAAATTATCGGCGTCGATCGTCTAAGTAACGCGATTGACGCCATCTATAATTAATGAGGTAGATTGCCATTGCGCCCCAGCCCAGAGGCTGAGGTTTAAATAAATTGATTGAGTGGTGACCGATATTCGACCGCGTTGCTAGAGAACGTGTTGGCATGCGGTGATGGGGCGTTGGTCCGTGGTTCCTGGCTAGGGGAGCTTCTCTATTGGAGATGGACTATCACCAGTCAGTTGAGTGAGGGCGTAAACAGGGGTTTCTGCCACAAATTTTTCACTGAAAGGAGCGGCGCTTCCTCCCTTGAAAATGAATCCAGGGGTTTCGCGCTGAAATTTATATGAAAATCACAAAGATCTTAGCACCGGAAGCAACTCCGGCAAAGACCATTTTGGACCGTGCAGCCCATATTGCGTTGACGAGCGCACAACGTGCGCATTTGCCTAACGAAATAGCGATAAATGGTCAACCGATTGAAGTTTGCATTGAGAACGTGCGAGCTCTAGAAGTCGGCGACGTCCTTCTTGATGAGACCGGTCATTTTTATGTCGTTGAGGCAGCCCCGGAACCTGTGTTGGTGATTAAGGCTGAAGAAGAGATGGCAGCGGAAGCCGCTGTTGCGTTGATTAATCGCGGTATTCGTGTAGCAAAGGTTGAGGATGGTTTCGCTGTTCTTAAGGATATCGCTTTAGTGAAAATGCTCTCCTCTGTTGGTTTGCAATTTGAAGAAAAAGAATTGCCCTTTGATCCGATTCGTCCTCAAAAACGCAAACATCATGCTGAAGGTGGTTGTTGCTGTGGTCATCATCACCATCATGAAGAGGGCGATTGCTGCTGCGGAGGTGAAGGACACCACCATCATCACCATCATGAGGAGGGCGAGTGCTGCTGCGGCGGTGAAGGACACCATCACCATCATGAAGAAGGTGAGTGCTGCTGCGGTGGCGAAGGACATCATCATCACCATCATGAAGCAGATCACTGCTGCGCAGCAGAGACTTCACACAATACATCTAATAAGTCTGAATAATTAACTAGCCATGGCAACCTTTGGGTTGCCATTATTCTTATGAGCATTGAAAGCGTTAAAAAATTCCTCAATTCGGTTGGGTTGGAAGATCGATACATCGAGTTGGAGGGCTCTACCGCCACGGTTGAGTTAGCTGCCCAACAGTTAAAATGCGAACCCGCTCGTATTGCTAAATCGATGGCAATGTTGCTCAAGAGTGGTGAAGCAATTGTTATTGTGACGAATGGAACGGCAAAAATCGCAAATAACAAATACAAGGCTTTCTTTAAAGAAAAAGCTCATTTTTGTCCCGCCGAGCGACTTCAAGAATTGGTTGGGCATCCAATGGGCGGTGTGTCTCCCTTTGGTTTGAAGCCAGGTGTAAAACTTTTTCTGGATATCAGTTTGAAACTTTTCGATGTGATCTACCCAGCTGGTGGAGCGACTTATAACGCTGTAAAGGTTACACCGGAAGAGTTGCAAAAAGTGACTCAAGCACAGTGGATAGACATCACCAAAGATGATTAAAAGGTCAACGCCCATCACATAATGACATTAACTTCCTTCACCTTTGTCTTTGGATGACACTGTAGAATTATAAATTATTCAATAAAATCAATTGGAAGTGGCATTGTGTGGCACTGTATGGAAGTGTTTGATGGTGCGGGGAATCGGACTCGAACCGACACGCCGTAAAGCGTCAGGACCTAAACCTGGTGCGTCTACCAATTTCGCCATCCCCGCCCCAGAGTCAGGGATTTTACCTTAACTTTTCAAATTTTTCTTATGGCCTGATTTTAAAATGACATGCGATATTACCGAATCATTTCAAGTTTTACTTCAAAAGTTTTTATAACATATTGATATTAAATATAAACATTTGCAATTCTTAAATTTTGTCATAAAGTTATTTAAATAAGAAAACCACAAAATATCGTTGAAATTTCAGATAGAAATACCAAAAAAGATAAATACACGGCTATAATCAAGCGTTTTCGTATGAATAGATTATGTTTGTTCATACCTGAATTCTGTTTACGTGAAGGCAATTCATGTTGATTTGTCTTCTGCTTTTGACCGCCGGCGTTCCGGATTTTGGCACCGGCATTTTTAAATATTGAAAAAATGACTGAACAACAACCTACAAAGAGCTCTTTGGAACGTACCTTGGACTTGACTGTCTCGGCTGCCCAATTGAAGGCCGATACCGAAACCATTTTAAGAAAGCGTGCTAAGACCGCTAAGGTTCACGGTTTCCGTCAGGGCAAAGTACCGATGACGATGGTTCGTCAAATGTACGGCGCTCAAGCTTATATGGACGCAATGAATAACCTTTTGAACAAGGCTTATGAAGAAGCTGTTCAAGCTGCGCAATTGAAGGTTGCAGGCGCCCCGACGATTGAGCCGAAGGGCGAAATCAAAGATGACGTTGATCCGCAATTCACGGCGACTGTCGAAGTTTTCCCTGAAGTTGAAGTGCCTGATTTAAGTGACGTGGAACTTAAGCGCTTCACCTGCGAAGTGACTGATGCTGAAGTGGACAAGACCATCGAAATCATGCGCAAGCAACGTGCCACGTTTGAAGAAGAAGCAGACGGTGTTGCCGCCGCTGAAAAGCGCGTCACGATTGATTTCGTTGGCAAGCTCAACGGCGAACCGTTTGATGGCGGTTCCGCTAAGGATTTCGCTTTTGTCATCGGTGCCGGTCAAATGTTGCCTGACTTTGAAAAGGCTGTTGACGGCATGAAGACGGGCGAAAAGAAGACCTTTGAAATGACTTTCCCGGCCGATTACGTGCAACATCTTGCTGGCAAGACTGTTGAATTCGAGGTGGAATTGAAGAAGGTCGAAAACGCCAAGTTGCCTGAAGTGGATGCCGCTTTTGCTGAAAAGCTCGGAATCACTGAAGGTGTTGAAAAGATGCGCGAAGAAATCGCCAACAACTTGAAGCGCGAAGTCAAGGCTCGCATCACCCAACAAACCAAGGACGGTGTGATGAATGCTTTGAACGCTGCCGCTAAGTTTGATTTGCCGAAGGCATTGGTCGCAGACGAACAGAAGGCCATGGCTGACGCTTTTGTTCAGAACATGACCGCTCGTGGCATGCAAAAGCCTGAAAAGCCGTTGCCCGTTGAGCTCTTCAAGGATGGCGCTGAACGTCGCATTCGCTTGGGTCTTTTGATTGATGCGCTGGTTCAAAAAGAAAACCTCGCTCCGACTGAAGAGGAAGTGGATGCTCATATCGCCGAATTGGCTGCAAGCTATGAAAATCCTGAAGAAGTCAAGCAATGGTTCAAGAGCGATCGTTATCGCATGAGCGACGCCCGCGCTTTTGTGCTCGAAAACAAAGTCACCGAATGGGCTTTGTCCAAGGGTAAGACCACTGAAGAAAAAGTCGAGTTCGACAAGTTGATGGGTGCCAACTAAGCTCAAAGTTGACTGGCATATAGGAATGGGCAATGATCGTACAAAATAATTTGGTTCCGACCGTTGTTGAACAAAGCGGTCGCGGTGAAAGAGCGTTTGATATTTTCTCGCGTCTGTTGCGCGATCGAGTGGTCTTCCTGACCGGTCCGGTCACAACGGAAAGTGCCAATCTCGTCATTGCCCAATTGCTTTTCCTGGAAAGTGAAGATCCTGAAAAGGATATTTCTCTTTACATTAACAGCCCTGGCGGAAGTGTTTACGCTGGGATGGGCATCTATGATACGATGCAATTTATCAAACCGGCTGTTAGCACAATTTGTGTTGGAATGGCCGCCAGTATGGGTGCGTTCCTTTTGGCCGCCGGTGAAAAGGGTAAGCGCTATGCGTTACCGAATTCTCGTATCATGATTCACCAGCCTTCGGGTGGCTCTCAAGGTATGGCAAGTGACATTGAAATTCAGGCTCGGGAAATTCTCGACTTGAAGCAAACGCTTAACGCTATATTGGCAGAGCGCACCGGTCAGTCAATCGAAACGATTGCCCGGGATACCGATCGTGATAATTACATGAATCCGTTGCAAGCGAAAGCTTATGGGCTGATTGACGATATTTTCGTCAAGCGCGGCGAGATGTTGAAGTAACCGCTAAGACCGGTTTGTTAATAGGGGAGGCGGTGGCCTCCCTTTCTAGTCCTTGAAGGTTCTGATCGATGTTTGAAAAGAAAAACCGTTGTGCGTTCTGCGGACGCAGTGAAAGTGAAGTGGATCATATGGTCACCGCTAACGGCGTGAGCATCTGTTCGGATTGTGCCCGCATGGCACTTGAATCAATGACAGGTGACGCCGGGACAAAGAGTGATGGTGACGCTCAGGTTGCTGATAGTGCGCAAAAGGCTTTGCCCACACCTCAGGAAATTTTCGACAAACTCAATGAATACGTGATCGGTCAGGATCGAGCCAAACGCATTTTATCGGTGGCGGTTTATAACCACTTCAAGCGTCTTCGCCATCTCAGCGAAAAAACCAATGAAGTTGAATTAGCAAAAAGCAATATCTTGTTGATCGGTCCAACCGGTTCTGGCAAGACGTTATTTGCGCAAACACTGGCGCGGATGTTGGATGTTCCTTTCGCGATTGCCGACGCAACAACGTTGACCGAAGCTGGTTACGTCGGTGAAGACGTTGAGAACGTGGTTTTGAAGCTATTGCAGGCTGCAGATGGTGATATTGAAAAAGCGCAGCGTGGCATCATTTATCTGGATGAAATCGATAAGATTGCCCGTAAGAGTGAAAATCCCTCCATCACACGTGATGTGTCCGGTGAAGGTGTGCAACAAGCGCTTTTGAAGTTGGTCGAAGGCACGGTTGCCAACCTTCCGCAACAGGGCGGTCGTAAAAATCCCGGTAAAGCCATGGTTTCGGTTGATACCACAAATATTCTTTTCATCTGTGGCGGTGCGTTCGATGGCCTTGAAAAAATTATTCAACGGCGAGGTGAACGAGCTGGCATTGGTTTTGGCGCGCAGCTAAAGAGCAAGAATGAAAAGACGCTTACTGAGCTTTTTGATCAAGTCGAGCCGACCGACCTGGTGAAATACGGTTTGATTCCCGAATTGGTCGGGCGTTTGCCTGTCATTGCCAGTTTGCAAGAATTAACAGAGGAAGCGCTTATCAGCATTTTAGTGAAACCTAAAAATGCGCTTATCAAGCAATATCAGACATTGTTTGAGATGGAAGGCGTTAAGCTCACCGTTACTGACGCGGCATTAACGGCCATTGCGAAAAAAGCCTTGGCCCGAAAGACAGGGGCTCGCGGTTTGCGAAGCATTGTGGAGAATGTTCTGACTGACGTCATGTTCGAAGTTCCCGGTCTAAAGGATGTAAAAGAGGTGGTCGTAGACGAGAAGACGATCACTCAAAACACCAAGCCGCTCTATCTTAGATAAGATGATGGCCCCGTCAACTCTTGCCGGGGCCTTTCTCTCTTGCCTAAATCTTCCTAATTTCTGCTCACATTATTCTGATTTCTTTAATTTGCGGCACAAGCTTTCAAATTGCTGTACGCTTTGCATGTTTTTAAGGGCAGGGCTTGAAAATCTTCTGTTAATCCCCATATATGCCCATAGTTAGTACGATTGTGAGAAATAATTACATATGAAGTCGAATCCCTCAATCAATGAAAAAGTTTTACCTGTGCTCCCATTAAGGGACATGGTTATTTTCCCTAATAGCATCGCTCCCGTGTTTGCCGGGCGCGCCGTGTCGCTAGCTGCTTTGCAAGCGATGGATGAATCGAACGAAATTCTTGTACTTACCCAAATTAGTCCAGAAGTCAATGACCCGAAGGAAAAGGACTTGTACCAAGTTGGCGTCGTTGCTCGTGTGCTTCAGCGTTTGACGCAAGACGATGGCACTGTGAAACTGCTTTTGTCCGGTCTGTATCGTGTACGCGTTTTGTCAATGGACTTTTCGAAGCCCCATATTTCGGCCACGGTTGAAAGTCTGGCGACGATCGTGCCTGATCAGCCCCTTGAGACTGAGGCTTGGATGAAGATGCTCAACACCGCGGTTGCCAATTTTGTCGCAAGCAATCCGTCTGTGCCTAAAGGAATTGAACAAAGCATTCGCAACAAGAAAGATCTTGAAGATGCTGTAGATTCAATTAGCGCTTACCTAAACATTCCGCCAGCAAAACGTCAGCAAATTTTGGAAGAGCAAGATTTGCTCCGTCGCTGCGAAATGGTGTTGGCCCGCATCACTGAGCTGTTGGATCAGGTGCAGATGGAAACCAAGATCCAAAGCCGTGTGAAAAAGCAGATGGACAAGAATCAGCGCGAGTATTATCTGAACGAGCAAATGAAGGCCATTCAGCGCGAGCTAGGAAACGGGGAAGATGAGGCGGCTGATTTTGAGCAATATGAACAAAAAATAGCGGCAAGCGGCATGAGTGAAGAGGCTCATGAGAAAGCGGAAAGTGAACTGAAGAAACTCAAGCTAATGCCGCCGATGTCGGCTGAAGCGACCGTTGTTCGAGGTTACTTGGATACGCTATTGTCTTTGCCTTGGAAGCAAAAGAGCAAAGTCAGCAAAAATCTTAAACAAGCAAGTGACATCTTGGAAGCCGATCATTATGGGCTTGAAAAAGTCAAAGAGCGTATTTTGGAGTACCTTGCCGTCCAATCGCGCGTTGATAAGCTCAAGGCGCCGATTTTGTGCTTAGTGGGTGCTCCGGGTGTTGGCAAGACCAGTCTTGGTCAGTCAATCGCTCGCGCTACCAATCGTAAGTTTGTTCGCATGGCGTTGGGGGGTGTTCGCGATGAGGCCGAAATCCGAGGTCATCGTCGCACATACATTGGTTCCATGCCGGGCAAGATTATTCAAAGCATTGTCAAAGCCGGTGTGAGAAACCCGCTCTTTTTGCTTGATGAAGTCGATAAGATGGGAATGGATAGTCGCGGCGACCCAGCCAGCGCGCTTCTGGAGGTTTTGGATCCTGAACAAAACAACACCTTCCAAGACCACTATGTCGAAGTTGACTATGACTTGTCGGATGTGATGTTTGTGGCGACAAGCAATTCGCTGAATATTCCTCAAGCGCTTTTAGACCGCATGGAAGTGATTTATCTTTCAGGCTATACAGAGGACGAAAAGCTCAACATCGCCAAGCGCCACTTGATTCCTAAGCAGATCAAAATGAACGGCTTGCGTGAAGGCGAGTTGGAAATTACCGACCAAGCGATACTCGATATCATCCGATATTACACGCGTGAAGCGGGTGTTCGTGGATTGGAGCGTGAAATCAGCAAGATTTGCCGTAAATGTGTCAAGAACGCTTTAATTGCCGAAGGTTCCGCCCCTAAGAAAAAAGGGCGCAAAACGAAAGCAACTCTTAAAGCGGTTTGCGTGGATTCTGACAATATCGCAGAGTATCTCGGCGTGCGTCGTTACAGTATCGGGCTGGCGCAAAAGGAACCTCAGGTTGGTCAGGTCAATGGACTTGCATGGACGGAGGCTGGTGGCGATCTTTTGTCGATTGAAGCGGCTGTCTTCCCCGGCAAAGGACAAGTGCAGCGCACCGGTAGCTTGGGTGACGTGATGAAAGAATCAGTTGAAGCCGCCCGCAGTGTGGTTCGCGCACGCGCCGAAAGTTTGGGGCTTGATACGGATATTTTTGGAAAGACGGATTGGCACTTGCACTTCCCTGAAGGTGCGACGCCAAAAGACGGTCCAAGCGCTGGCGGCGCCATTGCCACGGCGATGGTCTCCGCACTGACGAAGATTCCGGTGCGCTGTGATGTCGCAATGACCGGCGAAATTACGCTCCATGGCGAAATCCTGGAAATTGGAGGATTGAAAGAGAAACTATTGGCAGCCTTGCGTGCAGGCATCAAGACCGTTTTGATTCCTAAGGATAACGTGAAAGATCTGGAAGAGATTCCGGCCAACGTGAAGAATGGATTGGAAATCATCCCGGTGAAATGGATTGATGAAATCTTGCCGATTGCCTTGGTTCGTAATCCGGTTAAAGGTTTTGACTCATTGTCTCATGACGTTCAGGCGCCGGTCTGTCAGCCGGTGAATGAGAAGAGTGAGCAGACCGCTTCCAAAGCCTAGTAGTTTTTCTCAAAAATTTTAAAAGGGATCTGCGGATCCCTTTTTTCTTTTCTGTCAAATGGTTATTAGCGCTAAAAGCCCATGCTCTTGGGTTGCCGAGACAAAAATATAAAAAATTTTGTGGTTTACTCTTGAAAAGAGTGCATCGCTTGTATACAATGCCAGTCTTCGCTTTGATGTTTATGGGTGCTTAGCTCAGCTGGTAGAGCGGCGCCCTTACAAGGCGTAGGTCAGGAGTTCGAACCTCTTAGCACCCACCATAAGCATGAAGCATTTTGAGAAGCCACGGAGTGGTAGTTCAGTTGGTTAGAATATCGGCCTGTCACGCCGAGGGTCGCGGGTTCGAGTCCCGTCCACTCCGCCAACATTCTTTCTTGAAAATTCCTATAGTGTAATTCCTTAGCCGTTTTGCCTTATCGGTTCTCTGAACGGTCATCGTGAATTCTTGCTATCCTATCGTCATAAAGATTTTTCTGAGGAGGATACAGGAATGGCTCTATTAATTAAAAATGCCCATGTTTACGCGCCGGCTGATTTAGGCAAAAAGGATGTGTTGATGGTCGGCGAAAACGTCGTCGCCATCGGGGAGGATTTACCCGCTTGGTTACCTAATACGGAAGTAATCGATGCCACGGGTCAAATCATGACCCCGGGCTTTTTTGATCAGCATATCCATGTGACAGGTGGCGGTGGAGAAGGCGGACCGGTGAGTCGCACACCGGAAATCATGTTATCGGAATTAGTGGCATGTGGGACAACGAGTCTTGTCGGCGTCTCCGGGACGGATTTTTTGACTCGCTCCATCGAAAACTTGCTTGCTAAAGTTCGTGCCTTAAAAACAGAAGGGGTTTCGGCATGGATGTACACCTCCAACTATAAATACCCGCCGACAACGATGTCGGGTTCTGTCTCACAAGACATGTTCCTTGTACCAGAATGCTTGGGGGTGAAAATTGCTCTTGGGGATCATCGCTCATCTTTCCCGACGCTTCAGGAGGTTTTGGCATTACTGTCGGAAATTCGTGTGGGCGGCATGATTGCCGGCAAGACAGGTTTCTTGCACATCCACACGGGTAACATTCCGGGCAGTTTTGACATGTACAAAGAAATTGTCGCTCGCGGTTTCCCGATCAAGCATATCCGCCCGACGCATTGCGGTCGCATTCGTCATGTTTTTGACGCTGCGGTGGAGTTTGCTAAAGCGGGTGGGTACATCGATATTACGACCGGGGCAAGTTGCTGCTTTGATCATCCGGCCCAAGCGGTGATGGCGGCTTTGGACGCCGGCGTTGATCCGACGCATATCACCTTATCGACCGATGGTCATGGATCCGTTCCGCGTTTTGATGAAAAGGGCGAAATGGTTGGACTTGGCGTCGGGGGTGTTGCCGGAAATCTCACTGAAGTGAAGCGTTTGATTACTGAGCATGGTATGCCGATTGAAAAAGCGATTACCTTCATATCTTCCAATGTCGGCCAAGCTTTGGGATTAGCGGGGCAAGGCGTCGTTGAAGTGGGGGGATGCGCCAACGCTTGCCTCTTTAATGATTCGTTGGAACTCACGACAGTGGTTTCTCGTAATCACGTCATGATGAGAAATGGCGAAATTGTCATTAAAGGCACTTTTGAATATTAAGCATTAAGTTAAAACGAATACGAAAGCGCGGTCTTGATGGCTGCGCTTTCTTTTTCGTTTCCATGCATTAGATAAAAGAAAATTTATTCTTTAACCCGAACTTGTGGTGATGAATCGGTCTTTTGATGCTAACGCAAATTGGGGGCTAGGCGGTTTTTAACGAAAAGCAGCACTTGAAATAGGCATCCAATTATTGCCAGCGTTTCAAAGAACGGACTTTTCCCTTTGATCAATGTTGGCGTAGTGACTTCTTTGTTTCAAAGAACGTATCTTTGCGCCATTTTCTTCTACTCCTTGCTATCATATCTTCATTTTGCAACATCGGTTGCATCCTTTATTTTGTTTAACAGGGAAAACTAGAAATGCTTCAGGCTTTTCGCACGCATAAGCGATGGATGATGTTTATCGCCATGATTTTCATTATTCCGTCTTTTGTCGTTACGGGTATTTATAGCTACAACCGCATGAGCGATGAAGAAAGTACAATCGCCAAGGTTGGTGACAGCTCCATTACAGTGATGGATTTTGATGCGGCAAAACGTCAGTATCTTGACAATTTGCGTCGTCAAATGGGTCCTTCTTTTAAAGCCAATATTTTGGATACGCAAGAAGCTCGTGTGATGATTCTTAATAACCTCATCAACGAACGGTTATTGTTGCTTGAACAAATGACCGATTACGTGACGATCGGTGAGGCTGATGCAATTTCTGTCATCAAGCAGGCGCCGGCCTTTCAACGCAATGGCAGCTTCTCAGCCGACGCTTACAAGCAATTCTTAAACGCTTCCGGAAAGTCTGATGAGCAGTTTGTTCAAGAATTACGTCGCGATTTGTCGCGTGAAATGCTGACAAGTTCGGTTGTGACCTCCTCTGTTGGATCAAACGCCATGGCGCAACGCATCCATAATCTTTTGAGCGAAGAACGGACGGTGCGTACTTACAGTATTTCGCCTGAGCAGTACAAAAAGCAAGTCAAAGTCACAGATGAGGAGGCGCAAAATTACTATCGAGACAATCAAGCCCTTTTCGCGGTGCCAGAAAGTGTCGATATTGAATACGTGACTTTATCGCCCTCAAACTACAAAAATATCAAACCGAGCGAAGAGGATGTGAAGACATTTTATGAACAAAATCCTCAGCGTTTTACCAGCCCCGAGGAACGTAGCGCCAGCCATATCCTAATTTCTACTGCGGGTGTTGACGAAGCTAAAGCGAAGAAAGAGGCCGATGATCTCTATGAAAATTTGAAAGCCAATCCGAAGCTTTTCAATCAATTGGCCAAAGAACACTCCGATGATCCGGGTAGCGCTCAAAAGGGCGGCGCGTTAGGCTTTTTCGGACGTGGCGTGATGGTCCCGGAATTCGAACAGGCTGTTTTCTCCGGTAAAAAAGGCGACATTTTGCCACCTGTCAAATCCGCGTTCGGTTTCCACATCATTCGCATTGATGACATTCATCCGGCTGCGCTGAAACCGATGAATTCTGTTCGCTCAGAAATCGAAGCGCTTTATGCTGAGCAGAAGTCCATGGAGATGTTTGCTGAAGATGCAGAAAACTTCTCCAATATGGTTTATGAACAAAGCGAATCGCTTGATCCGGTTGTCGAAGAGTTCAAACTTGAAAAGCACACGCTCAACGGAGTCACCCGCGATTATGAAAGCGATCTTATCAATGGACACGTTGTTGATTCGCTCTATAGCTTTGATGTGCTGGAGGACAAGCGCAATACTAATGCGATTGAAGTGGCCCGCAACACGCTTCTGGCCGCTCGCGTGACCAAACATCACCCGGCTTCAACAAAACCGTTTGCTGACGTGAAGTCTCAGATTGTCACGGCATTAAGCAATCAGAAAGCTGCCGAAATGGCAAAGGTTGACGGGGAAAAAGCATTAGCCGAATTGTTGAGTGACGCCAAGAACACAAAGAAATTTTCTGAAGAAGTGGTGGTTTCCAGAGAAAATCCGAACGGTCTAGGTTTTGATGTTGTCACGGCTGCGTTGCGTCCTCTTGCGGCAACTCTGCCGACTTATACAGGTATGCAGTCCCAGGACGGCACCTACGTGCTGATTCATGTGCTTAAGTCACAAACCACAGATGCGCAACCCGAAGAGTTGGCGATGCGCAAAGCGGAGCTCGCCCATCTTTACAGCAATGCTGAAACGGCTGCTTACATTGAAGGTTTGCGGGCGAAGTTTGGAGTCGAAATCCTAAAAGAGGAGTATACGCCCGGCTATCAACCAAACAATGCTGACGTTCAATAAGAACGTTGGTAATTGAAGAAAGGCTCTGAATTTTTCGTTCAGAGCCTTTTTCTTAAACTATCGAAGCCTCAAAGGGATGTCTCACCTCAAGGCTTTTGTTTTAAGCTTCTTCGCTACCCATCGTTCGGGCTAAAGCTTCTCCCGGACCGTCTTCATCTAGCACAAATTCGCTTTCATCGTACGGATCGATGAGATCATCAGGGTTTCCTCCCCAGCGCAAGATTTCCAAAGCGCGCGCTGCGCGATCGGCGATATCCATGGCAACGATGCCTGTGTTTCGCGCGCGAACTGATTCGCCGTGCAACCACACCGCGCCTAAAGTTGCGCTGACCATATCGAACTTTTGCGCGAAAAGCGCGCCGATCATGCCAGCCAAAACGTCTCCGGAGCCGGCGGTTGCCAGGCAGGCATTGCCGGTAGGATTGATCCATGTACGAGAACTTCTGAGCGAAACAACCGTTCCCGTACCTTTAAGGACAACAATTGCACCCGTTTGCAAAGAAAGCTCGCGTGCTGATGTGACACGGTCGGCTTGAATTTCTTTGACTTCTCGATGCAGAAGCCTTGCCGCTTCCCCCGGGTGCGGAGTCATCACTGTATGGGCGCGGCGCTCTAACAAACGATCTTCCAATGATTGATCTTCAGAGATGAGCGTTAAGGCATCTGCGTCAATAATGATCGGAACATTCGTGTTAATTGCACCAGACAAACGCTTCTTTGCCCTTTCGGAAAAGCCCATGCCACAACCAATGACAATCACGTCGGCGGTGGATAAATCCACTTCGTCATTAGTAATCATCAATTCCGGTTGGAGCGGATCGTAGGCGGGCGCGTTTTCGAGCATCAATTCGACCGTCACAGAGCCGGCTCCTAACTTCAAAGCCGAACGTGCCGCGAGGATTGCAGCGCCAGTCTTGCCTTTTGAGCCGCCAATCACGACACAGTGACCATATGAACCTTTATGAGAATTGTATTTGCGAAGTTCCAGAACATGCTTGAAATCGTCGGTGTCAATCAAGCCCATTGAAGAGAGGGGAACGGAGACATCCAATTCAGAAAGCGTCACCATTCCGCTGGCATCCTTGCCGTCATTCATGAAGCAACCGGCTTTGGCGCTGATGAGATTGAGCGTCATGTCGGCCATGCAGCCTTTAATGCCGCCAACCCATGTTCCTTTTTCTGCGTCAATACCCGTGGGGATATCAATTGCCATGTGTAGGGCCTGGCGTTCGTTAAACCAGAGCACTGCGTCAATAAAATCACCGGATACGGGTTTGGTGATTCCGACGCCTAACATCGCGTCAACGACCACATCGGCTTTCGGTGCCATATAGGGGTCTTCAATCACTTCACCCCCCTTGGCGAGCCAATTGTCATAAGCGCGCTTGGCATCGGTGGTTTTCGGAGTTTTTCCGCCCACCGCGACACAGATGACGTGATGACCACGGCCTTTCAAGTGTAAAGCAGCCGTGTAGCCGTCCCCGCCATTGTTTCCCGGTCCGCAAAGAATCACAATCGTACTGGCCGCATCACATTGATCATCAATCCAGTTGGCACAGACAAAACCGGCACGATCCATGAGTGTGCCTTCAGGCAAAATATGCGATTGACGTTCTTCTAACTCCGCCAATTCTTCCAAATTTAAAAGGGTCGTCGACATAAGTAACGCTCCAGAAGATTCGATTCAAAAACAACGGGCATATTCTAAACGATTGCAAACGCTTTAACAGCTCTATCGAAAAATACTTTCACGTGAAGACATTGCATTGAAAATCCTAAACTTTTTCTCATATTCCCAAGTAAAATGCTGCCCATCTTTTTATAATCAAAAGATCGATTTTCGTTTTTCCCTTTGATCATTCTGAGGAACAATCCCGTCATGTCGACTACTGATTCGATGTTTTCGTTAAAAGCGACGAGTGCTTTATCGGAGTTTCGTGCGGCACGCCTTTTAAAGACAATTCGCGCAATTGCCCCACAGGTTAAAGCCGTTTCCGCTCGTTATGTGCATTTTGTGCATGCGAGCCGCGCGCTCACGGACAACGAGGCCTCTCGTTTGAATACCCTGTTGAGCTACGGTGATGAAGCGTGTGATGTGAAAGCTGACGCAACCTTCATGGTTATTCCGCGTTTGGGAACAATCAGTCCCTGGGCAAGCAAAGCAACTGACATCGCTCGAAATTGCGGTCTGGATGTCATTTTGCGCATTGAGCGCGGCACGCTCTACAACGTCGACTTTGACGGGCAAACGCCAGATGCGGTGACGCTAGCTAAGGTGGCGGGAGTTCTCCATGACCGAATGACAGAAAGCGTGGTTGACGCCGGCATTGACGCAAGCGTTTTATTCAAAGAATTGCCCGGAAAGGCCATGGTGACGGTTGACCTTTTAACTCATGGTCGTCAAGCGTTGGCCGATGCCAACTTATCGATGGGGTTGGCGATGAGTGAAGACGAAATCGACTATTTGGCCGACGCCTTCACAAAAGCCAATCGAAACCCGACAGATGTCGAACTCATGATGTTTGCCCAAGCGAACTCGGAGCATTGCCGTCATAAGATTTTCAATGCGCGTTGGACGATTGACGGCAAAGAAATGGATAAAACGCTTTTCGGGATGATTCGAGAGACCCATAAAGCGCATCCCGAAGGTACCATCGTCGCTTATTCTGACAACGCGGCTATTTTTGAAGGCGCTGAAGTTCCAAGACTTTATCCGCGCACGCCTGAAAACGAAGCATTCGGCAAAGTTTTCACCGAAGAGAAAGAACTGACTCACACCGTTTTCAAAGTGGAAACGCATAACCATCCGACAGCCATTTCACCCTTCCCCGGTGCCTCTACAGGTTCTGGTGGCGAAATTCGCGACGAAGGGGCAACCGGTCGTGGAGCGCGACCCAAAGCCGGTCTATGTGGTTTCACAGTTTCCTCTTTGCAATTACCGGACGCCCCCCAGGTTTGGGAAAACGATAAAGATGTGACTGACGCCGAGGCTCATTCGGATAAGCCCTATGGGTATCCGACTCGCATTGCCAATGCGCTTTCGATCATGACGGACGGTCCCTTAGGTGCCGCCGCGTTCAACAATGAATTCGGCCGCCCCAATGTCTTGGGTTATTTCCGTGTATTTGAAAACAACGTGGCAGGCCGCCGTTATGGCTACCATAAGCCGATTATGCTCGCAGGCGGCATCGGCAATATCCGCAATGACCAAACGAAGAAGACTTCTTTACCGCCTGGAACTCTCTTAATCAGTTTAGGGGGCCCGGGCATGCGAATCGGATTGGGCGGTGGCGCAGCCAGTTCCATGACTACCGGTTCGAATTCCGAAGCGTTGGATTTCGACAGTGTTCAACGTGGCAATCCGGAAATGGAACGCCGCGCCCAAGAAGTGATTGACCGTTGTTGGGCCGCTGGCGACAAGAACCCGATTCTGGCCATTCACGATGTCGGCGCAGGCGGTTTATCAAACGCGATGCCCGAACTGGCGGACCTCTCAGGCCACGGTGCCCGTCTTGATCTCACGAAAGTGCCTCTTGAAGAAAGCGGTATGAGCCCACTTGAAATTTGGTGTAATGAAAGTCAAGAGCGCTACTCGATTGCCATTGCGCCGGAGAGTTTGGAAATTTTTGATGAGATGTGCCGTCGTGAGCGTTGCCCGTACGCGGTTCTCGGAACCATTAGCGAAGACAACACATTAGTTGTCTCACGTCAGGAAGGGGAAAGCGCGGCCGTTGACATGCCTATGGAAGTTCTTTTAGGCAAGGCTCCTCGCATGCATCGCCAAGTGCAACATCAAGAATCGACGCTTCCCGCTTTTGACACGAAACAGATTGATTTGGCAAAAGCGGTTAAAGACGTGTTGCGTCATCCGACCGTGGCAAGCAAGAACTTCTTGATCACCATTGGCGACCGCACAGTAGGAGGCCTGGTGCATCGTGATCAGATGGTCGGCCCGTGGCAAGTGCCTGTTGCCGACGCGGCGGTGACCAATTTAAGCTTTGTCGAATACCGCGGTGAAGCGATGAGCATGGGCGAAAGAACGCCGCTAGCTATCGCCGATTCCGCAGCCGCGAGCCGTATGGCGATCGGGGAGGCCATCACCAATATCGCTAGCGCAGATATTGAATTGGGACTTGTCAAGCTTTCCGCAAACTGGATGGCCGCCTGCGGTAGCGACGGTGAAGATGCCAAACTTTACGATGCCGTCTCTGCGGCGAGCCGCCTGTGTCAGGAATTGGGTGTCGCCATTCCCGTTGGCAAAGACAGCCTTTCAATGAAAACAAGTTGGGATGAGGGCGGTGAAAAGAAGTCGGTGACTTCACCTGTGTCGCTCATTGTGTCTGCCGCAGCGCCGGTTCGCGATGTCCGCTTATCGTTAACGCCCCAGCTTAATACGGTGAAGCCGTCTGTTTTAGTTGCCATTGATCTCGGGCGAGGCAAAGCTCGCATGGCTGGATCCATTTTGGCTCAAGTGACACAACAATTCGGCAACGTCACGCCGGATTTGGATAATGCTGAAGACCTTAAGCATTTCGCGAAACTCGTGCATAAACTGATGCTTGCCGGCTGTGTGTTGTCTTATCATGATCGTTCCGATGGTGGGTTGCTGACCACGATTGCCGAGATGATGTTCGCTGGTCACACCGGTGTGACGCTCACACTTGATTCCATGGTAGAAAGCGCTTCAGCTGGTGACGTGGCCAAGGCTCTGTTTAATGAAGAGTTGGGCGCAGTGCTTCAAGTGCCTGTGGATCGAGTTGAAGAGGTTATCGCGGAAGTGAAGGCTTGTGGTCTGGCTGACTGCACGCACTTTATTGGCGAAATCAATCACGATGATCGACTCGTTGTCAACGCTCACGACCATACTGTGTATGAGGCCTCGCGCTGCGAACTTCAAAAAGTTTGGACAGAAGTCTCCTGGCAAATTGCGCGTCGTCGTGATAACCCGACTTGCGCGGATCAAGAGTACGATCGGTGCACGATGGAAGACGATACCGGGTTGTTTGTTCGCACGACATTTGACACTGAAGAAGATGTCGCCGCGCCCTATATTGCAACCGGCGTTCGCCCGAAGATGGCCATCTTGCGCGAACAGGGGGTGAACAGTCAGACTGAAATGGCAGCCGCGTTTACAAGAGCCGGTTTCGAAGCCTACGACGTTCACATGACGGACTTGATCGCCGGTCGTGCTGACCTTAAAGATTTTGTTGGTCTGGCGGCCTGCGGCGGCTTCTCGTACGGTGACGTTTTGGGAGCCGGCGGCGGTTGGGCGAAGACCATTCTTTGCAACAGCCAAATGCTTGATATGTTCTCGGCGTTCTTTAATCGTCCCGATACTTTTGCATTGGGTATTTGCAACGGCTGCCAAATGATGAGCCACCTGCGTGACATCATCCCCGGAGCAGAGCATTGGCCCGCCTTTGTCCGAAACATGAGCGAGCAGTTTGAAGCCCGTCTTGTTCAAGTTGAAGTCATGAAGAGTCCCTCCATCTTCTTTGACGGCATGGCCGGCTCAACGATGCCGATCGTCAACTCGCACGGCGAAGGACGAGTGCAGTGGCTGAAACCGGAAGACGCCCAGGAAGCGATTCTTGCGGCCCGCTACCTTGATCCGGCGGGACGTCCGACTGAACGTTATCCGTTTAACCCGAACGGATCAACCGACGGCATCACTTCCGTGACAACTCCTGACGGTCGCTTTACGATCATGATGCCCCATCCGGAGCGCTCGCATCGCACGGTTCAATTGAGTTGGGCTCCTGACACGTTAGGTGAATTCAGTCCCTGGATGCGGATGTTCCGCAACGCCAGAAAGTTTGTCGGTTAAAATTTCGGCATAAAATAAAGGGCTTGATGGGCATGTTCCACAAGCCCTTAGTTTTTTTGGAAAGGATCAAAAATGCCCTTTGATCTCTGGGTGAGTTTTACGATAGCAGCCGCCATTTTAGCCGTGGCTCCCGGGCCGGATAACTTGTTTGTTTTGTTGCAGTCCGCTCTTTATGGCGCTCGCGCCGGTATTTTTGTGACACTCGGATTGTGCGTGGGCGTCTGCATTCAAACCATGCTTGCTGCATTCGGAGTCGCAGCTGTGGTGGCCGCATCTCCCACACTGCTTTTCATTATTCAATGCACTGGTGCCGCTTACCTTTTGTATCTTGCTTGGGGAGCATGGCACGCTCAAGCGGAAGCCGGTGACGGGGAGAGCTTGAAAAAACTTGTGAAACTCACTCCGTTTCAGTATTGGCGGCGCGGCATCCTCATGAATATTACCAATCCAAAGGTGTTAATTTTTTTCTTGGCTTTTTTCCCTCAATTCATAGTCAAAGGTTCTAGCGAAACCCAAGTGATGATTCAAATGCTGATCATGGGGTTGACCTTCATGGTCTGTACATTGGTGGTCTTCTCGATGATTGCATGGTGCGCCGGAACCTTGGCCGATCGTTTGCGCAGCGCGAAAGTTCAGACGATTCTAAATAAAACGAGCGCAGTGATTTTCACATTGCTCGCCATTTCAACTCTATTGTGGAAAGCCAATTAGGAGTGAGTTATGACCTCTGAAACACGTCGCCGTGATGTTTTACTGATCACTCTCTTAGGATTGGGGCACTCGATATCGCATTTTTTTCAATTGGTCATCCCTCCGCTATTTCCGTGGATCATGCCTGAATTTGGTGTGAACTATACGCAGATGGGTGCGGTGATGACGCTTTTTTTCATCACAAGCACGGCCGGACAAGCCGCAAGCGGCATCATTTCCGATAAATGGGGGGCGAAAAAGACGCTTTTTAGCGGAATTTCGCTGCTATTGATCGCCTCGATTATTTTGGCCATCGCTCCTAGTTACTATGTCCTTTTTCTCGTAACCTTCTTAGCCGGCATGGGCAATTCCGTTTTTCATCCGACCGATTACTCGCTAATGAATCGACTTGTGTCGGCTGATCGGCTTCCATTCGCTTTTTCCATCCACTTGATCATGGGTAATGTGGGTTGGATCATCGCGCCGATTTTGATGGTTGGCGTGGCTTCGATTTTTGGTTGGCGAGCTGCAGCCGTAGCTGCTGGAGGTGTCGTCGCTTGCGTGCTTTTGATGTTTGTTTTCGCGCGCCACCTTTTTGATTTAGATCCCGCGGCTCATGACCTTGGTAGTCAAAAGAATCGTTCGATGACTAAAGAGCCTGAGGAAAGCAAGGCGGGCAGTTTCGCTTTTTTGCTAGCGCCGGCAGTGTGGCTTTGTTTCGGATTTTTCTTTTTCAACTCTTTCGCCTTAAGCATTCTTCAAAATTTCTCACCGTCGATTTTCGGAGAGGTTTATCAGGTACCGCATGAAACCGCGACAATGGGCTTGACAAGCTATATGGTGGGTAACGCCGTCGGCGTCGTTGTCGGCGCATGGCTTGCCAAACTTTTCACCGATAGCGAACGGGTTGTGGCCAGTTGCTTGTCCGTTTCTTTTCTAATGGCTTGTGTTTTGGCCACAGGGATGATTCCAACATGGAGCATCTTTATCGTGATGGCCGTTTTGGGACTGGGATGCGGATTAGCCAATCCGTCACGAGACATGATGATTCGATCAACCTGCATGCAAAAAGTTGGGAAAAATAGTTTTGGACGTGTATACGGATTTACCTACTGCGGGATGGATTTCGGCCAGACTTTGGCTCCGTTGGCTGCGGGCGCTTTATTGGATTTAGGCTATTACATGGCGGCTTTGGCCCTCGTTGCCGCAATGCAGCTATGCGCAATATTCACAACGATCGGTGTGAGAAAACAACGCTAAACAACAAGTCTGGTCAACGGGTCGGTTTTAAGCAATGATCAAAATCGACCCATTTTTTAGATAAAAGAACAGACTAGTGCTTCTTCCCAAGCCACTTTTCATAAATCTTGTCGTATTCACCACTGGCTTTGATGGCTGCCAATCCCTTGTTTAATTTTTCAGCCAGTGCTTTGTTATTTTTGGAAACTGCAAAACCGACTTGCTTGGGATTGTATAGGTGAGGCACAATGAGGAGGTCTTTGTCATTGTGCTGACTTTGGTAGTGACGGGCGGTGGTGTCTCCAAGCAGCGCTGCAGCGCAACCGCCCATTTTGAGTTCCATTAAAGCTTCCGCCACTTGATCAAAATTCATCACTTTGGCATCTTTAACCGATTGCGCCAATAGGGAACCGGTTGAACCGATTTGAGCGCAAATGGGTTTGCCCTGAATGTCATCCAACGTTTTGTATTTGCCTTCATTGGACGCCTTGATCACCATCGCTAAGCCGACGTCATAGTATGGGTCAGAAAAGAGCACTTGTTTTTGACGTTCCTCTGTGATGGTGATTGCCGCAACCGCCACATCAATCATGTTCGTTTGCAAGGCCGGAATGATGCCGGCAAATTGCATGTTTTGAATTTTCGCTTCGTCGCCGACCGCTTTTGCAACCGCTTTGATGATGTCCATGTCAAAACCGACGATTTCTTCGGTTTGCGGGTCTTTAAATTCAAAAGGCGCCAGACCGGCGTCGGTCCCGACAAGGATGGTGCCGGCTTGGGCGGATGCGCAACCGAGAATGCCAGCGATCAGAAGGGAGACAATCGATTTTTTCATTTTTAATCCTTTCGTAATTCGTTAAAAAGTGAATTAAGTTTGGTGCAGTTTAATCTTTTCGAAATCTCTTGTTTATCTATAACCGATTGAATATAAAAAGGATTTCTCTTCTATCTGTCGACAAATTTTCTGAAATGCCGACTTTTTCCTCAAAATGCTGAAACAAAATGTTTTGATTTGTTCGACTTCATGAAGTTACCTGACGGGAGTGGGGCCTTTCTAGAGCGCTTGATTTCAATGGATGGCTTATTAGGAAATTTTTGTCACCTTGATGAGTCAAATGCTATGGAAAAATGGCGTTGTCCGTCGACAAAATATAATTTTGACTAAAATCAAAAATTCTTACTTTCTTTGCAATAATCTGAATGGATGGGTTTCTTTTTATCTTTGTAAGTGAAAAGTTCGCGATGAAGATTAGCCAATGACAATGATGCCTTATTTCGGAAAACTACGTGTTTTAACCTAGAGGCAGCTGGTGCTATGATTGTCCGAGTTTTTCAAACCCTGGAGAAACCTCTATGTGCACCAGCATTTTGGTCGGCTCAGAAGTAACTGCCGACGGCTCTTACATTATTACTCGAAGCGCGGATCACGCCTCCCGCAGTCCGCAACACTTTATCATTCATCCGGCCGTGAGCGGACAAAAGCGCATCCACAGCACAGCCGCTTGCGGAGGCGTCAATCACTTTTCCTGGCCGATGCCGGAAAATACGCTTCGCTACACATCGTTTCCCAATTGGAAAACACACTTGCACGGCGGTGAAGGGTTTAATGAAGCCGGTTTCGGCATGACCGCGACGGAATCCATTTTCGCCAAACCTGAGGTGCTTGCCGTTGATCCCTATAACGAAGAATCAGGGATCACTGAAGATGACATTCCCGACGTGATTTTGCCCCAGTGTCGCACGGCGATTGAAGGTGTTAAGCTTCTAGGTCACATCGTTGAAGAGGTCGGCGCCGGTGAAGGTTTCGGCGTCGCTTTCGTTGACAAGGATGGCATTTGGTGGTTTGAAACCGGTTCCGGTCACCAATGGATCGCTCAAAAACTGCCTCAAGACAAGTACTACACGACCGGCAACCAAGGGCGCTTGCAGGACTACGATCCGAACTCCTCTGAAATGATGGCTAGCCCCACTCTCGTAAGTTTCGCTCGGGAGCACGGTTTTTATAAACCGGAGACAGACGGCGCTTTTAATTTCTCCAAAGTCTATACCCGCAACGATGAGCGCGACCGTATCTACAACGATCCGCGTGTCTGGCAAATCCAAAAGCGCTTTAACCCGAGCTTGGTCCAAGATCCGCACGACGGACGCAATTTCCCTGTTTATCTCAAACCGGAAGCTAAGATCAGCTTATCTGACATTCGCTCCATCATGCGTGACCATTATGAGGGAACGGAACATGACCCGTACACGAACGGCTTAAACGGCAAAGAACCGTGGCGTCCGATCAGTGTGTTCCGCACGTATGAAACGCACATCATGCATGTGCGTCCCTGGCTTCCGAAAGAAATCGGGGAGGTCGTATATCTGGCGCTCGGCATGGCCGATCTTTCCGTTTTCGTGCCGTTTTACGCCGGTCTCGAGAATGAGCCCATGAGCTATCAGGTGGGCACGGCAGATGCCGACTCGTTCTCCGCTTTCTGGAAATTTAAACGCTTGCAAACCTTGGCGATGCAAGATTACGCCACGTTGGCTCCGATTGTGAAAAAGGCATTTTCTCGATTTGAACAGAGCTGTGATAAAGCGCAAGTTGAGATGGAAGCCGCTTACCTTAAAGCGGAAAGCCGTGAAGCCGCACAGGCGCTTTTAAACGCGTTTAACCATAAAGTGATTGCGGACGCTCAAGCTTTGGCTGAGTCGTTGATGAACGAATGCTTCACCGTGCTAACAGAGAAAGTTGAAGCGATTGTTCCGTTTAGAAACGGTAAGCATGTAGACTAGTATTTGTTTCTAGTTTCTAAAGAGAAGCGAACAACGGGAACACCCAAAAAGTGTTCCCGTTTGACGTTCATTCTTCGTTTCCATCAGCGCCTTTACAGTTAAGGGACACAACCAATCCGGCAACACTTGAACGAGTTAACCGCCTCTTAGATCGTCTAGAACAGTCAAATCGGGCAATATACCAATGCCGAAATGAAGTCTAACGGCGTCCAGGATGACTGATGCGCTGTTTGAAGAAAATTGGCCGCTAAACTCGATATCAATGCTTTCTTTACTGTTCTTTAATCGCATTGGTAGAGGCATTTGCAATTGACCGATCAATTCATGCCGCGTTAAATCGGTTGGGTGTGATGGAGTTCCCTTTTGCTCTAAATATTGCTTGGAGGCACGCAATACGCTTCTGCAAAATCTCAATTTGTGGGAGATGTAGTTTAGGTCGCGAAGGCCCAATGTTTGAAACGCGATGTCCAGACGGTTTTTTGTTAAATCCGGCAAGCCGTTAAGTGTGATCAACTCAACTTGAACAGCGGGAAATTTTTGCATCAATCGCAAAACTGTCTTAGTAAACAACTCTCGACTAAAGCAAAGGCTCCGGATGTTCATCCGTTAGTTGACAGAGAGTCTTATCTTGATCAGCTTAATTTATTCAAATCCAATGCGGAAAAACTACTGCAATCAGGTTAATTTCGTTAGAGGAAGGGGAGGGGCGAATAAAAACCGATCAAAAATTTGATCGGTCCAAAGGGATCAGAAACCCCTTGCGCCTGTCGCCTGGCGCAAAGGGTTGAAAGATTATTTGCCGACGTTAATCTTGGCTTTTTGGAACAATTGTTGGATGTTTTCCTGAACTTTGGTTTGGACCAACATATTGCGATAGTGATCCTTGCTCTTTTCGTATTCAGGGAAGAGCTGAGCCTTGCGGGTGTCGTCAACGCGAATCACATAGAAAAGACCATTGGCGCGAACCGGAACTTCAGTGTAAGCGCCTTTATCCAAATTGCGAATCGCATAACCGATCATTTGCGGATAGCGAGCTGAAGAAGCCCATGTGTCAATCTTGCCGCCCTTGTCCTTGGTTGCCGTGTCAACAGAGTACTTTTTCGCGACATCCGCAAACTTGTCACCGCCCTTTAAAGCATCGGTCACTTTCTTGGCGTCCGCTTCCGTCTTTACCGTGATCACGCTCACCTTGTATTCACGATCGCCGTAGATCTTCTTTTGTTCTTCGTAGAACTTCTTCACATCAGCGTCTTTGACCGGGCTCTTTTTCGCATAGTCGGCGACCAATGCGTTAATCAAAACCGTGTCACGGGCGTTATTGAGGGCCTGTTTAACTTCGGAACGGTTGGCGAGCTTCAAACGGTTAGCTTCTTGCAAAAGCACTTCGCGTTCGATCATTTGATTGCGAACCTGCATTTCCAATTCCGGCGTGCGTTTTTGGCCGCTCTTGACAATTTGCTGAATAACCGCTTCCTGATCCTTTGCGGAAATCGTCTTGCCGTTAACCGTAACCGCCGTCGGAGCGGCAAAGGCCATCGTAGAAGCCAAAGCTAGCGCCAAACCGGCGACTAAAGTTTTTTGTTGCATAACAACGATCCTTTTTATATGAATGAAAATGAATTCGATCAATGCTGTTGGTCGATATTTTGCGCTTCTCGGGCATATTTGGCGACATAGAAGCCGACACCAATTGTAAAAAGAAGTGTCAGTCCTAATAAGCCGAAAAGCTTGAAGTCTACCCAAATGTCCATGCTGAACGTGTAAGCGACAAAAAGGTTAATAAAACCAATCACCACTAAAAAATAAAGGCAGGCTCTTTCTAGATTGTCCCAAATATTCTGAGGCATCTCAAGCCCCGCGAACACGTTTTTAATATAGCCTTTACCCTTAATCCGGCCATAAATCAAAATGCCTGCAAAAAGCCAATAAAGCAATGTGGGTTTCCACTGGATGAATTCCGGCTTTTGAAACGCGATCGTCATACCGCCGAAAAGGACAACCAAAAGTGTTGAAAAAACAGCCATTTTGCTCGGTTTTTCACCTCGGGCCAAAATAAAGGCCATCTGCAAAAGGCTCGCCACGATAATGACCGCCGTTGCCGAAACAATGGGGATCAAGTCCGTCGCGACAGGAATCAAGGGGGAAAGTTCTTCAGTGTACGAACCGGCCGCCTTAAAGGTGATAAAAAAACAAATAACAGGTAAGAGGTCGAAAAAAGCTTTCACGGCAATCTTTCTGTTGTCGTCAACACATTAAACAATAAAACAGTGCGAACTATAGCGCCAAAGCGGTGTCTTTCGCTAAAAACCGCAAAACTTCGATACATCTTTGTCGGTGGTCGGCGTATCTTGTGTTTGTTTTTCGTTAAACTAGCAAGCCTATCATCGATGACAATCTTCGCGATTGTGACTATCGGAGGCTATACTGTGAAATCCCTTAAATGGATTGCGGTCACGGGTGTTGTGTTAGCCTGTGCGGCGGCAATCGGCTATTGGCAAAAGGATACGAAAGCTCCTATGAATGAAACTCAGCACGTAGAAGAGGCAAAAGCCCAGAAAATGCATACGGTCGAAGGCGTTACCGAATATCGCCTCAATAACGGCCTGCGCGTCTTGCTCTTTCCAGACTCAAGCAAACCCACCATCACAGTCAACATGACCTATCTAGTGGGATCACGTCACGAAGGCTATGGCGAGACCGGCATGGCCCACCTTTTGGAACACCTGATGTTCAAGGGGTCGAAAAATTATCCCGAGCCCACCAAAGAATTCACTAAACGCGGTTTTCGCATGAATGGCTCCACCTGGTTGGATCGCACTAATTATTTTGTCTCCTTCACGGCGACTGAGGACAACTTGGATTGGGCGCTGGGCTGGAGCGCGGATGCGATGACCAACTCCTTTATCGCTCAAAAGGATCTCGACACCGAAATGACCGTGGTGCGTAACGAATTTGAAATGGGCGAAAACAACCCGGTCAACGTTTTGCTCAAACGCATGCAGTCTGTCCTTTTCGACTGGCATAACTACGGCAACAGCACCATCGGCGCCCGAAGCGATATCGAACACGTGAAGATTGAAAACCTTCAAGCGTTCTACCATCGTTACTATCAGCCGGACAATGCGGTGCTGACGGTATCCGGCAAATTCGATGAGGTGCAGACGTTAGCGAAGATCGAGCGAATTTTCGGCGCGATTCCGAAGCCCGATCGCGAGTTGCCGCAACTTTGGACAGAGGAGCCCGTTGCTGATGGTCCTCGTTACTTTGAAATTCGCCGTTCCGGTGAAATGAAGGTGGTCAGCGTCGCTTATCGTATTCCGAGCGCTTTGCATCCGGATGGGCAACTGATCAATTTAGGGGCAGATGTCATGGGCGACACGCCCCGCGGACGCCTTCACAAGGCGCTCGTTGAAACGGGAATCGCCACGCAAGTCTTCGCTTGGCCGATGCCGGCTCACGATCCCGGATTCGCATTCTTTGCCGCGATGCTTCCGAAAGATGGCGATGAGGTGAAAGCTCGGGAGATTTTAGTCAACACGGTGGAATCCGCCTTTAAAGAAAAGCCTTTGACGCAAGATGAACTTTCTTTGATGGCGCGTGAAGAAAAAACGCTTTACGAACGGATGTTCGCTGATCCGGAAGCGTTTGGCGTGGATATTTCCGATTACATCGCTTTGGGTGATTGGCGACTGTTCTTCATCCATCGCGACAGCTGGGAAAAGATGAAAGCTGAAGACGTTGCCTCAGCTTGGAGCCGCTATTTCGTGCGTGACAACCGAGTGGTGGGTGTCTTCATTCCTGATGACAAGCCGCAACGGGCTCAAATGACTCCGGCTCCCACATTGGATGAAGTTTTGTCCCAGTACCAATTCAAGTCGGAAGGCCAAGAAGCGGAAGTTTTTGACTCGAGCCCTGAAAACTTGAACGCCCGAACCGAGCGTTTCACGATTGGCGATGTCAATGTCGCTCTCTTACCGAAAAAGACACGTGGCCAAACCGTGGTGGTGCGAACGAATTTCCGCTTCGGCGATTATGAAACACGTGCCGGCAAGCGAGCCATCGGCATGTTGATGGGGGCAATGTTTGAGCGCGGCACTTCCACAATGAACCGTGAGCAAATCACTGACCAATTCACGAAACTGCAAATTGACGGGGGAGTGGGTAGCTACACCACAACCCGGGATAATTTAGCGGCATCGTTGGCGTTAATGACGCAACTTTGGTCGGATTCGACTATGCCTGCCAAGGACTTTGACGAATTAAAGGCAGAAATGGCCAACGACATTCAATCTCGGATGGATGATCCGAGAATTCTCGCCCGTGACGCCATCGCCGAGCACTTCAACCACTATCCTAAGAACGATCCGCGTTATCGTTTGACGAGCAAGGAATTAAAGGATGCTGTTGATGCGGCAACGCTTGCCGATGTCAAGGCTTATTACAACGAGCAATTTGGAATTGCACGAGGCGAGATTTCCATTGTCGGTGACTTTGATGCGCAAGCGGTGAAAGCACAACTGCAAGAACTTTTGAAAGCGAAGGTTTCCCAAGTTCCTTATGAACGCATTGTGCGCGAGTATCAACCGGTTGCCGGCACTCACATCATCATTGACACGCCTGACAAAGAAAACGCGACCATCATGGCGCAGCTCACTTTTGAAGGAAACAAAAACGACGATGATGCGATCGCCATGCACGTCGCCAACTGGATTTTCGGCGGCAGCAACGGTTTGTCGAATCACCTCATGACGCGCTTGCGTCAGAAGGAAGGCTTAAGCTACGGAGCAGGTAGCTCAGTTTTGATTCCGGCTTTCGGCAATGAAGCCACTTGGGTGATGCAGGCTATTCTCGCTCCGCAAAATCTTAAAAAGGCGGAAGCCGCTCTTTATGAGGAAATCGACCGTGCGATTAAAGACGGTTTCACTCAGGAAGAGCTAGAAGAAGCCAAGAAGGGCTACATTGACTATCGCGCGATTAACCGCAGTCAAGACGCGTTAGTGGCTTCTCAATGGGTGGCTCTCATGCAGGAAGGCAGTGACTGGACTGAGTCGAAAGAAAACGATGAGAAAATTAAGAATCTCACTTTGGATGAAGTCAATGCCGCTTTCCGAAAGATGGTCAAGCGTGAGAATCTCACGGTAGTTTTAGCCGGCGATCAGAAAAAAGCGATTGATCAAATCGGCGAAAACTAAGCTCTAAACTTCCTTGCGTCAAAAGCCCTGATCTTGAGTGATCAGGGCTTTTTCTTACTCTATTTTGTGGCTTTAGGGCAACAAAGCGTAACTCTGTCATAAAAAATTCACATTTAATAACTCTTTGATAATTCAAGAAATCCTCCTAACCACAAAAAACTTTAAAGAAAACTTTAATCATTGTTTGACATTCATCAATACTTTTTTGGGGGGGGGGTAGCGTAACTTGAGGTTATCCGTCCGTGAAGTCGGAGGGAGATTTATATCTATATAACCTCAAAGGTCTGCAAATGAATAAGGCATTTAAAGTACTTTGGAATCAAGTTCGCGGGACTTACGTCGTTGCGTCAGAAGCGCAAGTCACGCATGGCAAGCCCAGCAAAGCCACCAAGACGATTGTGGCAGCTGCTGTGGCTGGGTTGTTGGCAGTCGGTGGTTCAGCTTTCGCTGCAACGACAATCTATAATGGCTCGTTTGGTAGTGGTGATGATCAGTATGACTCCACGAAATTTATTTCGGCTAATGGTGAAGAAACAATAATTCAGACGAATGGCGATACTAGAAAATTGATTTCTGCCATTTTGAATAAAGACTGGGATGCAATCCGTGGTGCCCTCGGAACTGCAAATGGAGCAACTTTGGTTGGTTTCACAGGCGGCACAAACTTTCACGATTCAAATACTGAAACAACTATCGCCGGTGTTCCATATATGGTTCAGTTCGCCGCAGCAATATTGCCAGAGCTTAAAGATAATAAGACTGTTCAAGAAGTTCTTTCTGCTTTGGATAAATATAACAGTCAGATGTCTTCGTTTGAGGATAAATCAAACTCGGTTACGTTAACTGGTGGCACATCTTTGCATATTGGCGGAAATGGTTCAAACCCGCTGATGATCGGAACGGTCGGAGGAGATAGGCTGATTAACTCTGTTGCAAGTTACAGCATCTACTTTGACAAAGACGAAGAGCCAGGGAGAACGACAATTTCATCTCCTAAGGATAACGCTGTTGAACGAAACGGAGATGTAAGTGTTTATGCGGAAAGTGGTAACTTAGTCGGCTTTGTTGGTGGTAGCTCTAGCCTCAACATTTCGAATGTTGCAATTGATGCTTACGCTGCGACGTACAATGATCAGGGTGCGGCAACACATGATGCAGGAGTTTACCTGACATTTAATGGCGAAAAATCAAGCACTACATTAAACGGCAACATCAATATTGAATTGGCTGGAACTACTTCGGCGGCAGGACTATTTAGCGGTGGATCCAGTATTGCTTTAGGCGGTTTATCTGAATCAATAGTTAACGGCTCAACCCATTTAGTCATTAACAATAATACGAAGCTGGCGGGATATGAAGGCATTAATGCTGCTGTTGCAGGTGGAGGCCTTTCCGTTGCTCTGTTAGGTGGCGAAAGTCAAAGTGAAATAACAGGAGACACTCTCGTTGAGCTGAAATCAGGGACATCCATAGGTGTATTAGGTGGTGGGTTAGCGATTGGTGCTCAGACTAATGCATTTGATAGCTTAATGAATCCCTATGAAGTAAATTTAAATGAAGACGGAAGCTTCACAGCTGAAATTAAAGTTGAATTTGAAGACGGCGTTGAAAGCGAAGGTGGGCAAGCAACAACCATTGCTCACAATGTTGGTATTAATGTTGGTAGTGGTGCCTCTACGCTCGGCTTAATGGGAGGAGGTCTGGCCGTCGCCTACCAATATGAAGACGCAACAAAGCAGTCATATGCCAATAGCCAAGTCGACACAGTCACTATTCAAATCGGTGAAGAAGTCAGTAATGAGGATGTATTTGGTGATGTTGATGGCAAACATGACAATAGATCCAAGTACTTCGGTACTGTAACGAGTCTTTTGAGCACCGCAGTTGAGCTTGTTCAGTCTGGAATGGATGGTTTGAAAGATAAATTAACGGATGATGCTTTCGAAAAGACGCTTCAGGAACAGCTTCAAAGTATTGCTGATGTCAAGGGTGTGACAGTCGGTTCTTTGGGTGGCGGCCTGGCCTTATCGTGGAGCCGTGAAACGGCTGCTGATGCGGTGACTTCTCCTCAAGCAATCGCAAACGTTGACTCGGTTGACTACATTGTCAATAGTGGTTACAACGTAGGTCTCGTCGGTGGCGGTTTGGCCTTGTCAAGCGGAGCTGAATTTACCAATGCAGATGATCAACTGATCCAAACTTTGGCTCAAGCCGATGTCGGTACCGTTACGATGCAATTCAACGGTGGCGAAACGATTGGCGTGTTAGGTGGCGGTGTCGCCGGCTTTGTTGGTTCGGCGGAAAACAATTTTGGTGTCGGAGCCTCGGCAAAAGTTAAAGAAGTTAATTTGTTAGTTTCTGGTGGTTCGGTTGACGGCTTAGTAGGTGGTGGTTTGGCTTTCGATGACACGAACCCGAAGGTTAATGACCAATATCAAACTGTTAATAACGTTGATACATCAGTAGAAAAAGTCAATATTCAACTGACCTCGGGCAACGTGAATCGCTTAAGCTTTGGCTCGTTCATGACGAATAACTGGGCCAATAACGTTAATGCGGATAAGCCTGAAATTCGTGATCATCTTGATGCCTTGGCTTATGCAGCTGACACTCAAAAGGCGGCAATCATTGCTGGTGGCTTGGCGAGTGGTATCCAGGATCCGAACAAAGATGTTGGTGCAGCACATGTTGGTGAAGCTTCTGTCGTGATTGCTGGCGATGCTCAAATTGGTCAAGCCGATGATCACTCTAACGTTTTCGGTGGCGGGGTTGCTGCCAACGGAGCGTTAGCTTCTGTTGGTAAAACGACTATTCAAATCGGAGAGACTGAAGATTCGAGCAAGCCGTTGGTTTACGGCGATGTTTATGCCGGTGGTATCGCCCAAGATACGCAATATCAAGGTAACCCAAGTTACTACGAAAAATCAACCTCTCGTGTAGGTGAAGCAACGATTAACTTGGTTAGCGGCGAACTACACGGTAATGTTTACACTGGCGGCGTCGTGAACACTCCCAATGAATCAGTCACCGATAAGAAGTCTGTCTCTGAAGTTGGTAAGGCGACCGTTAACCTTTATAGTGCCGATGTCTTCAAAGGCGACCTCATTGATGGTGAAGGCGCTAATGAGTCGGCTTTGAATTTCTTTACCGACGACTATGACATGAAAGATGTCGCTGTAGTTGGCTTTGACACGATCGGTGGTGTTGGCGCTAACGTAAGCAATCTCGCATACGATTTTGGTTCTCGTGAGGCAACTCTGGTTACAGGTACTGTGAACTTCGCCTCAATTGCCAATGCAGATGCCAAGAACCTGATCATCGGCTCCGAAGACGCTCAGGGTGTCGTTTCTGCTAAATCAGCGGATTTGGTGGGCGCAACGGTAAATGTTGACCAAGGTCTCTTAGCCTTTAACGCTGATACTCAAACCGCTTTAGACGCATTAAGTTCTTCGACCCGCACGCCGCAACCGACAAGCAATGTCTTTGTGACCGGCACTGTCGATCTCACGGAAACGCTCGTGACGGTTGGGGATAGCACTGAACCGGCTGACGCGGTCGCAGGTCTTTATGTTGGCGAAAACGGTATGGTGATCGCAGATGCCGCCGCTAAGACTGAAGTTAAAGGCGAGGCCGATGTTAACCAAGGTTCAATCCACTTTGTGGGTGTAGACGCTGATGGGGCTCAAGTGACAATTGCGGCTCAAGACGACACAGCGACAACAGTTGACAATGTGCTTTACAAAGCAGTGAAGACTGATGCGGTGTACACCTTCGATCGCCGTACTGGCAGCGAATTGGATGAGGTTGGTTTGGGAGACTTTGATGATCCCAACTTCTTGGATGAATTGAAGAATCATCAAGACAACACCGGCGCTCAATACATTCGTGACTTCCTTGATCAAAAGAACACGTCTATCACGAACGAAAACCGTTCTCAACAGTTAAACGCTGCGGTTAATCTCGCTACAGCCGCCGGCGTTCAAACGGCTGCCATCGACAGCGCTTCGTTGGGTATTGACGCGGCGAACAAACGCGCTTCCATCATTAACGACCAACATGAAGGTGGTGTGCTCTTTGCCGAAGCCTCTGGTCGTCGCACAGAAATGGGCGGCTCGGCTGATTTCGGTGCCATCAAGTCTGAATTGGGTGGCGTCGTTGTCGGTGGTGAATACTCCACGGGCGATTGGACATTCGGTGCCTTAGCTAATGTCGGTACAGGCAGCGTGAAGGGTCAAGGCAATAACGCCGGCGTTGACAATGATGTTGACTACTATGGCGCTCAAATTTACACGGGCAAGCGCTTCGGTCAATTCAACGTTGTGGGTCAAGTCGGTTACTTGTCAACGAGTAATGAAATCTCGCATTCGACCGTCGCTTTGAATAAAGCGGACGTTGACGCGGACGTCATCACGGTTGGCGTGCGGGGTGAAATGCGCTTCGACTTAACTGAAAACACCCGTATGGTGCCTTACATCGGTTTGAACTACTTGCGAGTCGGCACGGACGGCTACACAACGAGCCAAGGCGTCCAAGTGGGTGACGTGGATCAAAACCTCTTCACCTTGCCGGTCGGTGTGAAGTATGCCGGTGACATGCAAACGAGCTCCGGCTGGATGTGGACGCCATCAGTGGATGTAGCTTACGTCGCCGCCTTCGGTGATCGTGACGTTGACGCCACGACACACGTCGGCGCTGTTGGTCAAACCACGATGGATGTCTGGGCTGAAAGCGTGGTCCGCACGACGATCGGCGTTAAAGCTCAGAAGGAAAACTTCGGCTTTGGCGTTGAAGCGGGCGGTGCCTTCGGTTCCGATGACACACAGGGTCTTTTCGGACAAGTGCGTGTTGACTATCGCTTCTAAACAATAAAACTCTAACTCCGACCTTCTGAAAGGAAGGTGGTTTAAAGGGCGGAAGTCGCAAGGTTTCCGCCTCTTTTTTGTTAAGCGAACGAACTCTGAGTGGAGTAGTGTCTTGACCTGAAAAAAGTTGACCCCTTTAAGAGCTAAAGGAGTCAACATTTTTAGGCTAAGACAATTATCAGTTTGTTGTCAACGGTATTAGCTTATTGCCGTTAATGAGCAATTGGTTTTCTTGCAACGCCTTTGTGGTCGCTTCAACAAGACAATAGGTTTTGCCGGCAACGCTTGAAGCCATGACCACATTGCCAACCACCGCGTCACCGACTTTGACTTCCGTGTTCGCAATCACTTCGCTATCCGCGCGAAGAACCATGCTTGCCATTCTGCGAGGCGTTTTCCCAATATGCTGAACGCGAGAAATGACTTCTTGACCGGGATAGCATCCCTTGTCAAAAACCAATCCGCCGATCAAGTCCAAATTGATCCATTGAGGAACGAAAGCTTCTTTAGTACTCTCGCAAACCCAAGGAATACCGGCGGCGATATCGCTCGCATACCAGTGTGCGGCGGTCATTGTCCCAGTCATCAAAGACTGGAGTTGATCAGCCGTTCCCACGGCCATGGCCCGTTTAGTGTTCTCAAAGTCTGCGACGCGAGCGACAACCGGCCAGTGTTGCGTATGCGTGTCAAGCGCCGGCAAATCAACAGTGGGGTTGATGAGCCCCATAACTTTCAAATCGGTTGCTTCTTCCAATTGGACGTGACTTCGCAAAATAAACATGGAAAGACGCTTTAAAAAACCGGCTAGCAAGTCTCTTGGCAAAATCAGATAGAAATGCTCTTCGAGTTTGAAAACCCTCATAAGTGCCAAGATGCGGCCTTGTGGCTGACAGTAAGCGGCTAACCGAAAGGCGTTGCCAAGAGCGTTGATGTGATTGGTGAACTGTCCGTGAAGAAAACTTTCCGCATCAGCGCCGCTGGCGCGAACGACTGCTAGATCGTCAAGCAATGCAGCGCCCTGAGCGGGCATATTATCAGGGGTTTGCCAATATCCGAAATTGTGAGTTTTCATGATTTCAAGCACAAAAAATTTTAGGTCTTGATATTATGAAGCGTTTGAAAAAATCCTGCTTGTCATCCATGCGCTCGTTCGATTTCCATGACTTTTTAAACAAGTTGTACGCCTACCTGAAAAAGGCAGGCCAAGTTGTGTGCGCATTCGTCGATGAGTTTGCTTCTCGTCTAAATCATTTATGGAGCGATCGAGCTCGTCAACGCACAAAAATCGAAGCGCTTTGGAAAAAAAATCTCGCTCGAGCCAAGGCCGAGTGGGAAACGACAAAAAACCTTTATCGCGCGAAACACCGTACTGGTCCAAAAGCGCTAACCAGAGACGAAGAAGTCGCCATTTTGCGGCGTGAAGTCAAAAATCACCGCTTTGTGTATCCACTTATCGGTGGTTTTGCGCTTTCTGTTATCGCCTTGGCAGTCTTTGCCTATTACGCCAATCAGCTTCATGTTCATAATCCCGATGGACGGGAAATCATGATCAATGTGCAACCGGGCACTCCAGCCGGCCGGATTCCGTCGTTACTGAAAGCGCAAGGGGTTGAGGTCAATTCGCTTTTTTTCCGTTTATCGCTGCGCTTAACCGGAGCGGATCGCAATCTGAAAACCGGTTACTACAAGATTGATCCCAATGAAACGGTGCTTCAATTAACCGAGCGTTTAGCGCAGGGCGACGCGGTTTTGTTGTCTTGGCGAATTGCTGATGGCTCAACCTACTGGGAAGTGCTCAAAACTCTGAACGCGACCGACGGTCTGAAGCACGATTCCGCGCAAATGAGCGCTGACGCCATTTTGCTGGCGATAGGAGCGAAAGAAAAGCATTTGGAAGGGCTCTTCGCGCCAGACACCTATCATTTCCACGCCGGTGTTTCCGATTTGGAAATTCTCAAGGCAGCCTATGAGCACCAACAAGCGATTCTCACTTATGAGTGGAGCAATCGTGGCAAAAATTGCGTGGTTAAATCACCTTATGAAGCCTTGATTCTGGCAAGCATTGTTGAGCGAGAAGTCGCTCGTAGCGAGGACCGTTTCATTGTCGCCGGGATTTTTTCCAATCGGCTGCGTATTAAAATGCCACTGCAAACCGATCCCTCGGTGATTTACGGTGAAGGGGAAAATTTTGAGGGACGCTTGCGCCGAAAGCATCTCGACCGCAACACGCCCTACAACACGTACCGTTTCGTGGGATTGCCTCCAACGCCGATCGGCAATCCGACGCAAGAGAGCATCCACGCGGTGATGCACCCGGCAAAAACTGACTATCTCTATTTTATCAATAAGGAAAACGGCGACTTGGTTGCCTCTAAAACACTTCAGGAACATAACCGTGCCGTCAACCGTTATATCCGCAACTCAGGAAAATAGTTATGGCGAAAGGACGTTTTATTACTTTTGAAGGCATTGACGGCGCGGGTAAAAGCACGCAAGTTGAGGTGATTCATCAGACGATTGTCGCTCGTGGCATTGAAGTGGTCAGAACCCGCGAGCCGGGCGGCACGCCATTGTCGGAAAAAATCCGTGAATTGCTTTTGACGCAATCCATGGAACCGTCAACGGAGACGCTCTTGTTTTTTGCTTCACGCGCGGAGCATATTGCCAAGGTGATCAAACCTTCGGTTGAGCGGGGAGCTTGGGTTTTGAGCGATCGATTCACAGACGCGACCTATGCCTACCAGGTCGGGGGACGGGGTTTCCCAGCATCAAAAGTGGAAGCGCTTGAGGCTTGGACACAAGAAGGCTTCGGTCCGGATTTGACCGTTTTATTTGACATTGATCCGGAAGTGGCTGCTCGGCGCGTTGCGAAAGCTCGAAATCTCGACCGTTTTGAAAAGGAAAGTTTGGACTTCTTTACTCGTGTTCGTAACGCTTACCTTGAACGTGCGCGACAGAATCCTGATCGTTTCCTTATCATTGACAGCATGCGGGATAAAGAAACCGTTTCTGACGAACTTCGCAGGATTTTTTCAACATGGGATTAGCGATTTACCCCTGGCAATCGGAGTTGGCCTCGCAGCTTGTCGCTGTGCGAGACAGCCTGCCAAATGGACTTCTTGTCTACGGTCCGAAAGGAATCGGCACCATTGACTTGGTGATTGCTTTTGCGAGAAGTTTGTTTTGTGAACATCCCGCTAATGACGGCACGCCCTGTGGACAGTGCAAGGGTTGCCGGATGGCGGCGGCCAACACGCATCCGGATTTGCGATATGTTTTCAGCGAAGCCGAAGCGATTCCAAGAGACATTCCTTTTGAACCGCCTTCCAACGCGACAAAAGATCGGAAAATTTACCGGGAAATTTTGATTCATCAGCCTCGGGAGTTGACAGACTTTCTTAATTTGTCTTCTCATGTCGAAGGAGGCAAGCGCATTATTGTTGTCTATCCGGCCGACGCCATTCGTCCCGACGCGGCGGCGACGTTTTTAAAAAGTTTGGAAGAACCGCCCGCGCGCACAACCTTCCTATTGGTCGCTGATGACATTGATCGGGTGCTTCCCACCATCCGTTCGCGTTGCCGACTTTTGCGAGCCATGGCGCCAACTCATGAAGTCGCCTTGGACTGGCTTCAGGCTCAAGGCGTCCGGGACGCTGAAGAAGCGTTAGCCCGCGCCGCCAACCGTCCCTGTTTGGTTACCGATGAAATTCGAATTCGTGATAATAAAGAGCTTGACGCAAAGGTAAGGGAGCAATTGCTAACGCTCACCTCGATGCCGATCGAGGTGAGAGACGCGCTTTTAGACACACTCTCGCTCGGTCGTCAGCTTCCCGCCACGAAACTCGCTGTCAAGGACGGGCGAACGGCTCTGCCGGTTTCTGCGGTTTTGCCGGTGCTGGAGCGTTGGGGGTATGACCTTGTCGCTGTCAAATCGGGGCTTGCCCCGCATTACTTTAAAGGCTATGAGGAAACGCTTAAAGCCTTGACGAAAGATGTTCAGGCAGATCGTCTTTTCAAATGGTGCGATTTCTTAAAAACCATCCGTCGCGCCGTCACGCATCCGTTAAACGCTCAACTTGTCATTGAGCAAGCGATTTTGCGTTATCGGAAGGTGATGAATAACGAGTCTTTTGATTGATTTGCAATTAAAACGCTTTCATTTTGCGCATCGCCTTGGCGACTTCACCTTCTTCAGGGGTAAGGTAGCGACTGGTTGTCCCAACCGAGGCGTGCCCCATGGCGTTTTGCACCACGTTGACCGGCATCTGTTTTAAAGCCGTCGTAGCGAAGGTATGCCTTAACCAGTGCGTTGAGCTCGCGCGGAATTTGGCGGCATCCATCGGATGATTTTCTTCGACGTGAAGCGCACATTCTTCTAAAAAATCAAGAAGCGTTCGATAAAGACCTGAGCGGCTAAGAGCCGTTACTCGGGCTTGCCCTTCTTTTAAAACTGTCTTTCGCCCTCGTCCGAGCGAGGCAAGAAGGGGTGTGTCGGCATCACAAAGGCCAATGCCAGGCAAACCCCGAAATTGCAGATAGTGATTGATGAGCGCCATCTGCTCGTCCTGAAGTGGCAAGCGCCTAATCTTATCCCCCTTACCCACGACTTCAATGACAGTGATCGTTTCGTTGTCAATGCGACGCTCCACAATCCAACCGGCTCTCGATTGAAGCATTTCGCTCGCTCGAAGGCCAAGCCCTTTGCCAAGCATCAGGATAACCGCCAAGCGCGCATGGCGCTCGCTATCCTCCTGAGCCTCAAAATACTCGCTGATCATTGACCACTGCTCTTCGGTAAAAGATCGATCCGCGAACTCTTTAGGAGCCCCTTCGCCCTGCAAGAATGGGACCTTGTTGGTGATCTGGTCAAAGGGGTTGTAGATGATGTAGCCAGTCTTCTTCAAAAAGTTGAAAAGCTGCTTGATAACCGTCATTGACAGCTTGCGAGATGGCTGAGAAAGGGGAGCGTTAAAGGGTCGCCAATCCGGATTGTCGCGAGGTAAATTTTTCGGACCGATCCAATCCGACTGAGGACAACGCCAACGTTTTTTCCACTCGGAGTCGTCGAGTCGACCGAGTTGCTCCAACCAGCGTAAATAGCCCGACGCTTCCTCAAGCCCCACCGAACTTAAAGCGATTTCGCGCTCCACCGTGCACCATAATAGAAAGCGTTCCGCTTCTTTTCGATAGACGCCATAAGTGTTTCGATTGTTGGCTCGGGCGGCAAGCCAGGCTTTAAGTGCGCTTAAGTCATCGGTGGCCTCGAGGCTTCGGATATGGTCTGAGGCCCGATTAGTTCCTTCCCGACCGTCAAGTCCTAACCCAAGTTTGATTCGTTCAAGAGGAACAATTTGAGGATTGGGAGGCGGTAGTGGCTTGTCGTCGGCTTTGACCGTTTTTTTCTTTCGGGTTTTCATGAACCCCTTTTCCTGCAACCAGCCCTTTAAAGCGTCGCTCTCGTCAGGGGATAAATTCAATTCGACAAGACGATTCTCCGCGGCGGCGCGCGCCAAGTCACTGACTCGAATGAGTCCAAGGCGAAGCGCTCGGACAGTCAATTCCGGAGTCATCAAGTCCGCAATCAATGTTTTTTTCGTGATTTCGGCAGGTTCAGCGAGAAAAAAAGGCAATGTCATACTAAACGGAACAAAAATAGGGCCATTTTGCTATCTAATGACGTGCAATTTTAGACGAAGTTGCTACCATTGATCCTTGTGATTTTTTTGGAAAGGCTTGCGCCATGCGGCGATTTTTAATTACTGTGGTAGCGGTGATGGTGGTGATGTTTTCCGCCATGGGGGTGGAGTCACTGATCATGGGCGATCATCACTCCATCTTGCGTCAAACGCTATCCAGTCCGGTTAAACGTTTGATTGATTTACCGAGAAGCAACCCCAATCAAGTGGTGGTTGGAATTGACGATCAGGCCGATCCGTATCTGTTGCGCGAACATGTCTCCAAAACATTGGACGCCATTGACAAAAAGGCTCGCGAAGCCAATCGATTTCTTGTGATTAAAATTTTGGATCGTGAATCCATCGCAACGAGCCTCAGGGAACATCAAATTGATTTTTTAATCAGTGACTCTGATTTTTTCGCTGAGTTAGCTTTTAGTGATCAAATCAAACCGATCGCCATGCTTTGGCGTCCACAAGCCCGTTCGCCGTCGCACTCAAGCGCAAGCACAATTGTCGTGCGAAAAACCGATACATCGATTTACACGTTGGCCGATTTAGTCGAGGGACGTTTCAAGGTGATCGCCACCTCGCCCTACTCCTTTGCCGGTTATCAATTGGCTCGTGATCCTTTTGTAAAAATGAATTATGCGTGGCAGCAGGCCTTCAAGAATTTGAGTTTTACGGCCGAAGGCGATCCTTTGGATGTTTTGCATGCTGTGAAGTACGGCACAGCCGATGTGGGGATAGTGCCTGCCTGTTATCTGGAATCGGCTATGAGCCGAAACTTGGCGCATTTAAGTGACTACCGAATCATCAATCCTCAGCCCACCGCTGACTTGGCCTGTCAACATTCCACGGACACTTTTCCGGGAATCATGGTTTCTTATCGCAACGGCGTGGACTCCAATGACATTTTGGACATGACCAACACGCTTCTTGGAATGAAGCTCGACGGGGGAAGCACTTGGAGTCTGCCAGAAAATACGCGAGAGCTTTATGACGTGTTGTATCGTCTTCGTTTGGGACCATACAACAACATCACCTACTCAACGATCTACCGCATATTGAGCGAAAATCGGATGATTTTCATCGCGGCGATCTTCCTTTTGGTCGCAGGCTTTTTCTATAACCTCATCATTTCCGTTGAAGTGGCTTCTCGCACCAAAGCGTTGAAGCGAGCGCTTGCAGAAACCGAACGGATTTCCAAGCAGCAAGAGCAATCGAATGAATACATCTCCCGTTTGGAGCGAACCGGCATTGTCGGGCAGATGTCGAGCATGATCGCGCACGAGTTAAAGCAACCCCTTGCCACGGTCGCGAACTACTCCCGCGGGCTTTTGCGTCGCATCGATAAAGGAACCGCCGATAAAGAGACCATCGTCAAAATCCTGAAGGAAATTGAATATCACACCAATCGGGCAAGCGAAATTGTCGATCACGTCCGAAGCTACGCCAAAGCGCATGATATCAAGCGGGAAAAGCATGACCTTCGTGTCATTGCTGAAAACACCATCGCCACGTTTGAGAAGTCCGGTCGGACGCAAGTGCCGGTGCGACTGGAGGGGGTGAGATCTGCCTGGGTCGAGGCCGATGACTGGGAAGTGGAACTCGCGCTTTTAAATCTTTTGAAAAACTCCGCCGACGCTTTCGCCGAAGTTCATCCAGTCCGTTTCGGCGAGGGTGGTCAATGTATCCGCATTCGTATTGAGGATCATGAGGACACATGGTGGATTCGAGTGATAGATAATGCCAAATCCGTCACAAAAGAATTCACTGACCAATTCTTTCACAAGCTTGAAACCACAAAGGCTCAGGGCTTGGGTCTGGGATTGTCTATTGTCAGTTCCCTCGCTGAGCGTCACGCCGGGCGCGTTTGGGCTGAACCGAATGAGGTGAGGGGAGTGATCGTCACAATGGAATTGCCGAAATACCACGATCCGGATGAGACTGAGGAAAGTCAGAACTCAACGAATTGACAGTTGGTAGCCCGAAAATTCGCAATCAACTCTGTGGAATCGGACCCCCACAGAGTTATTGCGCCGGCTCGTTCAGCCGTTCTTTTGAATTTCCTCGTTCCAATTGAAATCGACCGGGTACTCATCATGAATCAAAACGCAGTGAACATCATGGCTTTTAGCGCTCGCCAATACGTTCGCATTGTCTTCTAAAACGCTTTCCAACGTGCAATCATCATCGTTTAGACGCTTTTCAATTACACGAGCATATCGTTTGATGTCTTCAAAATGAGCTCTTATATAGTCTTCACTCATGGCTAAGCAGACTAATCGGATATGTTTGAGATAATCTTCAGAGAAGTCTTTCTTGCAATCAAGCGGAATATAGCAACCTTCAATAATTAAATTTTGTTCATTTTCAATAGCCGTCTTTATCATCTCACGCGCAATCGGCCAGAGGTATGCGGTCAATTCCGCGTCGCTGCTAAAGAGGGTGAGCTGCGTATGGCCACTTCGTATCAGTCCCATTTTCAAATGATCAAGCGACAGGTAAGGGTAGTTGTACGTTTCAAGAAATTTTTGAGCCAGTGCAGTTTTACCTGTGTGAGACGCGCCGGTTATCAGGATGATCATCCGCTTCCCCTTTGGTTACCTTCAACCCAAATCAAGTGGGTAAAACGATAAATAAAGTAAATTAAAGTATCACTTTAACTATTGAAACGTAATATCGTATTGTTCAGGACCATAGCAGTTTTCTACTTCAAGTATGATTGGACATTGGATAAATTCTTGTGTCAGATCAAGGGCTTGAGCTTCATCTTCAAGGAATAGATCAATAACGTTTTGGCTTGCGTTGATGCAAAATTCGCGGGCTTCGGGGTACTGGCGCCACTCACGCAGCAGCTCGCGCAAAATTTCATAACACACCGTTCGGGCGGTCTTGATTTCACCACGTCCGCCGCAAAGTGGGCAAGGCTCACAGAGAATGTGCGATAAAGAGTCCCTCGTTCTTTTGCGAGTCATTTCCACCAATCCAAGTTCGGTGAAATTGCTGATGGTCGTGTGAACTCGATCACTTTGAACGGCTTTTTGCAATTCTGCCAAGACAGCTGCACGGTGAGAGTCTTTATCCATATCGATGAAGTCGATGATGATAATGCCACCCAAATTGCGAAGCCGAAGCTGACGTGCGATCGTGCGAGCCGCTTCTAAGTTGGTTTTGAAGACCGTGTCACCAAAATCGCGTTTGCCGACGAAACCACCCGTGTTGACATCAATCGTGCACATCGCCTCATTCTGGTCAAAAACCAGGTATCCGCCTGACTTCAAATCAACACGGCGAGCCAACGCTTGTTCGATCTCCGCATCAATCCCGTATTGTTCAAACAAGGGAATGTCCCCGGTGTATTTGAAAAGCTTGTCTTGGGCGGCGGGAACAAACGCCATCGCGAAATCATGCAATGACTCAATATTTTCATCCCAAGCGTCAATTAGGACTCTTTCCGTGCTTTCATTGACCATGTCGCGCAGGGCGCGCTCTTCCAGATAGAGATCCTGGTAAAGCAGCGCAGGAGCCGCTAGCGTTTTAGACCGAGACTCGATTTGCGCCCACAACAATGAAAGGTATTTCATGTCAGCGGTAAAGTCGCTTTCGGTCGCGCCTTCAGCGCACGTGCGAACGATATAGCCGCCTTTTTCGCTTGCGGGTTTCACTGAGGTGATCAGAGCCTTCAAGCGGTCGCGTTCGGCTTCATCCTCGATGCGTTGGGAAACGCCGATGTGTGGCTCCTTGGGCAAATAAACCAATTTGTGACCTGCTAGTGAAATCGTGGTGGTCAGTCTTGCGCCTTTCGTCCCAATTGGGTCCTTGGAAACCTGGACCATAATTGCATCGCCTTCATGAAGGATGTATTCGATCGGTTTATATGAGCCATCGTCCTGTCGAGCGGTGAATATGTCATGAATGTGTAAAAAAGCCGTTCGCTCTAGGCCGATGTCTACAAAGGCCGACTGCATGCCGGGTAGGACCCGAGCGACTTTGCCCTTATAAACATTGCCCACTAATCCTCGTTGCGCTCGTCGCTCAATGTGAAGATCTTCCAGAACTCCATTGACCATCAAGGCGACTCGCGTTTCCTGCGCTGAGCAGTGAATTAATAACTCTTCTCGAAGCATTCTTCTCAATCCAAAATTGTCTGAGACGAATTGTAGCTGAGGAATGGGATAGTCACTTTTTTAGCTTAAAAAACACCATAAAAAAACGCTCAATTGCGACCTATTTGGTAAAATTCAGCCGTTTTTTAAATTCTTTTTCCGGACTGAATTATGAGTGAATTGCTGACATCGGCAATGACGGCTCAACAAGCGAGCCAAAGCCTTGGGGTTTACTTCTGTGCCGCCGACGGCGAAGACGAAATCCTGCCGAATTACACGGTGGACCTGACAGACGATCATGCCACAGCCTTTTTGCGTCGGTTGCTGACAACCGATGTCAAGGAATTGCCCACCGGCGGCGTGATTCAATCATTTGTCTTAAACGCCTTGGGATTGGTGACGGACTTTGTGACCGTGGCCCATGTTCAAGATAAACACTACCGGATAATCTTTCAGTCCATTGATACCTTGGCATGGATGCATCAAGTCGCAAAGGCCTTTGATGTTGACTTGATAGAGCCTAAAGTACATAGCGCGGTGATTTTCGGCTCAAAACGGCAAGAACTTTTTTCAGTGCTTCCAAACCGCTGCGCTGAAGTGGAGCATGATGGTGAAAAATTATTGGTGATCGCGCTCCCGAATCGGTTGATTGTTCAGGGCGCAGCCTCGGCCATTGACGCGCTCAAATCCGATAAAACCTTGTCACTGGATGCGATGGCAGTCAACTCGCTTTTGATTTTAGCCAATGAGCCTCATGCCTTGGACTGGATGTCGGGTGACGTGACGCCAACCGCTATTGGTGGCGCGCAATATCTTAATTTCAACGACCCGGCTCGAATGTTTATCGGTCGCGCTTTGACAGAAGCGCGCTACCGTGCGGAAACACCGAAAAAGGCGGTTGTCCTTCAATCGCATGATGATCAGCCCGAGGCCTGGTTTGACGATCCGAAAACGGTCACCATTGCCGCGCCTGACGGCACGCCGCTTTATAAAACAACGCGTGTCGGCATGTTAGGCAATGCGCTTATTGCCCGGGCAGCGCTTGATCAATCGTTTGACAGTGGAAAATGCCTTTGGATCTACGCGGATAACGATGATAACGTGGCCTTCCGCGTGGATTGCCTTTCAAACTAGGAGTGAGTCGTGAGTGTGAGTGTTTTTGATATCTTTCGCGTGGGGATCGGACCGTCATCGTCTCACACGGTCGGTCCCATGCGCGCTGCCTATCGTTTCAGCAAAGAACTTTGTGAAAAAGGGCTGGACCGACAGACCGCTCGGTTATGGGTTGATTTAATGGGAAGCCTGGGCGCCACCGGCATCGGTCACGGCACTGACACGGCTTTTCAGATCGGATTGACTGGCGTGCTGCCTGCCACCATTAATTTGGATGAGGCGCCGAAAGTCCTCGAAGATATCAAAACGCGTCATAAACTGCGCTTGCCCAGCGGACGAGAAATTGATTTCGATCCAGCGCGCGACGTTATTTTATCGCCCGAAAAAATCGCGATTTATCACACCAACGCTATCCATGTCATCGCTCAAGATGAAAATGGCGAAATTCTCTTGGCCCGACGGTACTATTCGATCGGTGGCGGCTTCATTGTTGAATCCGATCCTGATAACTTTGACAAGGTCACCGAAGACAAAGAAACTTTGCACAAAACGCCTCAGCCGTATCCGGTTGACAGCGCGGCAGACCTCTTGCGCTGGTGCCATGAAACCGGTCTGAGCATTCCTGAAGTTGTGCGTGCAAACGAACGCGCTTGGAAAACCGATGAGCAAATTGACCGAGAGTTAGATTACATCTGGCAGATGATGAAGGACTGTGTCTCGCGTGGACTCAAAGCGGAAGGGGTGATGCCCGGGCCGCTCAAAGTCAAACGCCGCGCCAAACAGATGTATGAGCATTTGGACTTCTCGCATCGCACTTTGAATGACCCATTGGCTGTATTGGATTGGGTCAACGCCTTCGCTTTTGCCGCCAGTGAGCAAAATGCCTGCGGCGGTCAGGTGGTGACCGCTCCAACAAACGGCGCTGCGGGCGTCATTCCCGCTGTCTTGCACTATTACATGAAGTTTATTGACAATGCCGACATTCATGGCGTTCGAGACTTTTTGTTGACGGCTGGCCAGATTGGCGCGCTTTATAAGGAAAACGCCTCTATTTCAGGTGCCGAAGTCGGCTGCCAGGGAGAAGTCGGGGTTGCTTGCTCAATGGCTTCAGGCGCTCTTGCGCAAATTCTGGGCGCCACTCCTGAACAGGTCGAGAACGCCGCTGAAATTGGAATGGAACATCACCTAGGCATGACGTGCGACCCAGTGGCCGGTCAAGTCCAGATTCCCTGCATTGAACGCAACGCAGTTGCGGCTGTGAAAGCCATTAATTCGGCTCGCCTGGCTTTGATGGGAGACGGCCATCACTACGTATCCTTGGATCAAGTGATTGTTACTATGTACAAAACCGGTCTCGATTTGCAATCCAAATATAAGGAAACCAGTCAAGGCGGATTAGCGGTCAGCGTTGTTGAATGCTAGAACGGTTTTAATTGGTTTTTAGGCCGACTCTATCGTCGGTCTTCTGAACCCAGCGAAAAAGGGGCAGCCGAATAAATTCGACTGCCCCAAATGCTAACTAATCAACTTACTTAGCGCTCATTTCGACGGTCACGACATCTCCATCGACAGTGACTTTCGCATCTGCGAATTGTTTCGTGTCGTAGGCGACCTTTAACTGTTCGAGACCGCTCACTTTATCAACAGAGAAGCTCACCTTGGAGGCTTTGACACCCGTGACATCAAGCGTTGCGGGGCCTTCGACCGTCAGAGCCTTCATGGAAACGCCGTCATCGGCCAGAGCCAACACCGCGCCGGTCTTTAGCACCACTTGTGCGTCGTCACGAGCCTTGTCAGTTCCTACGGACACCGTTGTGACCGGCTTATCGGCACCGGCCTTCGTCACGTCAAATTGCTTGTGCAATTGAAGCGTCGCGCCTTGATTGACGACAACAGGCGCCGTGCCAAACGACTCGGTCAAACCGGCCAAAGTGCCGCCGACCACTTCCGTGCCGCCTGTGTAGGTGTTCACAGCGGTCATCGTCAAGTCACCGTCGCCGCGCTTGACCAGCTTGCCAACCCAACCTTGGGCTTTGCGTTCTTGCATCGACGCCAAGCGTTTTTCTTTGTACTCAAGCTCCCAGCCTTCTTGATCGGTGAGCTTGTCTTTCGCTTTGAGTTCACCAATTCGCTTGGTCAAAGCTTTCATTTGCTTGCGATCTTCCTTGCCGCGAGCCTGAATGGCTTCATCGGAAATGGCGTTATGCCAAGTGTCGTCACCTTTGACAGACACATCAAACGTGCCAACGAACTGACCGGGACCGTAAACGGCTTTGCCTAGATCGATCACGCCCCAGCCGTAATCTTCATCGGGCACCTTCGGATCAAGCTTGTCGCCGTCACTGCCGCGAAGGGCCTTGCCGGCACCGTTATCCGTGCGATTGGCCGTCGTAAAGAGAACATCGCGGATTTGCGTGGGCGTCATGTAAGCGTAGCGTTGCATCAAGACAGCCATGGAGCCTGCGATGTGCGGCGCGGCATTTGACGTGCCACCGGCTTGACGGTTGCCAATCTTTCCGGTGACTGGGTCAACGGAAGCGTTCCAAGCGTCAGTCGGGGAGGTAACGGTCCACCACTTGGCGATACCGGCATGGTTGTGACCACCGGAACCCCAGGAATCATCATCCTTCGTGTTCACATCACCGTAAATGATGTAGGAGCCGTCTTCAGCGTTGCGTTGAACGGAGCCTGCGGCAATCCAGAATTTTTCAGCTTCCGGATTGTAGAACGGGTAGGCCGCGCGATAGTACGGGTTTTGGAAACGACGGTTGCCGTTTGTGAAGATTTGGATGATGTTGTATTTTTCAGCGACTTCATAGGCGGCGTCCATGAAGTTCTTGCCACCATTTTTCTTGGCGTCAGCCTTGAAGAGATAGTATTCGGAGACGGAATTCGTGGTCGGGAAATCTTTGCGTTGCTTGTTGTCGGCAACTTCTTCGCCTTCCGTGCCGATTTGACCGACATCATAGTGGTGCGCGGTATCCAGAATACGAACGTTCGTGCCCCAGGAGTTATTGATCAACTTGGCGCCTGTTTTAGCAGTGGCTTCCCAAACCGCCTTGAAGTAGCCATAGTCCTGGAAGGGCCCGTAGTTCATATTGTCGTTGCCGCCGGTGTTGCCAACAGCCACTTTAGCCGCCCAAGCCACGCCGTGCGCTTCATAGCCATTGCGGTTGCCCGCGGCGACGCCCGTCACGTGAGTGCCGTGAGCGTCATTGTGACCCATGATGAAGTTGCCGCTCACTTTGAATTTTTCACCCTTTTCATAAGAGCCGAAACGATTGTCAGCTTGACCGGTTTGTCCGAGGTAGGCAAACGGGTAACGGGTGCCGTCCTTGCTGTAGACGCCCGAAGCGGTCACCGGAAAGATTCGACCGCCCTTTAAGTCCGGATGAGTCAATAGCGCTCCGGAATCAACAACGCCAATCAAAACGCCCTTGCCGTTGAATCCTTCCGCATAGGCGGTGGAGGCGTTGATATAAGCTAAGCCGTGATCCTTTTGATATTCAGCCGATTCCCAGGAAGCCGTGCTGCCTAATTCGCCTTTTTCCACATAGGCGGCAGTTGCAACTCCTGAAAAAAGAGCCGCTGCGACAATGGTTAGTGCAACGGCTGATTTAGTGGGTTTCGCATGCGTCTTTTGCGCTTCATTGGTCACAATATAAGCGCGACGGGCTTCATTCCAGATAGTCTTAAAGGCGCGATTCATAGTCATGCAGCGCCGTTTTCGCAACGACGCCATCTCCTTTCAGTGGATAAATTAAAAGATGAGTTTCAGAAACATCAACTCAAAACATTCAGCAGACAGCGACAAACCGCCTACCAAACCTAGGTTATTCTGACTAGTTATCTAGGTATTATCTACTAGGGCAACTACTAAGTCATGTTACAAAGCTTGTCCAGAAAAGAAATGGATAACGACTGACGGCGAGAAAAAGACGATACAACCCAATGGTTAATCAGGTTGAATAAAAAAGGCGAAACAGCGCTTCGATGATCAATCTGAAACGAAAACCGAGACAACGGCCTTGACTCATTCAAAATGGCTCAACGCTAACGACCATCTGTCCAATGAATGAAGGCGCGTCTCCCAATTCAATCAATGCTTGCGTTCGTAACGACGGAAACTGTAGCTAAAGGGATGGCTATCAGTCGCTGGGAAAGTCTGTTCGTCAGCTAAAAACCATTCATCATCGCTCAGGGGCTTAAAGAACGCGTCCCCATCAAAATCAGCGTTTAAAACCGTCACATGCGCGACTTGAACTCGATTCAATGTCTGAGCATATAAATCGGCACCCCCCATGATAAAAGCAATCGGAGCTTCGCCGACCGCCGCAACGGCGTCGTCAATGGAGTGCACAACCACTGCGCCTTCGGCGACATAATCAGGCTTTCGAGTCACCACAATATTTTTCCGCCCGGGCAAGGGCTTGCCTAACGTCTCCCAAGTTTTTCGCCCCATGATGACGGGCTTGCCCAAGGTTGTTCTCTTAAAATGCTTCAAATCCTCAGGCAAATACCACGGCAACTTTCCTTCTTTACCGATCGCGCCGTTGCGAGCGTGCGCAACAATCAAATGCAATTCAGTCATAATCTTCCCCTCTGAGGACATGAACAATTTAAACGGCCACCGGTGCTTTAATATGCGGGTGTGGATCGTAGCCCACAATTTCAAAATCTTCGTAGCGATAGTCAAAAATAGAGTCAGGTCGGCGCTTGATCACCAACTTCGGATAGGGGCGGGGTTCGCGGGAAAGCTGCAGACGAACTTGGTCAAAATGGTTGTTATAGATATGGCAATCGCCGCCGGTCCAGACGAAGTCCCCAACTTCAAGATCGCACTGTTGAGCTAACATGTGCGTCAAAAGCGAGTAGCTGGCGATGTTGAAAGGCACGCCTAAGAAAATATCGCATGAGCGTTGATAGAGTTGGCAGGACAGTTTGCCGTCGGCCACATAAACTTGAAAGAGCATATGGCAGGGGGGCAACGCCATTTTTGGAAGTTCCGCCACATTCCAAGCCGACACAATCATGCGACGGGAGTCGGGGTTGGTCTTGATCGTGTGAACCAATTCGGCGATCTGGTCAATCGTTTGATTGTCCGCACCGCGCCATTTCCGCCATTGGACACCGTAGACCGGTCCCAAGTCACCGTTTTCATCAGCCCATTCGTCCCAAATCGAAACACCGTTTTCTTTTAAATACCCGATGTTGCTGTCACCGCGTAAAAACCAGAGCAGCTCATGAATAATCGAACGCAAATGCAACTTTTTCGTTGTGACCAGCGGAAAACCGTTTTGCAAGTTAAAGCGCATCTGGTAGCCAAACACGCTCCGGGTGCCGGTACCGGTGCGATCGTTTTTTTGAACGCCGTGAAAAAACACGTGCCTCATGAAGTCTTCATACTGGTGCTCGATTAGCATGGGGATCATCCTGATAAATTAATTCTGCGTTCATTGTACTCGGAGCGAAAGGACTGCGCACAGATTCTCCTCAAGAAATGTCCTTTAGCCTCTTTTTGTCATGAAACAATTGAGAAAATCCCCCTTTCTTTTAACGCCTTTGAATTCGCGTTTTATATAGAAAAATTTATCCTATAATAGAATTATTTATTGAAATAAACAATTTTTTTTCTATAATGAAACGAGCTTATAACGATTTCCAAAAGGCTATGCATCCGCTTTTATCTCGCTATATCCCGATCGCCGATTTGATCGTAAAAACCTTTGGCGATGATGTGGAGGTTGTCCTTCACGATTTGAGGCATCCGCAAAATTCGGTCGTTTATGTCGCTAACAGCCGCGTCACCGGCCGAGTGATCGGAGAGAGTTTCCAACACCTGATTGCTAAGGCGCTTGAAGCGCAAAAAGCCGATGAGGGCATTCTTGCAAATTATTACTTTGAGCAAAATGGACGAAAAATCCGCTCATCAACACTTTTTATCAGAACTGATGAGGGCGACTTGATCGGAGCGCTTTGCATCAACATCGACACAACGCGGGTGATGTCTCAACTTCAGTGGCTTCAAACCCTGTTGCCGGGCTTGAGTTTGACTTTAGAGCCTCAATCAACGCCACCTCATGGCGCTGACAGCAAAGAGGACAGTGATATTTTGCAGACTGTCAACGCGTTGATTGACCGAATTCTGGAAGAAAATCCCAATCCGAAAAATCGAGATGAAAGGCTTCAACTCATTCGCTTTATGGAGTCAAGGGGCGTCTTTCTGGTCAAAGGCGCAATGGATCGTGTTGCCGAAAAGCTCAAAATGTCCAAAGTGACGCTATATGCGGATTTGGATGAAGTTCGCAAAACACAATAATGTCGAGATCACTATATGGAGAAGTTAGGTTATGAAAATCATCGATCCGAAATTCAAGGGCGTTAACCCGGGTCACTATAGCGCCGGGGTCATATCAAAAGGGATGCTGTACGTTTCCGGTCAATTGTCGATTGATCCCGACACGAGGCAGGTTTGTCAAGGCGACATTAAAGACCACACGCGTTTAGCGCTCAATAACGTGGATCGGGTGCTCAAAGCGGCCGGTGTAGCCCGCGAGCAAGTGGTCTTTTGTCGCGTCTACACCCCGGCGGTCGAGTATTGGGGGCCGATCAATGAAGTCTATGCGGAATTTTTCGGCGATCATAAGCCGGGTCGGGTAGTAGTTTCCACAACCGATCTTCATTTCGGCTGCCTAGTTGAAATCGAAGCCATCGCTGAAGTCAAGGAGGAGTGAGCATGAGTCAATTGCAATACGTGTGCACCCGCTGCGGGAAGAAAGTGGGGGTGGACACCCATCAACCGCGCTGCGAATGCGGCGGACTTTTTGAATTGGATTTTAAGGCACCGGCCTGGGACGAGAAACTTATCGATCGCAACGAGTGGAGCCAATTCCGATATCGCGCATTCATGGCGATGGACGATGATCAAACCTGGCGTTCAGTGACCATGGGCGAAGGCATGACCCCAATCATTCAGTTTGATAAAAACGTTCTTTTCAAGATGGATTACACCATGCCGACCTTGTCTTTCAAAGATCGGGGAGCCGCCACATTGGTGAGCCACTGTAAAGCCATTGGTGTGAAGCGTTGTGTCCAGGACTCGAGTGGTAACGCAGGCAATAGCGTTGCAGCCTACAGCGCCCGAGCCGGCATCGAGTGTGAAATTTTTGTTCCGGAAGGCACCAGTCCCAAAAAAATCACCATGATTGAGTCCCATGGGGCCAAAGTTCATGTCATCCCCGGAACGCGTGACCATTGCGCTGATGTCTGTCGGGCCAAGGTTCGAGATGAAGGCGTCTTTTATGCCAACCATGTGTTCAACCCGTTCTTTTATGAAGGCATGAAGGCCTACATTTACGAGACCTTCGAGCAGCTGCATAGGATTCCGGCCAATATCGTGGTGCCTGTTGGTAACGGCACGCTCTTTATCGGTGTCGTCAAGGCGCTTGAACACTTGCTTGAGAGCGGCGCTATTGACGCCTTCCCCAATATCATCGCGTTGCAAAGCGAGCTCGTCGATCCACTTTATTTGGCAAAGATGCAGGGCTTGCGCAAACCCGTCAAAATTGACGTGAAACCGACGATTGCCGAAGGCATCGCAATCGGCGAACCCATGCGCGGTGAGGAAATCCTTGACATGATCTACCGCCATGACATCAAAGTGGTGACGGCACCAGAGGATAAAATTCTTCAAGCCCGCCACGAGATTGCCAAGCGGGGCATTTACTGTGAACATACCACGGCGGCAAATTACGCCGCGTATTTGCATTACTGTGAACTCTACGGGGAAACGCCCGACACGCTCATCACGATGTGTGGAGCCGGCATTAAATCCGATCACTGAGTTCTCATCGGCTCGGGTGGGGTCGAATCACTGTTTTTACCCTACCCGTTATAGAGGAAAAATAAGGCAACTTCATTACAATAAGCGCAATTATCTAGACCGGTCGGGAAGTCGATCGCCATTGCTCGACTTCGATCTGTGTGATGTACTCACGGCGAAAACGGGGTGAATGGGAGATTGAGCCCTTGTTTTTGCCCGATTAAACGAGAGTTTCGTATGAACCCCTTAATTTACGGCTTTTGGGACGGTGTGTTTTATGACAACCGCCAAACGTTTTCGCCGACGGCGCCCGAAGATCTGCCGCTGGATCAGTTTTCTCAGTTCAACCCCGGCAATCCCATTATGACTTTCGTGGGAGACAAGGGCTTTTTGGTGTTGGATCGTCGCGCCGATTTAGCTTTTGCCTTGTGGCGTTATTATCAACGCGCGGCCAAAGAGTCTTGCGGGAAATGCACCCCATGCCGCACAGGATCGTTAATCATCGCCGAAGCGCTGGAAAAAGCGGTGAAAGGTCACGCGGCCGATGTCGATTGGGATTTTGTCGAGTCCGTCGCAACGCAGATGAAAGAAACCAGTCTTTGCGGCATCGGTCTGACGACACCCACGGCTTTTTTAGCCGCCCTGCATTACTGTCCGAATGAAATTCGCCATGCGCAGGCCACTCCCGAAGCGCTCTACGACTACTATTCTTTGCTGACAGCGCCCTGTGTTGAAGCTTGTCCGGCTCACGTTGACATTCCTCGCTACATTGATTACATCAAAGCCGGAGAGCCGGAGCTTTCCGCTGCGGTTTTGTTGAAACACTATCCACTGGTTGGCAGTTGCGGTAGGGTTTGTGTGCGCTATTGTGAGAAGGCCTGTCGGCGTCGCTTCTTGGATGAGCCGGTTGACATTAAGAACCTCAAACGTTATGCGGCCGACGCCACCGGTCCCATGCAACCGCTTTTTCACAACTCCCGCTTGGAAACTCATCCCCTGAGCCCCAAAGTGGCGGTGATCGGCGCTGGGCCTGCCGGCATCAATTGCGCTTATCACTTGTTGTTGCAGGGTTATGAAGTCGATATTTTCGAAGCTAACAGCCATGCGGGCGGCATGGCTCAAGTGGGCATCCCCCAATATCGCTTGCCGAAAGGTCTTTTGGAAAGCGAAACGGAAGTGATCACGGAGCTCGGCGGTCGATATTTTTACCGCCAACGTTTAGGCTACGATTTTTCGCTCTCGGATCTTTTTAAACGAGGCTATAACGCGATCTTTATCGGGGTGGGTTGCTCAAAAGGAATGTACCTTGGCTTAGATAACGAGGACACGACCCTTTCGGGCTACTTTAACGGAATTGACTTTTTGCATAAAGTGGAGCGCTCTGTCGCTGGCACGAAACCGATGAAACTCAAGGGCGATGTCGTGGTTGTCGGCGGCGGCAACGTCGCCATGGACTGTGCGCGCTCCGCCGTGCGAATGACCGATGGCACAGTGCACGTCATTTACCGTCGCACCGAGGAGGGAATGCCTGCAGATCATGAGGAAGTGCTCGCGGCCAAAGCCGAAGGAATTCAATTTCATTTCCTCTCGGTTCAGAAAGAGATCTTAAGCGAAAACGGAAAGGTGACCGGTCTGAAGATCGCCAAAATGCGTGAAGAAAAAGTGCCGGGAGCAAAACGAGGCAAACTCATTGAAATTGAAGGGACTGACACCGTGATCGGCTGCGACACGCTCATTGCGGCTATCGGTCAACGCTTGGACCAACAAGTGCTCTGCGATGACGACGGGATCATGTTTGATCGTCGGGGCAACATTCAAGTGTCTGAAGCCTTGGCAACCACCCGACCGGGCGTTTTTGCCGGCGGGGACTCCGCCACCGGACCGACCACCTTGATCGACGGAATGGCACAAGGACAGATCGCGGCTCAATCAATCCACGAGTATCTCACCCGAGGCTCAGTGGGTTTTGTGGCCAGACGCCGTATGAGCGAGTTATTGAAACGCGCTCATATTCTCGATGAGAAAAAACCGACGATTGATCTATGCACGATGCCTCGTCACCAATTAAAAACTTTAAGCGTTGAGCAACGTCGCGGCAACTTTGAAGAGGTTGACCTGTCGATGACCGGCGATGAAGCCATTCGTGAAGCAAATCGTTGCATGCGCTGCTACCGCATTTACGCAGTCACGACTCAGCTTCCGATACCGGGCAACCTCACTCACACTCAGAATCAGGCTGTTTAAAGGAGAGACTCCATGTCGATTAATCATTTCGCCAGCATTAACGGTCATCGGGTCTCTTTTGATGAGGGGCAAACGATTCTTGAAGTGGCTAAAAAGGAAGGAATTTTCATTCCAACATTGTGCGCCTACATGCCGCTGAACCACACGCCGGGAACGTGTCGGATGTGTTTGGTTGAGGTCTTCGATGAAGCGTATGAAACCGGACGCATTGTGACAGCATGCACAACGCCCATCAAAAACGGGCAACGCATCTTCACTCGTAATGAGCGCGTTCGCAAGATGCAGCAGTTGCAGATGGCGCTTTTATTTGCCGACCATGATCAGGACTGCAAAAGTTGCTCTCGTCACGGCGACTGTGAACTTCAGGACGTCTCACTATTTATCGGCATGAAACATTGGCCGATGAAAGAAAACTTTATCGCGCCGCGCCCTTACGATGATTCTTCCGCCGGCATTGTCCGCGATGTCAATAAGTGCATCCGATGCGGTCGTTGTGTTGAGGTTTGCCGTCAGGTTCAGGGAATCGGCGCTCTCACCATTGACGAGTTTGGCACTCGCGCCGGCGTTGCCATGACCGGTGCCAAGCGCTGGGCAGATTCCGCCAAATGCGTTCAATGTGGGCAATGCACGCTCGTTTGCCCAACAGGCGCGTTAAGCGAAAAAGATGAGACCGACCGCGTCCTTAACATGATTGACGATCCGTCGATCACAACGGTCGTGCAAATGGCTCCCGCCGTGCGTGTGACGCTCGGAGAAGAGTTTGGTGTCGCTCCGGGAGAAAATATTGAAGGCAAAATCATCTATGCCCTCAAACACATTGGCGTGGACTACGTCATGGACACCAATTTTGCCGCCGACATGGTCATCATGGAAGAGGGAACGGAACTGCTCGAGCGGCTTAAGGCTCGACGGGCGGGAAACGCTGTCGCATTGCCGATGTTCACGTCCTGCTGTCCGGGATGGGTCAATTACGTTGAAAAGCACGTGCCGATGGTCATGGACTACTTGTCGTCGACTCGGTCACCTCAAGCGGTGTTCGGCGCTTTGGCAAAAGCCTATTTGCCCCAAACGCTTGATGTTAAGAAGGAAAACCTTCGAGTCATCTCCATCATGCCTTGCACGGCTAAAAAAGGGGAGGCCTTAAGGCCAACCTTGGCTCGCGAAGATATGAGCCGGGATGTCGACGCTGTTTTGACCGTCCGCGAATTAGCCAAACTGATGCGCCGCTGCGGCATGCATTTGAAATTCTGCGAAGAAGCCAGCTACGATAATGACTTGTTTGCAAGCTATTCCGGGGCCGGCGCGATTTTCGGAACAACAGGCGGCGTCATGGAAGCCGCGGTTCGCACCGCCTTTGCCTTAACCCATGAGGGTCAGTCACTCGATCCGATTGTTTATGAACCGGTTCGTGGCATTGAAGGTGTCAAGGAAGCGACGGTTGACTTAGGCGAGCTTGGCAATGTCCGAATCGCGGTCGTTCACGGTTTAGCACGGACTCAGACGCTTCTTGACCGCATGAGTCGGGGAGAGGTCATGTATGACTTTGTGGAAGTCATGGCGTGTCCCGGAGGTTGCGTCGCCGGCGGTGGAACGCCCCGAAAGAAGAATAATTATCAACCGTTCTTGAAAGAGCGTCAAAATGCGCTATACCGCATTGATGCTGAGTCGGTCATTCGCGAGTCTCACAAAAATCCGCAAGTTATCGCGATGTACTCGGACCACTTGGGTCAACCCGGCAGCCACATCGCGCATGAATTGCTTCATTGCGAGTACCGATCCAAGAAGGTGGACCGTGAGGCGCCCGATGTGCGCAAACTGTGGCAGAAACTGAGCAATCGTTACACACCGCTAAACAAAAAGCGGTAAAATCCGCAGTTGACTCAGGGCGGGGTGAAAGTCCCCACCGGTGGTTACAGTCCACGAGCGTGCGGCGGTTTTCTATCTGTCGCAGTCAGCAGATCCGGTGTGATTCCGGAACCGACGGTGACAGTCCGGAAGAAAGAGTGAACCTTTCCAACAGGCACAAGCGTTTGACTGACGCTTGTGCTGTCCCTGATGCAATTAATCCTGAAATTCTTATTTTATGAAAGGCGTTATCCATGCATCAGTCTGAAAACCTTTTAAACCGTTACGGTCAAAACGCAATCGATCGCGTTGAGCGCGCGCTCAATGATTTACGAGCCGGCAAAGGCGTCATGGTTGTTGACGATGAAGACCGTGAAAACGAAGGTGACTTGATTTATTCGACCGATTTCTTGACGGTGCCGCAAATGGCCTTGATGATTCGAGCCTGCTCGGGCATCGTTTGCGTGTGCTTGCGTGACGAGGATTGTGAACGATTACAGTTGCCGCAAATGGTCGCGCACAACACCAACACACAGGGAACGGCCTTTACCGTCTCCATTGAGGCGGCGCACGGCTGCACAACAGGCGTTAGCGCCCATGACCGCGTCACCACGATCAAGGCGGCAGCCAATCCGAACGGTAAGCCGGAAGATCTGTTGCGCCCCGGTCATGTCTACCCGCTTCGCGCTCGTCAAGGCGGAGTTTTAGAGCGTCGCGGTCATACCGAGGCAACGGTTGACCTCATGCGATTGGCCGGCCTGAACCCTGCAGGCGTCTTGTGCGAGCTAATGAATGAAGACGGCACCATGGCAAAGCTGCCTCAAGTTTGTGATTTTGCCGATCTTCACGGCCTGACCGTTTTGTCAGTGGAAGACATCGCCGAATACCGCTTGGCAAATGCCTGTTAATCAAGCTATTTAACGAGGCAATGATCTTTAATAAGGAAAGGGGAGCGCAGAGCTCCCTTTTTTAGGACGGATTAAAGTCCGCTTTAGACTTTTAACAAAAGTCAACACTCCGTAAATCTTTGTGAATAAATACAGTATTGTGCTCAGATATACAGCCAACTGCGTATAGCTTAAAGCAGTAGCTTCGTTCATAATACAGGCGTCATCACTTAGAGAGGTATAGAGCATATGAAACGTCGGTCCTTATTGACTTGGTGTCTGTGCGCTGTGGCAGCCGGCTCCCTATTGGCCGGATGTGGATCTGACACGGTAGAAAAAGGAGTGTTAAAGATCGGAGCTTCGCCCGTGCCGCACGCTGATATTTTGAAAGCTGCAGAACCGTTGTTGGCTAAAGAGGGCGTCAAACTTGAGATTATTGAGTTTACCGATTATGTTCAACCGAACATGGCGTTGGCTGATAAAGAGCTCGACGCCAATTTTTTCCAACATAAGCCCTATTTGGATAATTTCTGTAAAGAGCGCAAATTGAATTTGGTTTCGCTTGTTGCGGTTCACATTGAACCGATGGGCGTTTATTCCAAAAAGATGAAGGATGTCAAGTCCTTTGCCGAAGGAGCGAAGGTCGCTATTCCTAATGACCCAACCAATGGTGGTCGCGCGCTGAAAATTTTGGCTGACGCCGGCTTTTTCAAGCTCAAAGAGGGTGTCGGCGTGAACGGCACGCCAGCTGATATCATTGACAACCCTAAGAAGGTTCAAGTGGTTGAAATGGAAGCGGCTGTGTTGCCCCGCGCTCTTGAAGACGTGGATTACGCGGTGATTAATTCAAATTACGCGTTGGGCGTCAATCTGAATCCGGTCAAGGATGCGTTATTCATGGAGGGGAAAGATTCTCCCTATGCCAACATCGTGGCAGTCCGGGCCAATGACAAGCGACCGGAGTTACAAAAGTTAGCCAAAGCGCTCACGTCCCCGGAAGTCAAGAAATTCATTGAAGAAAAATATCAAGGCGCTGTTGTCACAGCATTCTGATAAAGCGTTTCTTTCGCATAAAGGTCGCTCAAAGGCGACCTTTATGTTTTTCAAAAGCTGACGTGATCCGGTTCCAATCCGGAAAACGCTGTCATCGGCAACGAATCCATGGATTGAATGTCGTCTTTTGTCAATTGAATGTCAAAGCACTGGAGATCTTCTTTTTGGTGCGCCGCGTTCATTGAGCGAATAACGGGGGTGACTCCATGCGATAGACACCAACTGAGAATAACCTGTGAGACTGGCCTGCGGTATTTGGCGGCAATGGCCAACAACGGTTCACTGCTTAAAAGCGTCCCATGTCCCAAAGGCGACCAAGCCTGAATGGCAATGTCTTCCTTGCGACAATACGCCAGCGTTTGCTTTTGCATATAACCGGGATGAAATTCGATCTGATTCATCATGGGCTTGACATTGGCACGAGCTAGGAAACTCACGAGATGGTGCATCTGAAAATTACAAACGCCGATTGCCTTCACGACACCTTCATCATAAAGCCGTTCGAACGCACGCCAAGTACCCACATTGATGCTTTGCCAGGCAAGCGGCTCCCCTTTCGTGCACGGCCATTGAATGCTGTAGCAATCGAGATAGTCTAACTTAAGAGTCTGCAAGGTGCGCTCAAAAGCACGGAGAACATCATCGTAAGCTCGGTTCGATGTCCAACACTTTCCGCTCACAAAGAGCTCCTTACGAGGCAGACCGCACTCGCTGATCGCTGTCGCCACAGATTCTTCATTTTCAAAAATGGCTGCCGTATCAATTAAACGGTAACCCGATTGAATGGCGCACACCAAAGCCTTGACCAATTCATCGGAAGCTGGCAATTGCCAAGTGCCGATACCAATGGGCGGCATCAGGCGTCCGTTATTGAGTTTGACCCAACCGCTTGTTTTCATACAAACTTCCTTAGACAACCTTTTGTTTTTATTTTAGAGCGAAAATTGTCGGCAATTTTTGTCAAAAGCCAAAAGTATACAAAAAAAGACCTTATTCTATAATAGATGGGCTTTGAACGAGGCTTAGGGTATGGCACAAGATTTCGATTATTTCCTGATTTTGTCGGCGCTTGCTTTTTTCATGGTTGTCATCTTGATCATCCGGATGACTAGGGGCAATCGCGCCAATAAAACCGACGAGACGAAAATCGGTGCAACGCAAACTCCGCTTCGTCGGGAAAGAATTCGTCCGAACCGACAGCCAAACTTTGAAATTCCAAAGAACTTGCTGAAACCCGAGGACAAAGCGCCGAGGTTGGCTCGAATCGAACTTTATGACGCTTGCCAGAAACTCTATGCCGTCTTGAGGCGCTCGGACTTATCAGCGCAAGCCTGGGGCAGGGGAGAGGCTTTTTCTGAAAACCTTGATCGTTTCGCCGCCGAGTACTTACCGTTAAGCAAAGACGAAGCCCTAATGCTACACATTGTTGATCCCACGCTTCGCGGCGCTTTAACCGCAAAGGGTTTCGATGAAAATAATCACCCTTGGGAAAAGTCCTTTCAAAAAGTGCCCAATGTCGATGCGTTCCCTCAGGTCAATACCGCCGATGATTTTTCGGCTTGGTTAAAAAATCAACTGGCCAGCGATTGCTCCGCCATCTTTTTCGAATTGCCTGAAGCCGCACAGGCCGCTTTAATGCTTGGTAAGAGTGAAGACCTCGCTTTCACTCAGCCCTTTGACAAAAAGACCAACGCTCAACTTCTGAGCTATCAGGCCTATCGACTTTTAAACGAAATCGTCAATCACAAGAATTTCTACGAACGCTCCGCCTTATGGAATCGTTACTTCAAATTGAAATCATCGAATCCAGATTTCAATCTACTCGTTAACCCTAACGACGAAAGGCTAGTAATTTCGCATTCTTTTGCTTTAACGCAAAAGTTGCCAATTTTTTATATTCGTGACACTAAGGATTGTGGAAAGTGGCATAACGCACTGAATTTTTAGGATAAATCAAACTTTCTTCAACATCTTTACAAAACTCGGCTGTTTACATTTCAATTTTTATTAGGGTAATCCCGTATTCTCCAATTGTTTTCCCTAATACTACATTAGAGTCATGAGTCCGAAACAATTTGTAACGGCTCATACATAAACGTGCTTGTCTGTGGCGTTTCTGTGTTGTTCGTAGCGCTCAAACGACCTCAAAGCATATAAGAAAGTAATTTGGAAAGGAGAATGCAATGGCGAAAACTAAATCTATGATGGGTTTGCCTATGCAAATTCTGGCCGGTTTAGTACTCGGTGTGGTCGTTGGGGCTATGGTAAGCTCTGATATTGCCGTTACGTACTTGAAACCGCTTGGTGACTTGTTCATCCGTTTGATCCGCATGGTTGTGGTGCCTTTGGTGTTTGCCACCTTGGTCGCCGGCGCCGCCGGTATTTCGGACGTTTCCAAGTTGGGGCGTGTGGCCGTGAAGACATTGGTCATCTTTATGCTCACGTCCGCAATTTCTGTGATTTTCGGTTTGGTGATTGCTAACTTGATCGACCCGGGCGTCGGCTTGACACTGTCGACCGAAGGCTTGAAGGCTGCTCAAGTCAAGGCTCCGAGCTTTATCCAAACGTTACTCGACATCGTTCCGATTAACCCGATGGAAGCCTTCGCCAAGGGCTCTATCCTTCAGATTATCTTCTTTGCCATCATGTTCGGTATTTGCTTGAACGCGATGGGTGAGAAGGGCAAGGCGATGCTCGACTTCTTCTCGGTGATGGGCGACATCATGATCCGCATGACCAACATCGTGATGCGTTACGCTCCGATCGGTGTGTTCGGTTTGATCGCGGCTGTCGTTTCTCAACAAGGTTTGTCGGTTTTGTTGCCACTCGCCAAGTTGATTCTGTCGTCTTTCATCGCAACGAGCTTGTTGATCATCGTGATTTACTGCCCGTGGGTTAAGTTCGGTATTCGTATTCCGCTCTCCACGTACTTCAAGGGTATCTTCGAACCGTGGTTGATCGCCTTTACGACCTGCTCGTCTGCCGCCGCTATGGCTTCCAACATGATTGCTTCCCGTAAGTTGGGGGCAACGAACGCCATTGCTAGTTTCGCAGTCCCGTTGGGCAACACGATTAACATGAACGGCACGGCTGTTTACATGGGCGTTTGCGCAGTGTTCGCAGCTCAAGTTTACGGTATTGACCTCACGTTCTCGGACCAAATCATTGTTGTGTTGACCGGTGTGTTGGCCGCTATCGGTACGGCTGGTGTTCCTGGCGCTGGTTTGATCATGTCGACGTTGGTCTTCACGCAAATCGGTATTCCGCTTGAAGTGATCGCTTTGATCGCTGGTGTAGACCGTATCCTTGATATGATCCGTACGTCTATCAACGTCGTTGGTGACTCCACCACCGCTTTGATGGTCTCCCGTATGGAAGGTGAACTCGGTTCTGAACCGTTTGATGACGGCGAAGAAGCCGCAATCCGCAATAACTAATATAATCAATGCATTAGATTAGTTAAAATCTTCTAAAACAGAAAAGGGCGCTAATGAGTGGCGCCCTTTTTTGTTTCTACCTAATTTCCATCTTTAGTGACAACTTCCAAAGAGTGCTACTACATTACCGAATGAAACCACATCGATCATATGAACAATAAAAAGACGCTAGCAATCAACTTGTTGAAGTGATTATGCAAAATTTGATAGGGCTTTGATTTTTGTCAACTCCAAAAATTAGGGGGGGGGTAGAGTGATTATTCCTTATTCATAACTGATTTGAGGTAAAGAAATAATGCCTATACGTTTTTCTCGAACCACACTCTCCACGGCGGTTTTAGTCGCATTTGGTTCTATCAACGCAGCTTCGGCGGAACCTATTCACTATGTTGATTGGATTGGAGAGTCAATTCCAGATATTCAAAATAATGAATACAGCATTTCGGGTGAAGAAGCTGATAAGCATGCAAATGGAGAAAGTTGGTTTTCTGTTTTACATGCAACAGGCGATGCCACAGGAACATTTAACAACTTTGACATGACGGTAAAAACCGTTGGTTCCGACTCAAATAAACAGTTCATGGTCGTAGATATTGAAGACGGAAATGTGGAATTCGGCGGATCGTCATTTAATCTCTCTGTCGAAACGGATTTCCCAGGCACCGGAAACAATCAAGCCACCGGAGTGTTGGTTGAAAGAGGATCAAGCGCTATATTTTCTGCCGATCAAAACGATATCAGCGTGATCTCAACCAACACGGATGGTAAGTCCGTTTATGGCATGGCGGTCCAAAATCAAGACTCCTTAATTCAAGTCAGCAGCAAAGAAACGACCATCCATTTAAAAACTAAAACCAATCGTGATAACAGCAACCCTAAAGACAAAATTTCAACGTATAGCGAAGCGCCGGCGCTGAATGCTTCCTCAGGCGGTGTGATTCATTTCACAGAGGGGACGAAACTTAATATATTTGTTGAATCAACGGGAGATGCTCTTTACGGCCAGTGGACAGATAGTAATACGGACTCGAGTCACAAGGATTGGATTGGCAATTACTGGGGCGGCTCACCGGCTTATGGCATTAAACTGGAAGGCGGGCAAGGCATCTTTGAAGGCGAGGTCAACATTGACGTGGAATCGAATGGCGGTCGTGCAGTTGGTGTTGCCACCACGAATTACTTTGCCACCTCTGAATGGGATCAAGTTTGGGGAGACGCTGCCGGATATTTCCAAGACCTGACCATAAATGCAGATAGTACTGCGGGCCAAGCAATTGGTATTGACGTTGGCTATACAGAGGGCGATGACAATGATGTGATGCTTGTTGTCAACGGAGACACACAAGTCAAATCAATCACGGAAACAGGCACAGCAAGAGGCATTCTCGTTTCCGGAAAGACCGCTGCAAACTTCGAAGGTAACGTAAATGTAGCGGTAACAGCCACTGACAGCGCCGATATTCGAGGAATCGTCAGCCAAAGCGGAGCCGAATTGAATATTGGTCAAAACGGGAATACCGAGACAGTGTCAATTGACCTCTCAAACGGCAGCCAGAATACCGACAGCATTGCCATTGGCATGCGAGCTCATTTGAGCGGCAGTGTCTTAAATGTCAAGACTGACAATTTGGTCATTACCGGTAAAACCAACGGCTGGATTTACGGCATCAACGCTCAAAATTCAACCACTGATGACACGGAGAACTTAGCGAAAGTTGTTGTTGATGCAGACAAAACAATCATCGATGTGTCGTCTACCGGACAAGACTCGGCAGCGATTGTCGCTATGTCTCAGGGCCAAGTTGAAATCAATGGTGATCTCTATGTTAATGCCGATGCTGCGATCATAACTCGAGGCAAAGCGTCGACCGTGATTAATAAAGACGGCACCGCCACCACACAGCTAAACGGTGATATCCGATTTGACTACGATGTTGAAACATCAAAGACTTCTGTGGACGCTGATGTGCTTGTCAACTTAAGTGGAGAGAACTCCTATTGGAACGGTAATACGCTCGTTGCTTGGAACGGGAGTCCCAAGGAATCCGAGCTCGAAGTCAACGGCATGACATTAGGTCTTTCTGAAGGTGCTCAATGGAATCCTACCTTGATTGAAGATTCAGACAACCAGAGTTATATCGCACTCAATAATTTGAGTATTGACGATGGTGTCATCAACATTCAACATGGTGCTCAGCAGACTGTCAAGGTTGAAAAACTGAGCGGAGTTGGGGGAACTGTCAACCTGACGGCAACAACACAGGACGGCGAAACCATTGAATCAGGCACACTGAACATTGATCAGACAGAAGGACAAATTGCGCTATCTGTCAACGCTGTCGGCATCACTGCGGATGACATCTCCAACCCTGAATCAGCCTTGAAATCCCTTAATGAAAAAGTTGTGGCTGACAACATTTCCAGGACGAACACTATCTCCGAGGGCGATATCATGGGTGAAATGACTCAGGATGTTAGCGCGGATGGTCAAGCCGGAACAATTCATATTGCCGAAAACACGAAGTTGGCCTCGATGAAGGGTGTCAACGCGGCTGCCTTGGTCGCTTGGCGTGACGAAGTAGCTTACACCAACCAACGCCTTGAATTCCTGCGCGACGCCTCTCACGCTTACGGCGCCTGGGCTCAAGTCTATGGCGGCGAAAGCTCT
>DVNR01000063.1 GCA_018714205.1 Candidatus Aphodousia faecipullorum
AGACTGAAAAACTGCCAGACAAAGTGTTGGCCCGAGATCGCGCACGCCGAGTGGACCTGCGTGATGTCCCCTTTTGCACTATTGACGGGGAAGATGCCCGCGATTTTGATGATGCGGTGTATGCTCAAAAAATAGGCGCCTCGTGGCGACTCTTAGTTGCCATTGCGGATGTGAGCTACTACGTCAAGCCTGAATCAGCATTGGACCGTGATGCGCAGATCCGGTCAACCTCTGTGTATTTTCCAAGGCGTGTGATTCCGATGCTGCCGGAAAAACTTTGCAACGGGCTTTGTTCTTTGAATCCGGCAGTGGACCGCTGCGCCCTGGTTTGCGACATGGTCATTGATGATCTGGGCACTGTGACCGCCTACCAATTTTATCCAGCCGTGATTCATTCGCATGGTCGATTAACATACACTCGGGTTTGGAACTATTTAAGCCAACATCAAATCGAAACAGAGGGGCAAAGGATTCCCGAAGAACTTTTACCGAGTTTGGATACGCTTTATAACCTCTATAAAGTCCTTCGAGAAGCTCGTGAACGACGGGGAGCCATTGATTTCGCAACTCGAGAAACGCAAGTGCTCACTGATGAATCGGGCAACATCACCTCGATTGTGGCGCGTGTTAGCAACGATGCTCACCGCCTGATCGAAGAGTGTATGTTGGCGGCAAACACTTGTGCGGCCGACTTCATCGGGCGCCATAAGCGTTTATCACTTTACCGTGTTCACGACAAACCATCCTCTGATCGGCTGTTGCAGTTGCGCCAGTTGCTCTCCGGTTTTGGACTAACGTTGCAGGGAGGCAATGCTCCAACCGCGGCTGATTATGAAGCGGTCGTTGAGGCGGTCAAGGGTAAACCCTACAATGAGGCGGTTCAGATGGCGCTGTTGCGATCCATGCAACGAGCGGTTTACTCGCCGGACAATATCGGTCATTATGGGTTAGGTTACGACTTTTACACACACTTTACATCGCCCATACGTCGATACCCGGACTTATTGGTTCACCGAACAATTCGAGCGATTTTGTCTCGCAGGACGTACAGACCTTTGGTCTACATTGAAGCGGGCCAGGTGCTTGAGGGGTACAACGGGAAATCTTTGGAAAGAACGCTTTCGGCGATGCCTCAGGCAACAAGGAGCGCGCCGCATGAACCTTCTTACGGAGATTGGGTGACGCTCGGAAAGATTACTTCAGCTTGCGAACGTCGTGCCGATGATGCCAGCCGCGATGTGGTGGCCTGGCTTAAATGTCGTTACATGAGCGAACTGGCAAAGCAACGAAAATATTTCACGGCGCGAATCAATACAGTGACTCAGTTTGGAATTTTTGTGGAATTGCTCGATAACTACATCGAAGGATTTGTGCATGTTTCCAATCTGGGTTTTGACTATTTTGACTACACGGCTGACGGCACATTGGTCGGACGTGATTTCGGTGATATTTATCGTGTTGGTCAAATTGTGAAAGTCAAGCTGATAGGAATTGATGAGGATAGACGTCGCATCGATTTCCGCATTACTTAAATCGATTTGTTTGCGTACAATAGCGACCACTAATGATTTTGGAATAAATTGCGGTTATGGCGAAAAGTATGATATTGGCGGGTTTCCATGCAGTGGGGGCGCGCTTGAGAAAAGATCCGGACTCCATTCACTGTGTTTATGTTGATCCGGCCCGTCGCGACAAGAGAATGATGCAAATGCGCGATGAGCTCAAAGAGCTGGGCGTTCGCGTTATGCAAGCCAGCCATGAGAGGCTAAACGGGATGGTCAGTCGTGACATTCCACATCAGGGGATTGTCGCCATGGCGGATAACTTGGACGTTGCGCTCAGTTTCGACGAACTGATGAATAATATTCGTCCAGACACGCTCCTTTTGATTTTGGACGGAATTACGGATCCGAGAAATTTTGGCGCCTGTTTGCGTTCAGCAGACGCGGCTGGGGTACAGGCTGTCATTATTCCGAAAGATCGTTCTGCCAGCGTGACGCCTGCCGCGGCTAAAGCAGCCGCAGGCGCTTCAGAGACGGTTCCGGTGGTCACAGTGACCAATCTTGCTGCTGCGATAGTTGAGCTTCGCGACGCCGGTGTGACCGTTGTAGGCGCGGCGGGAGAAGCGACAAAAACGATTTATGATTTTGATCAGACCGGTGCTTTCGCATGGGTGATGGGCGCGGAAGGACCGGGATTACGTCAGTTAACTCGCAAGCGTTGCGATGATTTGGCGAAGATCCCTTTAACAGGTTCAGTTGAAAGTCTCAATGTTTCTGTGGCCACGGGGATTTGCCTTTTTGAGTCGGTTCGCCAACGCTATAACAATAAAAAATAATGTTGAGACAACTTTCTCGTTATTAACGTCGGTTTTTCGGAATTTACTGACAGAGGCTCCTTCGGGAGCCTTTTTAATTGGCGGGATTTTTGACTGTATCGAGCAGTTCCCGAGCAGACTTGACTCCGGAAAGCAGTTTTTGCGCCGATGCTCGATCATTAGCTGTTAGTTGGCGTTCAAGGGCCTCAAGAAGGGCCATGATTGAAGCGTCAGAGTCTTTTTGAGAAAGATATGAGGTGAGGGCATAAGCGGCAAGAAGGTTTCGTTCTACACCTGCGCCAAATCGAAATAAATTCGCAAGTAACAGCAAGGCCTTGTGCTCCTCCTGAGAAGCGGCCCGCCAAGCCCAGCGAAACGCCTCATCGTACGAAGCCAAGGTTCCGACGCCGTTTTGATAGAACATCGCCAACTCATATTGAGCCGGCGCGTACCCCGCCTTGGCCGAGAGCTTCATCCATCGCATAGCCTCTTCCTCATTATGCTTTGGATAGTCCGGTCGGACAAACAGTAGAGCAAATTCATATTGAGCTCGCGGCTCATTATTGATAGAGGCCTTGCGTAGCCAAGTTGCCGCTTGCTGGAGGTCAACTTCACACCCCTCGCCATGGGCTAGGGCGTAACCCACTCTGTATTGTGACGCTATATGCCCTTGAGCGCCGGCCAAGCGGAACCACCGCAAAGCTTGATAGGGGTCTTTGCGTCCCTGTGCGCCGTCCATCAAGGCGCATCCTAAATCGTATTCAGCCTCCGCATAGCCGGATATGGCCGCTTGTCGGAAAAGTTCCATCGCGCGATCCAAATCACGTGTTACGCCTCGCCCGTTCAGGTACATCTGACCGAGCAGATGCTGACTGGCCGCATGTTCTTTTTCCACGGCTTTTTTCAGCCATTTGAGTGCTGCGCGATTGTTTGTTGAAAGCACTTGTCCTTCAACAAGTAATTTAGCCAAGCGATATTGAGCGTCGGGATTTCCTTCTGCCGCTTCTCGAGCATAGTATTGCATGGCTTCTTTTGAAGGTTGCGGAGGCGTGTTGGCAACACCGCCTAAAAGCCCAAGCACGTAATCGGCGCGGGCGTTCACAACGGCATGAGCCGCTTTTTTTGTGCTATTGCGCGTTGCCATGTCAGCAAAATCCTAAAAACCGATTCCGAGCAAATGCAGGCCAAGAACGTAGGTGATTGCCAGACCATAGTATCCTACCCAACCGCCAACAGCCCAGGTGATGCACTTGCCCCAGAACTTATGCTCGTAGGCTTCTCCCAATGTCTCATTGACGTAGCGCAATTGGCGAATGCCGTCGAGGAATGTCCAAACCAGCCATAGACCGGCCATGACAGTAAGCAGTACATACTGTGTGTAAGGCATGCCTCGGAGCATCGGCTCGGCAAAAATGTATAACACCATAATCAAAAGCGTCATACGCATAAAACTAAAGGATCTCAGGCTCAGTTCCTCTTTGCCTAAGGCTCGCCAATTTAAACCACAAATAATCCCACCGAAGACGGGTGTAAAAATGAAACTCAAGAGAATAGCCCACAGAGGATTCCAAAGGGCGATATCTTTTTCTTCAACCGAATTGTTGCCGACCATGATGAATAAACTTACTTTCAATCAATAAATGTGCGATTTTAAATTAAATTAATTAAAAATTTCTTAGCGTTTTCAGTTGACGTTGCTACAATCTGTGCATTGATTTTGATTTTCTATTTTATGAATTCAAAAAGCCTTTTTCTCGCAGTGTTGCTGGGTTCGGTCGTCGTGGGGTTGACCGGTTGTGCCGATACCGCTCAACGCATGAGAATCCGATCTGAGCCGTCCACCGTTTGTCTTGTTGACAATCCATCGGTGCGCCCCCAGGTGTTTCTTACGTTGCGTAGAGCTTTAATGGACAAGGGCTTAAATGTTGTTCGGGTTCAGGCCAATGATCAGCGAACATTATCGACTTGTCGGCAAACATTGCGCTATGAAGCGACATTCGGATCTTCATGGAGCTACTCGGCGTTACGCTATGCCAAGTTGGAGTTGACCGAGGTCGCCCGCCATAACAAAGTCTATACCGTTCAGTGGGATGAACGGCATGATAAGCCGACGTTGCTCGATAATGTGAATGATTCTTCGATTGAAATACGCGAGCTGGTTGACCAGCTTTTCCCGACAGAGATTCCTTGGCAATAACTCATAGGTTTTCCACCTGCTGGCACGTTTGATCTCTTCGTGAAAACCCTTAAGGTTTTTCCTACTTTAAGTTCTTGTCCGAAAGGTCGACAATAGAAACATGGCTGTTGGGAATAGTAGAGTGGTTTCTAACGGTCAAGAGCGCTCGGTTCTTCGCTTACGGGCGCTCAAACCAGGTAGGAAAGAGGGGGATACTCAGTATCTGTTCTACTTGGCGAATCGGGACGAGATTTAGGGAGCTCGGTCCGATTCAGGAAAGTGCGGGCGCTAGCCGTGCGACCTTTCCAACTTTTTCGCCCACCGAATGGATAATTCGGTGGGTATTTTTTTATAAAAAAGCCTCCGGAACAGGAGGCTTTTAGCGGACGACGTTATTTTTGGTCCAATTCCGGGTCTTCTTTTGCGCGCATTAGCAACCGCGCAATTTCCGTGGCATTGTGAATTTCCAATTTGCGGTAGGCGGCTCCGCGATGGACTTGAGCGGTCTTTTCTGAGATGCCCAGCTGTTCAGCCACTTCCTTATTGGATTTGCCAAGGCTGATCAAATTAACCACCTCGCGTTCGCGTTGTGTCAAGTTTTTGAGTTTGTTTTTGAACTCAATGACATCAGCCATTTGTTCTTGGCGGTTCATGTATTCGGTGATAACGTCTTGCACCACCTTGAAAAGGCGTTCCTCGCGGACCGGCTTTTGTAAAAACTCTACTGCGCCGTGCTTCATGGTATGAACAGCCATGTCGATATCACCATGACCGCTTAGGAAGATAATCGGCAAATCAACACCCATTTCATTTAAATGGGTTTGCAACCCAAGCCCGCTCATGTTCGGCATACGCACATCAAGGATGATGCAGCCCGGACGGGAAAAATCGTTGCTAGCAAGAAATTGAGAACCGTCGCGATAGGTTTTGACTTCCCAGCCCTCGCCTTCGAGCAAAAAGGCCATCGAATTACGGATGCCTTCATCATCGTCAACGATTCGCACTAAGGGCGTATTGTTTTGCATGGGAAAACTCCTTTCCAATAGTCAATTTTATAAGTATAAAAAATTCTGTAAAAAATAGGGCAGTCAGATGTCGTAATTTTGACAAAAAAAGACCGGCGGAAAATTCCGCCGGTCCTAAAGAACTGCTAAGAGTATGTTCTTAGTGAACAATTACCGGTCGTGACCGCGTTCCTTGCTGGAGAACTTCTTATTGGTTGCGCCGGCGACTTTAACCGTATCGAACGCGGCAATGCGGTCGCCGCCTTCACGGGTGTAGAGCCATGTATCAAAGACAGCGCCGGCCATCATGAAGCGAGCGAGGTCTTTTTGAGCAAACGTCATGACCATATCGGCCTTGCCGTCGCCGTCAACATCAACCTTTTCAAAGGCCTTCGGTTGCGTGAGGTCACTCATGACGCCCGATGTGGTGAGACTCGAGCGTCCGACACCGGCATAGGTCTTCTTTTGATCAATCTTCGTGGCGTCTAGTTTTTCATCGCTCAAGAGGGCGATCTTGACATCAGCGGCGCTCTTCGGATCAATGCTGTCGGCCATCACAACGATCTTGTGCGGGGCGATTTCATCCAAATGGTTTTGGATAGCGCCACGGGCTTCGGCCAGTTTGGCAACGTTGTAACGGTGCAAAATAGCCATTGCGTGAGCTTCAGAAACCTTCATGGCAGCCTTGGCTTGAGCGCGGATGCCAGTCTGTTCATCAGCCCATTTTTCTTCCAAGTCTTCGATGATATCGAAGTTGTCATCACGGTCATCACGTTGGAATTCCAACGTGTTGGCATTGTTGATAAAGGTCGCAGAAGCCCATTCAGGATGATAGTCAAAGCGATAGTCGCGCGCTTGGAAATGTTCTTTCGTTGCGGTGGCGGCATCCATGAAGTGCATGTCTTCGGAAGGCTTGGCCAACGGATAGAACGGAATGTAAGGCGTTTCGCACGGACGAGCCAAAGCGCGATAGCTCGTGATAAAGGCCGGGATATCGTTTAATTCGAAGACGACGGATTCATGCGTTGTGACACGGCACGGACCGAAGCCAAGATGGTGATACCAACCGTCTTTGTCATCGCCGATTTGTTCTTCATGCAAGCGCAAAATATTCTTAACATCTTCTACGCCGAACTTCTTGTCCGGGGTGAAGGAGTACGGGAATTGTTCCGGATCGGTGATCTTCTTGCCAGTGATGTATTTCCAAGCCACCTGGTTGCGACCGAAGTTGTAGCCGGCGGCGCGTTGTTCAGCAGGCTGCACCGCTTTGCGGAAGTTAAAGTCGTTATAGACACCCGGAGTGGCGGGTTTATAACGGCCGTTCTTAATGGAGCGTTCGATCAAACCTGGGGAAACAATGACGTTTTCGGTATCCGTTGCATCAACCTTGTCCATCATGAAGTTATTCGGAATGTAGATCACTTCATTGTCTTTGACACGACGGGCCACCCAAGTGTTGCCCTTGTGAATAGCCAATTGCCAGGCTTCGTTCTTATCGGCGATCGTGTAGGTACGGCCTTCGGAGAAGTAACCGTATTTACCTAACAAGTCGATAGCGATATCCACAGCTTCGCGAGCGCTGTGGGCGCGCTCTGCCATTAAGCGACGAATGCCATAACCGATGCCGCCGTCTTTGAGCTTTTGATCCTTGTCAAAAATGTTTGAGCAAGCGTTGGAGACAATGACCACACCGGCTTCGTTGACGAAACCGTCGGAGAAGGACGAACCGTCGGGATCAAGTGTTTGGGACCAGTAAAAGCCCAATGTTTCGCGCACTTGCGGAATCTTGGCGGCGGTTGGCTCGTAGGTGATCATTTCGCCAGCCTTATGCTTGGCAGGGGGAACCCAGTATTGAGGATTGAAAATACGGCCGCCGTTATCTTCGTTATGACCGATCAGGATTTCACCGGTCTTGGAGACGTCTTTGCCGACAATCACAGTTGAGCAGGCCATGGTGCTAAGCGGCAATGCAATCAAAGCAGAACCGACAGCGCAGGCCATCAGTGAAGCACGAAAATTCATTTGACACTCTCTCTCAAAATTAACAAATAATCAC
>DVNR01000064.1 GCA_018714205.1 Candidatus Aphodousia faecipullorum
GGCTGTTGATCAATGCTGACATCAATGCTGCGACCAATATAGGTCGAAAAGAACTCGGGGATGAGTGGCTGAAACAGTTACTCGAACTCGATGGGGGCGTCTTAGTGGACACGCCCGCCGTTGTACAAAATCTGCATGCAGGTGCGGATAGTCGTCAATGGCTAGAATTGGGGATACGTTCCCAAGAAACCGTGCACGTAAGTGCGCGGTAGTTCATACGGTTCTTTCTTGACGAAAAGTGTTTAATAAAGCAAAAACTTAACAAAGTAAAGACCATTTCGTTTAGACTAATGTCGCCCTTTACTGAAAGTTCAACCAAATATGGCAAGCATTAGAGACCACGTTGACATCATCATTCGACTCATTTTCGGCTTTGCAATAGCCATTGGCTGTTATTACATTGTCAGTCCGTTTTTGACAGCGATTATCATCGCTGCCATCATCACGATTGTCAGTTGGCCGATGTTTGCCCGATGTAAAAACTCTTTCGCTGAATACTCCACGCCAGCGGCTTTTGTGATGGTCGGTCTGCTCGTGGTCTGTTTAATTATTCCGTTATCCTTTCTATCCGCAGTTATCGCTCAACAACTGCCGGGGGTCATTTCCGGTGGCGCCGACCTGATCCGCTCAATGCAAGCCCCGGAGTGGTTGAAAGACATTCCGATGGTCGGTCCATGGTTATACAATCAAATCGCCATTGTTTTTGAACCAGAAGCCCTCAATGAACTCATCCGTAAACTCATTGATCCAATTAGCCGGGAAGTGCTGACGGTTGCGCTATCGCTCGGTAACGGATTGATTCAAATGGGTTTGGTCGCCTTCATTGCCTTCTTCTTTTATCGAGATGGTGACACGCTGGCCAAACGAAGCAAGGAATTGCTTGACCGGGTCTCAGGTGGGCTAAGCGATGAACTATCTTCGATTTTAGTCAACACCACTCGAAGCGTTGTCTGGGGTATTGTTGGAACCGCCGCGTGTCAGAGTATTGTCGCTTGCATCGGTTTTTTAATCGTCGGCGTTCCAGGAACACTGCTTTTAACCGTCGCTGTTTTTATTTTGTCAGTCGTTCCGATCGGACCTCCACTCGTTTGGATTCCTGTCGCCATCTGGCTCTACACACAAGGCAGTGTCGGAATGGCTATTTTCATGGTTGCTTGGGGAACTTTAGCGGTTGCCAGCGTTGATAATTTTGTGAAACCCTTGATCATTGCCCGGGGGACACCGTTGCCGATTTCCTTGGTGTTTCTCGGCGTTTTTGGCGGCGTTATCGCTTTCGGCTTTTTAGGATTAATCTTGGGCCCTGTTTTGTTAGCTATCGGTATGGCGATGGTCAAAACTTGGCTTTCTCAAAGCAATCGCAAAAAGATTGCAAAGGCCGCGGCAACAATTCATTTCCCAGCTCCGAATATCAGTCTTGACGAAAAGGAAAAACCGTTTGCGCCAAGTCATGAGGTTGACAAAAACAAACCAAGCAGCGGCTCAAAACAAGCAGCTCCAAGACGAGATCACCCCAGGAGTTTCCCTAGCGGGAAAAAACGTTCATGATCGACAACAGAAAAACGAAAGGCTTCTTTCGTTTTTCTGTGCTTATCCCAAACGCTTAAAGGTCAAACCCGACGCTCTTTGCGGTGAAGCGACCGTTTTTTCAACCGATGCCTCCATTAGCTCACGCGGATCTATCTGAGCCGGGACAATATCGTCCCCCCTCAGATTGACAATTCCCCGAAAACCAACTCCGCGAGGTGTGAATCCATAATAAGTCGGGTAGTGCCGATCCTCGTGTTGATGTCCGTGAAACAAATATTTCACTTCAAGAGTTTTGGCCAACTGGTCGATAGCCAGGAAACCCTTTCGGTGGCAGCCTGGCGCCTCATGGGTAACCAAAACATCCGCATGATAAGCGCACAAATTTTCGTAAGTTGAAGGGAAAATCGATGTGCGATGCCGACGCGGCAACCCGCCTCGCCACATATTGCCACGACCAATTCGTCGAATAAAGGCGCCGGCTGATGTGTAATTCGGCGCCTGAGGCGGCATCCAAATCTGACCTCGGAAAACTCCCCCCAAACCAGCAATGCGAAGACCATTAACAACAGCGACACGCCCATGCAAATTGTGGCCAGCCAATTCGCTACGCCATAAACGATCATAGAACACGTCATTATCGGTGTCATGATTGCCCGGAATCCACCACACATCGACAAAGGATAGGATATCGGCCAACACCTCATGAAGCGGTGCCGGTGGTTGTAAATCACCCAAAATCACCATTGCTTTCGGTCGATATTCTTTTGCCGCCTGCAAAATGTGATCGAACGACCCATGAGGATCCCCGCAAAAAAACGTTTCTTCCGCAATTTTTTCACTCGCAATCTGTCCCGATGAGGGTGCTTTCACACGTGGAGCCCTCTCCTGCACAGATTTATGACGATAGTGATAAGGACGATGAAAAGTCAACGTTAACCCACCTATTCATAATTCTTTAAAGTCCGAGTAAGCGCTTTTAAAATCGCATTTCTCAACTCCACAGGCTCAATTACTTTGGCTTGAGGACCATAACTTAAAATTTCACTGACCAATTCAGGACTTTCGGGTGAACACGGTATTGTCAACTCATAAATCTGATTGATCCATTGCTCAAACTGATCCGGATGCCAAATTCGCTTGCTTGCTCTTTTGGCAGCTTGTCCGACAAAACGAATTCGAGCGTAGCTGATATCATCTGCGCGATAAAATCCGTAGAATGCGTCAAGTTGTGAGCGCAAGACCTTCATCGGAACCGGCTTAACGGAGGTCTGAAGCAACTCAGCATGCACAATGTTTTCAACATTAAACGTTCTCAAAGCATCCCGCTTATGGCACCACGCATCTAAATACCAAGAACCTTTGTAGTAACAGAGCCGCATGGGACTGATGATGCGCTCTGTCTCTTCATTTTTTTCGTCAGAATGATAAACAATGCGCAAGCGATTCCTATGTACAAGCGCTTGTCCAAGAACTTCAAAACTTGGACAATTGATCGGTTTGGACTGCGGTTCAAACAACACAACACGCTTCAGAAGCTCGTCACAATTGGCTTCATCTGAAAAAATGCTTGAGCGAATTCGAGCGCTCATCTGGGCAAGGTCTTTACTTAAATAACCTTTGCGATTAGCCTCCAAGGACTTAAAGTCTTCCAATGTTCTGACAGTGCAGTGCAACTCCTCAGGAGTAAACCACATGGAGCGCCTGTCATAAAAATCGCCGCGTTTTGCCTCAGCGCGGGTTTTAGCGAAAACATAACCACCACGCATGCGCGAAAACACTATCGGCGCTTTCAACTGTTCGCGCATATAAGCAATGTCTCGTTTAGTTGTCGCTATGGAGGCCCCGGTCGCCTGCATCAACTCCGAAAGTGTCGCAACGCCCTTTTCAGCAATTAAACGGTCAATTTTCATTAAACGAACATTGAAATCCATTTTCACCTCGACAAAAAGTGCCTTTAATGGTATCAACAATTGAGACACTTTTCAAAGCTTGGTCACGCCCGAGCTTAAAACGGCCTCGTGTTAGTATTCCTCGTAAAGATCTTCATCAATGACCGGCAAATCGTCATATAAATCCTTCTCTATTTCCTGAGTTAAAAACTCCCCAAGTTGCGCCAACCGCATCCAAAAATCATTTAATTGCGTTCCGCAAAGCGACTCTCCACTCTCAGAGAACAATTCACAAGCTTTAGTGAAAATCAACAAGGCTCTGTCATAGCGAGGATCCAATCCCTTAAATTGCTGCATTTTGCTCACATAACGCTCAAAGTGGACATAACGCTGTGAAGGCATCACATACAAATCTTTTTTACCCGAGCGCAAATGACCATAAACGACTTCCTTGCACTCAAGCATCAGACGTAACGCAATACCGCGAAGATCAACAGGGGAAAACAATGATATTTCCCAAGTCATTCGACACTGAGGTAGCGTTCGACGGATAACATCTTCAACGGCTTGTTTTCTATCTTCATGGTTTGACAAACGCCCTTGAAATCTCGGATCTTCTAGGAAAAGTTCATCAAGTGACTCTCTAAGCTCACACTGAAACACACCATCGCGAAGATTATCGTAACGATGCTTGGCCTGCATTAAAAGACTACGAACTTCTGAGGCATAACTTTTATGAAAAAACCATCCGGAAATATTTTCTAACGCGTACCGATCCAACTCACGTTCAAGTTGAACTGGAACCAATGCCAAAAGACACCGAGATGGTATTGCTCTTAAAATCGACTCCGTAACGGTTCCCCAAGAACGACCGTCAGGTGCTTGCAACGTCGTGCTCCTCGGATGAATTAATACCCGGGACAATAACGGTGGACAATAAAATGACGCTTGAAGAAACGTTGCTTGACATACCATGGTGTTCACACCTCTCAAAAATGACTAACGTTCTTGAAAAGCATGACCCAAAGGCAAAAATGGGAGTTTCCTGTCTGCCACAACTCTGTCTAACACAGCATGGTTTAAGCAACCCGCTGTTACCCCAATCCACGCTAACAACCCGCTAATCAGTTACAAACCCAAAAATATCGTGGCAGCGCCCGTATTGTATCGACTGTGGCCTCTTTACAATTTTGATAAAAGTCAAAACAACAAAAAAAATTGGCATCCTGCCACTGATGCCAATTTTTTTTAAATCTAAATTAAACAGCCGCTTCGTCAACTTCACCGGTTCGAATGCGAATAACCTGTTCAACGTCAAAGACGAATATTTTACCGTCGCCGATCTTCCCGGTCCGAGCAGACTTTAAAATTGCATCTACTGCTTGGTCTACCAAATCTTCGCTCATGACCGCCTCGATTTTGACTTTAGGTAAAAAATCAACCATGTATTCAGCGCCTCGATAAAGCTCTGAATGCCCCTTTTGACGACCAAACCCTTTTACTTCAGTCACCGTTAACCCCTGAACGCCTACATCGGCCAACGCTTCACGAACATCATCCAACTTGAAAGGTTTTATGATGGCAACCACTTGTTTCACAATATTCTCCTTAATTAGCTGATGTTAGATTAATTTTGAGTCAAAAGACCATGGAAAAATTCAGGCGTTAAAGCGCAAATCGGGCGCCCCGTCAAACAAACAGCCAATGGCGCTTGGTGATGTTTAAATTGGGATGACGACACCATTTTACAAATCTTGTTTGCGAACTCGGCCCCATACTTTTTGCGTAGTCTTTTTCCACTCATCGCCCCTTCGATTAAATCCTTTAACACCGCATCGAGTTCCGTGTAACTTGGTAAAGAATCTTCATCTTTTTGATTCTCTCGCAATTCAGCGCTCGGCGCTTTTGTCAAAATATTGCTTGGAATCATTTCCCGAAGGTAAGGCACATTCTCACAAAGTTTATACAAGTCCGATTTATAAATATCGGCTAACGGCGCCAATCCTCCGACCATGTCGCCGTACATTGTGCAATAGCCGACTGAAAGCTCACTTTTGTTGCCTGTATTAAGGACAAGAGATCCATCAGCGTTGCTAATTGACATTAACAACAGCCCTCTGACTCGAGCTTGAATATTTTCGTTCATCAGGTCTTTGTTAGCCCAATAGGGAAGATGAGGATTCACGGACTGCGCAATACATTGGACCGCCGGCATAATATCAATGCTACGCAGACGCAATTGCAAGCGTTGAGCCAGCTGTTGGGCATCAATTTTGCTGGCTTGGCTGGTAAAGCAAGACGGCATCACCACAGCATTGACACGATCCGCTCCAACCACGCTGACGGCTAACGCTGCCACTACAGCACTGTCGAGTCCTCCTGAAATACCGATCGTCACTCGCTCAAAACCATAATTTTGCAAATAGCAACGCAGTGCCATTTGCATGGCGGCGAATCTCTCGTGATGGACATCTTGCAAACAAACATGACCTTCGCCGAGATTAATCAAATCCGCTTCACCTAAGTAACTTAAACGAGTTCTTCCTTTTTTCACCAAACGGCACTGTCCAAGAAACACGTGACCGTTATCAAAACCTCGCCCATCAACAATCACATAATCTGACGAATCCGGGATTGCAAAAGGTTCACCAACTGCGGCTGTGCGGAAAATAACATCCATACCTATCTGGGTTTGTTCTGCCTCGACATATATTCCACCATCAATAGGTTTGATCGCAAGAGTCCTGAGCTGACCGCCGACCATTTCCAACACACCAACTCCTTGAGTCAGCGCAACCGGAATCAAAAGACGAACTCCGGTCGTTTTCAACCCAGAAGCTAATTTTTTCAGCCAATAATCATTCCGCTCACGATTCTCCGGTCGCATCAGCCAAAAAGCATCAACAGTTCCATTAAGCGCTTGCATAGGCAAAAGAACGGTGTCCCCAGCTTGGAACTGTTGCTTGTCACGTAAGCGCTGAATCAGGCGCCGAACATTCCGTTCCGGATTATCGATTACATAAGGACCGGTCAAGATCAAAATGGACATCAAAATCCTCTACTGTTAACAAAAAACCGGTCCCCTCCTGAAAGAAGACCGGTCTTGAGGTTCAAAATTAACGCATTACGCCTTAAATGCCGCTTCAAGAGCCGGAACAACTTGTTTTTTACGGCTCATCACGCCGTCAAGCCACAAATGACCATTAGCCAGTTCCGCTTCCGTGTGACCAAAAGCTTTGGCGATACGCACAGGATCATCACTGACCATCAAAAGTTCAGACCCTTCTTTCATAATATCCGTAAGCAGCAAGAGCGCTGTATGACGACCCTCTTCAGACTTCACACGGGCGAGTTCCTCTTCAATTGAAGCTTTCATATCAGCAACCAAATCCAAGGAGACCAATTCAAGCTGGCCAACGCCAACTTTAAAGCCATTCATATTAAAGTCTTTGAAGTCACGGAAAATCAATTCACGAGCGGAAGTTCCGGCTACGGCACTCTTGGCCTTAAAGATTTCCATGCCAAACGCTTGAATATCTTCAATGCCCGCGATTTTTGCAAGTTCTTGAGCTGCTTGGCGATCGGCCTCAGTGCACGTCGGCGACTTGAAAATCACCGTGTCAGACAGAATAGCCGAGAGCATGATACCAGCGATCGAAGCAGGGACATCAAACCCAGCATAGTCGTACATGCGCTTCAAAATGGTGCAGGTGCAGCCAACAGGCCAGATAACGCATTCAATCGGAGAAGAACTTGTCACATCACCCAATTTATGATGATCGACTATACCCTTCAAATTAGCTTGATCTATATCAGCAGGAGCTTGAGCCTTATCTGAAAAATCAACAAGATAAAGATCTTGGCCAGCGACGCTGTCTATCACTTCAGGCGCTTCAAGACCGAAACGCTCTAAGATGAACTGTGTTTCAGGAGCCGGCTTTCCTTGCGCACGAGCTTGAACATCCAAACCGCGGCGGCGATAAAGATCGGCACAGGCCAGTGCAGAAATGATGCTGTCACTATCGGGGTTTTTATGACCTAAAATCCATGCGGACATTCTTTAATTCCTTGCTTATCAGAGAAACGATCGCGAACTGAGTTCGCACAACTTTTTCATTGTATACGATGGAAAGCTAAGGCACAAAAAGCAAATGTTGAATCGCTTTTTGAACCTCAATATCCTTTGTGGGGACTAAAACCACATGCGAGAACCCCACTTCTTCGAGCATGGCTTTAGGGCGAGGATGAATCGTTAAAACAAAGCCATTTTGCAACCACTCATCCGCTCCGCTGACAGTCTTCACGGCATGCAGCAAAACCCCAACAGAGTCCGTGCTGGTTATGTAGATAATTGGCGAAGGGCCAAAAAGCGCAGTCTGCAACTTGTTAATCTCGGAACTTGTCAACTCCAACGGGGCACGTTGGTAAGCAGGAAGCACCTCAACATCTGTGCCGTGTGCAATAAGTTGCTCTCGAAGCCATTCTCGACCAACTTGACCTCGAACAACCAGAACTCGACGTGGGAAACCGCGTTGTTTCAATAGCTCGAATAATTTTTCAGACCCTGAGTCAATTGTTTCTCCTTCCGGATAAAGGACTGAGGTCTCCTCTCCCCAAGCCGCTCGAATCGCCCGAGCGGTACCACTTCCAACAGTCGCTAACGTAATGTGCGCGGGCCACTTCGTCACATAACTCGCGATGGCAGCCACCGCGGTTGGGCTGGCCAACAACACCATGTCAAACTGGGACAAATCCGACAAACGCTCTTTGACTCGTTCCGGATCGTCAGGAGGCAAAATAGTGAAAGCCGGCCAACGCCAAGTCTTTAACCCCGATTTTTCCAGGCGCTCGGCCAAACGTTCATTCGCGGCACCAGGTCGCATCAATATGATCGGTCGTTGCTTTGTTTGCATGAATTTTCCTACTGGTCACACAACAACTTGTCGATGTAGCGCTTTGCGCCTTGCTGTAGCAAATGCTCAACAGCGCGACGAGCAAGAGCCTGCCAATCATCAATTTGCCCGATGACTTCAGTTGAGACAGACTCCCCTGTCGTATGGTCACCAACCAGTGCGCGAAGCCTCATCTCAGAACCACTTACAGTCGCATACGCAGCCAGAGGAACCTGGCAAGACCCCCCTAACTCACGACTGACATACCGTTCTGCGGCGGTGCAAGCTCGAGTCACAGGATCATCAATGAAGGCCAATGCCTGGCAAGTGCTTTCGTCCGCTTTCAGACATTCAATGCCTAAGGCGCCTTGCCCCGGACTGGGCAATGAAATTTCATCAGAGATGATTTCGCGAATTCGATCAGATAAACCCAAGCGCTTGAACCCGGCGCTAGCCATAATCAGTGCGTCATATTCACCAGAATCCAACTTTTTAAGACGAGTGCCCACATTACCTCTGACACTTTTTACCACTAAATGAGGAAAACGAGACCGCAGCATTAACTCACGCCTGAGACTGGCAGTGCCGACAACAGCGCCTGCCGGCATCGATTCGAGTGATTCATATTTTGAAGAGATAAATGCATCCCGAGGATCTTCACGCTTGGAAACCGCTACCAACACAAAATCGTCCGGCAACTGCATGGGCACATCTTTAAGTGAGTGCACAGCCAATTGTGCCCGTCCCTCTCGCATAGCAACTTCAAGCTCTTTGACGAAAAGGCCCTTTCCTCCGACTTTGGAGAGCGTTTTGTCCAAAATGCGGTCACCTTTCGTGGTCATGCCTAAAAGCTTGACTTGAGCATCTGGATATTGCTTCTGAAGCAACGTTTGCACATATTCTGCTTGCCAAAGTGCCAACGGACTCTCTCTGGTGGCAATCACCAACGATTTGTTCATAAAAAACCTCTCAAAGACATGAGCGCCATGAACTTCTAATCGGAAGTTCAATTCGAGCTAAATTGGTTATTTTATCAGAAATTTATAGATATTTGTCGACAAATAAATTCTTAACTCATTGATATTTCAAGAATAAATGTTTGTAATCCAGCCGTCGAAGAATCTTTTTTTTGCGTACAATAACGGCAAGTTCAACTCTTGCATGAGAAAACCTTACCATGTCTGAAATTGCTAAAGAACATTTAGATCCGCTCGCACAAAAAAAGAAAGCTTGGTCCGGTCGTTTTTCCGAACCTGTGGCTGATTTTGTGCTTCGTTACACAGCCAGCGTTGACTTTGATAAACGCATGGCGCTTGCTGATATTGCCGGCTCTATCGCTCACGCCACAATGCTTAATAAATGTGGTGTTTTGCACGATCAAGATCTTGCCGACATTAAACGCGGCATGGCTCAAATTATCGAAGAAATCCGCAGCGGACAATTTCAATGGAAACTTGAGCTTGAAGATGTGCACTTGAATGTTGAGGCTCGTTTGACTCAATTAGTAGGCGATGCCGGCAAGCGTTTGCACACCGGTCGCTCCCGCAATGACCAAGTAGCCACTGATATGCGTCTATACATGCGCGAAGAAATTGACACAATCATTGACTTGGTCAGTCAATTGCAGGAAGTCATGGTCGGCTTGGCTAAAAATGAAACCGATACGATCATGCCGGGCTTTACTCACATGCAGGTTGCCCAACCGGTCACACTCGGTCACCACTTCCTCGCCTACGTTGAAATGTTTGAACGTGACCGCACCCGTTTGGTGGACTTGCGTCGTCGCGTCAATCAAAGCCCATTAGGCGCGGCTGCCCTTGCCGGCACAACTTACCCGATTGACCGTGAATACTCGGCCAAATTGCTCGGATTTGAGGCCGTGATGCAAAATTCTTTGGATGCCGTCAGTGATCGCGATTTCTGCATTGAATTCACGGCTGCGGCTTCTTTAATCATGATGCACATCTCTCGCTTATCCGAAGAACTCATCTATTGGATGAGCCAGCGCTTTAAGTTCATGATGCTGCCCGATCGCTTCACGACGGGCTCTTCGATCATGCCGCAAAAGAAAAACCCCGATGTGGCGGAAACTGCTCGTGGCAAAGCTGGACGTGTCGCCGGTGACTTGATCAGCCTAACCGTTTTAATGAAGGGTTTGCCTTTGGCTTACGCGAAGGACACTCAAGAAGACAAGGAACCTGTGTTTGACGCCATTGACACAGTCAAAGACACGCTTCGTGCCTTTATTGAGATGATGCCCGGTGTGACCCCCAACCGCGAGGAAATGAAAAAAGCCGCTCAAGCCGGTTACCCGACAGCAACCGACCTAGCCGACTATTTGACCAAGAAGGGGCTTCCCTTCCGTGAATCTCACGATGTTGTCGGTTCCGTTGTGAAATTGGCGAGTGAACGTGGTTGCGATTTGGCTGAGCTGCCGCTCGAAGAGTTAAAGGGCTTTAGTGACTTGATTGAAGAGGATGTCTATGAAAAGGCTCTTAAACTTGAATCGAGTATTGCCGCCCGCGATCATGTCGGTGGTACGGCTCCGCATCAGGTCGCCGCGCAAGTGAGCCGTTGGGAAGGTATCTTTGCTGACCGTCACGCCCAACCGCACACAACACGTCTGGCAGACTTACTCAAGTAGTATTTTTCAGTGACGTCACATAACGCCCCAAAAGCTTCTGTTTTTGGGGCGTTGTTGTCTGTATTTTCGGTTTCCCCCTAGGGATTCTTCTGTAGAAACAATCAACTTCATTCAAAACTTAAGGTTTTTTACTTAATTTATATCCTTTCTGTTTATTTAGTGTTTTGAGAAAATGACCTAATAGCTCATAACAATAGGAGAAAGGAGTGTTTTTATGAGTACTGATTGCCAGACAGCTCCACAGCCTCGCTGGTCAACGTTAGCCAGCAAACCTTCAAGTTCCATTATTCGTGATCTTTTGAAATTAGCAGCTCGCCCGGAAGTCATCTCCTTTGCGGGGGGTCTTCCTTCTCCAGCTGGGTTCCCTATCGAAGACATTGCAAAGGCCTGTCAAACGGTCTTAGAGCGTGACGGCAAACACGCTTTGCAATATTCCATGGTCGAAGGCGAAGTTGAATTACGCCGTGAAATCGCTCGTCGTGAAACTCAAAAAGGCATCCCTACCACGTTCGAACAAGTGCAAATCGTTTCGGGTAGTCAACAGGCACTTGACCTTTTGGCGCGCGTTTTTCTCGATAAAGGCGATAAAGTTCTCGTCGAGTCGCCGACCTACATGGGTGCTCTTCAAGCTTTTGATCTCTGTGAACCGGTGTATGTTGAGTTACCTTGCGATGACGAAGGCTTAAATCCAGCCGAATTTGGCGAAGAATGCCGAGGCGCAAAGTTTGCTTATGTTATGCCGACCGCTTCGAATCCTACCGGTCTAACCATTTCAGAAGAACGTCGCAAACTGTTAGCAGAAAAGGCCCGTGAATATGATATGTGGCTTGTCGAAGACGACCCTTACGGGGAATTATGGTACGACCAAGAACCTCCAGCCTCCCTACGAAAATGGGCACCGGAGCGTGTCATTCGCTTAGGGACACTCTCGAAGATTTTGGCTCCGGGTTTTCGGTTGGGCTATATCATTGCGCCAGCTGATGTGCTTAACAAATTCGCCAGCATCAAGCAAGCCATTGATTTGCACACAGCGACTTTCACTCAACTAATCTCAGCACAAGTTTTCAGCGAAGATTTGCTCGTGCGTCATTTACCGAGCGTCCGTGAACGCTACAAAACTCATGCTCGCGCCATGCTTGCCGCCCTTGAGGAATATATGCCCGAAGGCGTCACCTGGACCAAACCCAATGCGGGCATGTTCATTTGGGTAACCCTTCCGAAAGACATGGACGCAACGGCGCTTATGAGCGACGTGCTGGCACAAAATGTCGCCTATGTGCCTGGTGAAAGCTTTTATGCGACCAATCCGCAAAAGAATCATTTCCGACTTTCCTTTGTCACTGTCGACCCCGACGTAATTAAGGAAGGCATTCGCCGCTTGGCCCAAGTGATTCGATTGCACATTACAAAGTAAACACTCCGATTTACTCGAACCGCCTTGTGTGTCGCCCGAGTAAATCGGGGACTTCAAGGCGTTTTTTTTATCTATTTCACTCTTTTGAATAACAACAAACAAAGGATCCACTCAAATGAATGGTTTAACTTTGATGGCCTGCAGTATCATCGCCCTATTCTTGGGGTACCGTTGGTACGCAAAATGGCTTGAACACACTTGGGGCATCGACCCAAAAGCGAAGACTCCCGCAGAGCTTCATCACGATGGTGACTATGCGCCGGCCTCCAAATGGACGGTTTTTGCTCACCAATTCACCTCCATTACCGGTGCCGGCCCAGTAACCGGGCCGATCATCGCCGCCATGTTCGGATGGCTTCCTGCCACGCTATGGATGATTATCGGTGCGATTTTCTTTGGCGCTGTTCAAGATTTTGTCTCTCTTTACGCTTCCGTTAAGAACGGCGGAAAGTCCATGGGCATGATGATTGAACAGTATGTCGGCCGAACCGGTCGCCAACTGTTCCTCTTATTCTGCTGGCTATTCACGCTACTGGTGATTTCAGCCTTCTGTGACATCGTTGCCAATACCTTTAACGGTTTCACCGCTGACGGGGCTCAGATCATGCCTAATGCGGCGGCCGCCTCTATTTCAATGATTTACATGGTTGGCGCGGTCGCCTTCGGCTTGTATTTGAAATACCGCAAACCCAATGGGGTTGAACAGCTCATTGTAGGCATCATCTTAATGGTTGTGATGCTTTGGGCCGGCATCAGCGCTCCGATCTATGCGGACGCAGTGACCTGGCGTTATGTGGTTTTTGCCTACCTCTTTGCTGCCGCTGTCGTTCCGATGTGGCTTTTAAAACAACCCCGCGACTACCTCAGCATGTTCCTCCTAATCGGCATGATCCTTGGCGGTGTGATCGGTGTTTTCGTGAAAAACCCCACATTGAACATGCCGGCCTTCGTCGGTTTTGAGGTCAAGGGAATGGATCTTTTCCCGATGCTTTTTGTCACCATTGCTTGCGGTGCTGTCTCTGGATTCCATAGTCTGGTTTCTTCGGGCACATCTTCAAAAATGGTCTCCAACGAATCACACATGCGATTAGTTGGTTACGGCTCAATGTGCGTTGAATCCGTGCTGGGTATTTTGGCATTGATTATCGTTTGTGCGGCAGCTAGTAACGGCGCGCTTCCCTCCGGCACACCGTTCCAACTGTTCTCCAATTCCATCGCATCGTTCTTGACGGATATTTTCGGCTTGCCTACGAATGTCTCAGCCTGCATTATTACGATGTGTGTTTCCGCCTTGGCGCTGACCAGTGTAGACGCTGTGGCTCGTATCGGGCGTATGAGCCTGCAAGAACTGTTCACTCCTCCCGAAGGCGTGGAAAAAACTGCCGTTCAAAAGCTCTTTACAAATACTGTATTTGCAACAACGCTCACTTTGGTCTTAAGTTACCTTTTGTGCTTGGCCGGTTATATGTCGATTTGGCCATTGTTCGGTTCCGCCAACCAATTGCTTTCAGCCTTGGTTCTTACCGGCATGGCTGTGTTCCTGAAGGCTACGGGACGTAAAGGTTGGATGCTTTATGTGCCAATGACCATCATGTTCTGTGTGACGATGACTGCATTGGGCATGTCCATTTGGCGTATCTTCTCTCATATGGCTGACGGTACATTTGTTTTCATGATAGACGGTTTGCAACTGATCATTGCTTTGGCGCTTGTTGCCCTTGCTTTGCTTGTGGCCTATCACTGTGTTGGCAAATTAACTGAAAAAGAAGCTCGATAAAGCATTTAGCCATTTTTATCGGGTAGGTGGCGGGATATAGCCCGCTACCTCCCACAACACCGTACGTGCGGTTCCGCATACGGCGTTTCATTTAAGCAATCCCCTGAAGTTTCAGAGAATACAATCCCAACCGCACAAACAAAGCATTTGGAAAGCATATCCGCATATGCTGTGAACGGGCATTCCACCATGGACCTCGACCGTTGTAGGCCAATTTCCACGCGATGTTTTCGTACAGGCCGCGTTTGTGCATTTCCCTTGCCCTTGTTTTCGGTCGTTTCCAGGCCCGCCATATCAAGCATCTGAGGTGAGTTCGAATATTGACATCCCAGTTTTCGAAGAACTCTTTGCGAGTGTCTAAATTCTGAACGCTATACATCTTGCGATGATGAAAAGCCTCTTCGATAGCCTCATTAATGATCTTTGGTAAATATTCGAAACCGAGCTCAAATAGTTTTTTAACTGCCGTCAATTTTAGCTTCGTAAACTACATAGCCATTGGTGACATGAACGATCTGATTGAATGCTTCGGTTAATTTTTGCCGATCTGCATCTTTTTCATAGGCACTAATCGCTCTTTGTATGCACCGTTCAGGCTGCGGCCCCATACAGAGCCCACGTAACATACTGGGCTTCATTAAAGTATCCATTTTGATATTCGGGAGGTTCTTTAAGAATTCGCTCCTGTCCGCAACGATCCAAAATAATTTGATTTCTAAATTAGATTCAATTTCAGATAACTTCTCAACCGACTAAATGACCCAAGGTATTTAGAGCGTCTTTTCAGTCTCCCCGCCGGCAACGCCACCAATAAAAGAAATCGCCATCGGTGGATTAAAGAAATCGCTAATAGCTCATTTAGCTTCTGACAATACGATGACCGTCAATCATCAGTGCGTTGGCCAGTTTTTTAAAGACAGCGTTAAAATCGAAGAAGCACCCATCTAACGCAATTAACGACCATGAAACGCTTTTTCTGGCAAATCCCTGTTCTTGGCATTCTTGGAGTTTGCTCTCAGATCTCCTGGGCTAGTTATGATCTCTTTTTCCCTGAAGACACTGACTTATTTCGGTTACACATTCTTGAACAAGGCGAATCCGATAATTTCTGGGGGGTCGCTGCGCAAGGTACGGTCGATAAGAATGAAATCAACAGCATCTGCGAAGGGCTCGACTATTGGGCTCGGATACTGGCCCCTCAGGCAGCCAATACTAACCCCATTCCCATACTTATTTTCCCAAGCAACGGAGAAGGTGCCGGGGCGCTGAGCGTTTCTACTGTAGATTTCGATGATCTGACTTTTTTTGCGTCAGCTCTCACTCATGAATACTATGAATCGCGGTTGCAAAACTACCTGGCCAGCCTGCCGGAGGATGAATGGGTATCTTTTGACGATTTCAAATCAGCCGCCATACTAATAGGTACTTTTGACTGGTCTCACGAGCCGCTCCATGCCCTTCCTGACAATGGCGATGGGTTCCACCTGCCAGCAACGATTGTACATGAGCTTACCCATGCTCTGGGCATCTTGACACAAGTCTCACAAACTCCGAACGGCCAGTATGCTTTTATGAGCGATTATTTTGGCCTCTGGAGCCAGGGACTGAGAGATTCCAACGGAAAGCAAGCAGAAAGCGGAATGACAATTTCCATTGGCGGCACAGAGTATGATGGAGATTTCGTCTTAGACAATGACTCCTTGTATTCCGGTGTCTACTTTACAGGCGATCATGTTCAGGAAGTTCTGGGAGAGGGGACAACGCTTTCTTTTCCGGAAATCGGTCTGGAGCAATATGAAAAACTTGTTCCGGGACTTCCTGTGAACGGAGCGGAACCTGATTCCAACGGAGGTATTTCCCCTGAGCTTTCCCATATTGAGTTGCAAAATGGCCTCTTGAGCCATCAAAATTGGCGCAACTGGACTATACCCATGGAGGCAGAACTGGCAGCTTTGCAAGATGTGGGCCTCAAGTTCGACAGAAAGCAGCTTTTTGGCTATTCCATCTACGCCAGTGGCTCGGAAGATAAGCTAAACGAGCTCACTAATACTAGTGGCTACTACGCCAGAGAAAATGGACAGTGGCTCGTGGGAACGCCTAATGAGACCCGTCTGGGTATTGGTTTGCACATCTACGGAAGCTACAACAAAGTTACTCAGGCCGCCGACATACTCACTGTGGGCGAAGACGCTGTGGGTATTCGTGTAGAAGGCGTGGGAAACCACCTCACCATTGACAAAAATATAAGCATTAAGTCTGACGGTCCCAGGGGGGCCGCTTTGCTTGTTTCATATGGTCGGGATCATACGATCAATCTTGCGGGGGACGTTTCTGCTCTGGGCGAGCAGGGTATCGCCGCGCGATTTGACTTTGGCGACAATATCCTCGGCAATGACCAAGAATATCGAGGATCTTGGGTGTGGGATGGTGTTAATGTGCCTGATGATAGGATACTGTCCAAGATTACAGGTCCTTTGGTCAAGGTCTTCAGTGTATCCGGAAGCCTCAGGGGCCGTGAGGCAGCCATATATATTGACGAAAGCGCCTTTGTCAAAGAAATCAATATTCTTCCCGGAGCCACGCTTGAGGGTGACATTATCTCCAGATGGGATCCTGACAATCCCAAGATCCATTCCTCAGCTCCTGATTCTGAAGAACTATACACGTCTCTTACCTTTGGCTATGGCGTCTCGGATGATGGCTCCGCCCTTCAGTCGAGGGATTCTAATTTCTCTCTGAACTATGCCGGAAATATTGACGGCCCTTCCATTGATATGACTCATAAGAGCGGCGATCTCACTCTATCAGGAAAGATCAATGTCCATTCCTTACAAAATGAGGGTTTTCTGACTTTAACCGGCAAAGATGTGAGCAAGCATCAAGTCACTGTGGAGGACACATTTATCAATACCCAGGGAGCGACACTTGAGACGGGTTTTGATGCAGACGGTCATGTCAACAGCATACAGGCCGGCTCCGCGGACCTTAAAGGAACCCTCCTCGTACGACCGGTGCGTGCTTTCTATGCATCTGAAGACACCATTGAGCTTCAGTCCCTGGTGGATATTCAGGGATCGGGCGCTCTTAAAGCAAACATGACGGTGGCCCTGGCTGAACATATCGACTCGCCTACTCTGTCATTTGCTATGAAAGGGGACAGTTTTACAGATAATGGTTCAATGCCTTCTGTATTTGCCAGCAGATCTGATAATGCCTACAGTCAATATGCCCTTGATACCGCTTCCAGATCTACGGGGCAAGCGTTGGATTTCATTGCCGATAAGGCTCAGGGAGACATGCAAGATCTTCTGGAAGCTCTGGATTGGTCAGCGCCCGACGGCAGTGATGTAGCGGATGCTCTGAAGCGGCTTGGTCCAGGAGCCTATGACGCGGCAGCCAGAGCCTCGTTGATCCAACAAAACGAAATTAATCTGCTTGTTTTACGTCGTCTGATGGCAACGCAGACTGACAGTGTCCGGGCCGAGCATAGTCTCTCGGTCGGTCAGAACGACGAAGGCTCTCACTTGTCCGGCAGCCAGCGTGAAACCAAAAACACCGATACTTGGCAATTCTGGGTCACACCTTACGGTGGCAGCTCTTTTCAGGACAGTCACAAAAACATTTCTTCCTGGAAGAGCAAAGGTGTGGGCCTGATTGTTGGCGCAGACCGTCATTTACAATCCAATCTGGATGTCGGTTTTCATCTGGCCCTGGCCACTCGACGCACTCATGTGAAAGACAACGAGAAAGCTTTGGCCGACACAACCTCCGCCTTCTTTGGTCTACAGGCTATTTATGCCCCAGACTCTTGGAATGGGCTGTACCTTACGGGGCTAGGTCGCATTGGTGTTGAAAACGGTAAGATGGATAGAACCATTTACGTCAACGGCTACAACAAACAGGCTGAAAGTCGTTGGACCAGTTTGGCCGGATCGTTGCAAGCAGGTCTGGGCTGGGATGCACAGTTTGACTCTGGGCGTGACCGTTTCACGTTGGGACCTCTGGCCTTCGTAGAGTATGCCTTCCTGCACCGTCCATCCCTGGACGAAGACAAGGGCGGTGCGGCTAATTTGGATGTGGACGACACCACGTACGATTCTCTGCTCGTGAATCTTGGACTCCACGCAGGGTGGCAGACGATTCTGCCCGGTGGCAATCATCTTAAGTGTGATGTTCTGGCGGCTTGGCGCCATGAGCTTCTCGACCCCTCCTTTGCTACCTCTGCCGCATTTGTCGGCTATGGAGCTCCGCGCTTTGAATCGGACACCGATCTACCCGGCAGAGACAGCCTGCTTTTACAGGCGGGATTCGCGCTCTCAAGTAATAAAGACTTCACGGCCAAATTGGATGTAGGGGGCGAGTTTTTCCGTCAAGATTACACGGGGATGAACATAGGCTTAGACTTGGCTTGGCAGTTTTAATTTTTTCGGTTGTACACCTTGACCTATTCTAATGACAACAAAAGGTCATTTCTCAACGGAAATGACCTTTTGCAAAACCAATTCAAAAGATAACTATTTTCTGTTTTTCTTTTCAGCAAAATAAATAAAGCCAAAAATCACCAAAATCGGGAATAGATAATAGAGTCCGGGAACAAAAAACGCGTAGTACCACAAATGTGACACCTCGGGCGTACGGACAATGCTGACCAACTGAAATGCGGTATGACCGATACCGATGTAGATCATGCATCGCAAAAACTGTTTCAGAAATTCAATCGATTTTTGAGAAATCTTCATATCAAGGCTAATTGGGGAGCCCCTTTTCATTAGAGCTCCCAAAACAAATTTTATTTACACACGACGTGCATTATAAACGCCGGGCAAATCACTAATCGCTGTTAAAGTTCTCGTTAAAGACTGAGCCGAAGAGATTTCTACACTGAAACGCCAGTGCATGTCACCTCGAACAACTTGTGAATTCATCCCGACAATCGCGATTTTTTCTTTTAAGAAAATTTCACTCATGTCTTTTAGCAAGCCAGGGATATTCTGAGCCACCACCAGCACTTCCACCGGAAATACCGCTCCCTCGGCATTTCCCCAACTCACTTCAATCAAACGCTCCTGTCCATGCTCATCCAAATGTCGAATATTAGGACAATCGGCTCGATGAATGGTCACCCCACGCCCACGAGTGACAAAGCCGACAATTTTATCTGGGGGCGCTGGGTGGCAACAACGCGCAAGTTGAGTGAGAAGTGAATCCACTCCGACAACAAGAACTTGACTCTTAGCATGGGCGGCTTTTGACTTCGACGTAAAAATATCGTCCTTCTTTTCCTCTTCTTCCTGAGGTTTAAGGACTTTTTCAATCGTCTTAAAGCCAAACTCTTCCTTACTGGCTCCAATGAAAAGATCGTCAACCGTGTCGTAACCGAGGCGTTTGGCCAAATCGTCAAGCTTGACTGAACTTTTACCTAACCGAGCAAGATCCTTTTCAATGCGCTCTCGCCCGTCGGTAACCATCTCCTCAAGAGCTTGCTGGTGAAACCACTGGCGCACTTTATTTCGCGCCCGAGTTGTGACCACAAACCCCAATTCTGGATTAAGCCAATCCCGACTAGGACCACCCGATTTCGCTGCGACAATCTCAACAGTTTCCCCGGTTTTAAGCTTGTAATTCAAAGGAACCATCTGACCATTAACTTTGGCGCCTCGGCATCGATGCCCCAATTCACTATGCAAGTGATACGCAAAGTCAATTGGAGTTGCACCAGCTGCCATTTCAATGACGCGCCCCTGAGGCGTCAACACGTAAACGTGTTCATCTTCCAACCCCTTCGGACCCTCCGGTTTTACATCACTACTCCAAGCCAAAAGTTGACGCAACCAAGCCACTTTCTGATCTTCGGCGCTCTCCCCTTTGTTGTCTGAGTTACCAGACTCTTTGTACCGCCAGTGAGCCGCCACACCTAATTCGTTGTACGCATGCATCGCATGCGTGCGAATCTGAATCTCAATCGGTCGATCTCGCGCGTCTAGGATAACTGTGTGCAATGATCGATAACCGTTGGGCTTTGGATGAGAAATATAGTCGTCGTATTCAGAACTTAGTCCCTTAAAATTGGCCTGCACGATGGAAAGCACTTCGTAGCATTGCTCGACCGTGTCAACAATGACACGAAGAGCACGAACGTCATAGAGCTGGTCAAAGCGCAAGTGTTTGCGCTCCATCTTCTTGTAAATGGAGTATATGTGCTTGGGGCGCCCAGAAACTTCGGCCTGAATGCCTCGCTCGGCGAGCATGTCGCGAATTCGATCAACCGCGTCGCGCATGAAAGCAATTCGTGCCTCTCGACTTTCATCCAGTTGGCGGGCAATCTCGTTATAAATTTCGGGCTTGGTAAAGCGAAGGGACAAGTCCTCCAATTCCCATTTAATCTGCCAGATACCCAAACGATTTGCTAAAGGTGCATATAGCGCCAATGTGTCCTCGCCAAAGACCTTTGCGCCCTCGGGGTCATCTTTTTTCATTGCGAACCAACGCAACGTCTGTAAGCGACTTGCCAAACGCAAAATAACTACGCGCAAATCTTTGCACATCGCAAGTACCATCTTACGAAGCAATGCATCTTGCGCTTGAATTAAAAGCTTGTCAGCAGGCTTATCCGGATCAGGTGTCACCGATGTTAATCGCGTTTTGCCGTTTAGCTCGATCAGGCGATGCAACTCAATCACTAATTCGCAAACATGATTGCCAAAATGTTTTTTAAGCCACTCTTCAGGTGACTGCACGCAATCATGAACAGCAAACAAGTAGCAGGCCGCAATCAATTCCTCATCATTACGAATGCCTCGAACGATGTTGGCCATGCCATCAGCGTGAGCCAAACGTGTCTCACCAGTTAAAAGGGTTTTATCGCCATATAAGGGAATTACCATCTCACGGGCGAGACGGCTGTCGATTTGTTTTTCTTCTGTCATAGCAGGTAACTCCAAGCCTTTTAATAACTCAAGCCACTCCCTGAATCAGAAGAGAAGCTCCAAGGATCTAGGAATTTAATGAGTACGGTTCATTGTAACGGCAGGAGAACGAAAAAGTCCTGTCGAACATGTGACGAAATGTTTGTTATTTACGAAGCAGTCCACCTAACAAAGCCGCCACGGGAGCCTTTCGAGTTGTCGCTCGAGGCAGAGCCTTCTTTTGAACAGGTTCGTTATCCTCTTGCGGTTTTGAAGGAACATACGGTTCATCGAAAAATGGATCTCCCGTTGATGGGCTCACAGGTGGAGCAACATATTCTTTATGCGGGTAACGAGGTGGCCGACGTCGCGGAAAAACATCCAAACGGATTCGCTTGAACCGTTCTTTGATCAAATTTTCGATCGCTGATAAATTTTTGTCATCAGCCCCAGGACACATCAACGTCAAGGCGAGCCCTTTAGCACCAGCACGACCGGTTCGACCGATGCGGTGCACATAATCCTCTGCGTTAAACGGCACGTCAAAATTAATCACTACAGGCAAGTCAGCAATATCCAAACCACGCGCGGCGACATCAGTGGCAACCAAGATCTTCAATTCGCCAGATTTAAATGCCTCCAAGGCTTTAGTGCGTTCCTCTTGTGTTCGGTCACCGTGAATCGCCTCTGCCGAGTATCCATATCGTTGAAGGGTCCGTGTCAAGCGTCTGCAGGCAATTTTAGAGTTAACAAAAATCAATATATTTTTTGCCTCATCACACTCTGAGTCTTCCAAAAGTTCCAAAAGCGCATCCGCTTTTTCTGAATCGTGAATCTCGTAAATTCGCTGTGTGATCGTTTTGGCCGTGGAATTTTCTCGGGCAACTTCAACTAGCTTCGGTTGATTTAAAAAGTTAGCCGCTAATTTCTTAATTTCGGGAGAAAACGTTGCAGAAAACATCAA
>DVNR01000065.1 GCA_018714205.1 Candidatus Aphodousia faecipullorum
CTTTACAGGTACAACCACTGTTGAGGGTAGCTTGACGGCCGGCGCGATGACCTTGGGTAGCGACGATAAGCACACGTCGCTTCTGAGTGTTGCCGAAGATGCTTCGTTTACCAATGCGGGTGAGAACGTTATCGGCAACCTACAGTCTCAAGGCAGTGTCGTGCTCAAGGATGGCACTACCTTGACTGTCAAGGGTGGCACCACTAATAACAGTATTGACGGCACTTTGAGCGAATCCGGTGATTTAATTCTCGAATCCGGAAGGACAAGCGTTGCTAGTGGTCAATCCGGTTACAGCGGCGATATCACGTTGGGATCCGACGAAGCAGCTTCGTTGGTCTTAAATGGGCATACGTCGTTTGGTAGTGGAACGATTACTTTCAAGGATTCCGATTCTGAGCTTTCAATCACGGATCTCACGACTTCAGGGTCGTTGACTAATCTGTTGGCTGAAGCTGGGAAGATCACTGTCACCGGTAACGGGAACGATGCCGCGTTTACCTTTAATGCTTCGCAGACAGCCGACGGATTAAATGGTTCTTCTGTTAGCTTGAGCGGTGTCAATTATGACTTCACTCACGAGGGAAGCGATGTTCTCGGTCAAGCGACGCTCTCGCTTACCAATGGAACTTTAACGGTTAATGCCGGTCAATCGTCATTTGACAGACGTGTGGCGGGCTTATCGCTCGAGAACGCAACGGTTGATTTCGGCACCATGGGGCCGGATGCTGGTGGCGTCATTGACTTACAAGACAGCGTCTTGGACGCTACTGATACAACGGTAACCTTTGATACGAATTTGGCGGCCGTGACGAGAGATAACGGTCACGCCGCGATGGTCACGACCGATGCTGTCACATTAGTCACGAACGTTCAGGGGGATAGCACTTCCGGTCTAACGGTTAGTGTGGGAGAGGGCGATACCGTCAATCAGTACGCCCAAGCGATTTATCAAGGTAGTTCCGGCGATCCTGTCGCTTACATTCGTGGCTCAGTCGATAGTGAAGTGGAAGCCAAGCTACAGGAAGGCGGTTCGCTCTACGACTTTGTCGCTTCTCTGACGAATCAAACACTTGAAATAGTCAGCACATACGCGGTTTCTACTTCTGGTGAGATCGCACTTGCGATTACCGATTTCTTTAACGAAGAGACTCAAACCGGAACGAAGGGTAACCTGACCATTTCGGGTTCGGATACCGAAGTTACTTTATCGCACGCCGGAAATACTTATCGTGGTGTCACGAGTGTTGAATCTGGAGCGACGCTAAAACTTGCCAAAGACAATGTGTTGGGTAATACCTCAGAATTGTCGATTGCGGCGGGTTCAATTGTTGATTTTGGTTCAAGCAGTCAGACGGTTGGCGCTTTGAATTCTAAAGGTCAGATGATTTCCGGTGACACTGGAAAGCTGACGGTGACAAGCGGTGGAACGGTTTCCGGCGCTAATTCTGATTTCCATTTGAAAGTGGTGCTTGATGGATCAACCGAAGACTCAACCGCTCTTAAGATAACAGATGCTGACGCATTGGGAGACGGTGATATAACGATTTCTCAAACGGGTACCTATCTTGTCTTAAGTGGCATAAGCGGAACGGATGGTACCGCGGCTGAATACGACAATGCGGTAAGCGGCTTGGGTGGCATTAAATTAAGTGACAACGCCAGTGTTGCTCTTACTGGAAATAACACCTTTAGCGGTGACTTGATAGTGGGTGAAGGAAGCACGGTCTCCGCTTTGGGTGACGTGTTCTCACACTTGGGTAAAGGAAAATTAGCTTTAAGTGGCAATGCTGACTTCACGTTGACTGATACCCCCGCCACGGATAATTGGACTTGGAATAAGACGGTTACCGGATCCGGTGTTTTGGCACTAAATAGAGATCTGAGTGTCCAAAGTACTGAGTTGGTGTTCACGGATGCTTCAATTGATGACTTCTCCGGCACGATTTCCCTTAAGAATTGGGATATCACGTTGGATGCAGAGGGCACGGGCAACACCTATACAGCTTTGAAAGGATCCGGCGCAAATCTGACCATCGGTCAAGGCGCGGATGCAACGATCAATGGTGTCGTTGACTTGGCAGGTAAAACGGTCGCGGTGGATGCCTCGGGTAGTCTCACCTTTACAGGGGTGGCGGCTCCGGGTAGCGACAATACGGAACTTTCTAAGTTGACGGCCAGCGTTCTTGATTTAAACGATGGTTTCATCATCAATTTAGATGTCGATGAAAACCAAACCGTTAATGCCGGCGCGCTCTTAACGCAAGACGATGCTGAAGGAACAACCATCACAGTGGCTACAGCCGATCGTATTGACGCGACGGTCGAAGATGGTGTTTTAACGGGTGGTGACGTAACGGTGAACGGCAGCGCCGTGGCCGAAGACGACACGATTCGTTTCAACATCGCTCAAACAAGTACAGATTTGTCTAAAGACGGAATCGTTGCGGAAGGCATTTACGGAGTCTCTGTTACGACAGATGATAAAAACCTGAATGTCTCTTACGCCTTGGAAGGCGTAAGCATCAACGCCGATAAGACCCTTGTGTTCGCCGGTCAGGATAGTGACGCAGATAACTCCGCCAATATCTTTAATGGGTACATTATTGGTGAAGGCAATTTGGAAATTTCTTCAAACGTTGTGACGCTTGCCGGTCAGAATAGCTTTACGGGATCCACTGCTGTCTTGGGTGGTGCGATCCTTTACGCTAAGGAAGGTGCGTTGGGTAACGCGGACAATTCAACGCTCAATTTGGCGATTGAAAACACAGGCAAAGTCTATATCGATGGCGATAACGTTGTTCGAGGAATTGACAATCATGGGTTATTGGTCGTTGGCTCTTGGAACACTCATGAACCGACGCCAGATATTACATTGACATTGCAGTCTGATGAGAGCGCGGGCAGTGTAATTGAGGGTAGTTTAGAAGGGACGGGAACTTTAAGAGTGGTAGGTAACGGAAGTGTTGACAACGTTAATCCTCCTGACTTAAAGATTGTCGGTTCTCAATCTGACTTCTATGGTCGCTTGGAGTTAGACGACGGGGCTTGGGTAGAACTTGAAGCCAACTCTAATTTGATTTTCGGCAATATCAGTCAGTATGCGACAAATGAAATTAGTCTGTCTAAGAACTCTTTATTGACAATTAATTCTTTGTTGGAAGACAACGCTAATTTTGCGGCGGTCTTTGTCAACGGAGATAGCGAAGATGGTACTGGAGAAAGTCGTGGCGGTCGAATTGACGTTACGCTGGGTGACGCAGACAGTCAATTTAAGTTCGCATCAGGTCAAGCGAACGCGGGCTTTAACGGCGTTTTCGCGCTCAATCAAGGTAAGCTTGATTTGGGTGACTTGTACTGGGAAGCGAATGTCACGGGTAATGCCCTTGAAGAAGCGACTCTGGTTCTCGGATCTATGGGTTCTGCGCAATTGGGTCTTAATGGAGAAGCTTCTACTACGGACAGCTTCCTCGGTGGCCTTGAGTTTAATGGCGGCAAGCTTGCCATCGGCTCTTTGAGTTACGATGCAGAATCCGGATCATCTGGAGCGGGCGTCCATTCAATGCATGTTAATTTGGGTGGCGATGGCCTTCTCGGTCTGACGACGATAACTGGTGAAGGCAAATCGACGATAACCATCGAACAAAATGAAGTCAATACGATCTCGGCAGATGGTTCAGAGTTGTTGGCCGCGGCCGATGGTGCCTATATCACCTTAATTCACAACATAGGCGGATTGGTTGTCGATGGAACGAAGGTTGAAAATATTGGGGATTATTTATGCGAATTGTCTAATGATCTATTAATGTTGGATAACCAAACCCAAGCAAAACAAGTTCTGGCTCAACGCATTGATGGATTTGATGATCCTCAAAAAGTTGCTGAGGTCGTGCGTACGTTTGACCAAGGTTTGACCTTAGGTGAGTCGACGATTAGTGGTGAGGATGGCAAGTATGCATTAACTGTGGGTTATACCGTTAATCAAATCGGTTTGTTGTTCGAGACGGGCTCTGTTTCCGGTCTTGATGACACCAGTGTGTGGCAGGGACTCAACATCGTGACTTCATCCGATGTTGAACGTAATAATTATCAAGCCAATATAGTCGATGGCAGCGCTCAACAAGGCAATATTGTCTTTAGAGGCAACGGTCAGAACACTTTGACTTTGTCCGGTGACAATACATATCACGGCAAGACCTGGGTAACAGATAATGCACAGGTGGTCTTTGGCGCCGAACATGCCTTCGGTTCAACGCAAGCTCTACGCATTGACGGAAATAGTTCGGTCAATTTTGGTCAATACAGCCAAACGATCGGATCGATTTGGGCTTTGGGTGGCAATGCTTTGGTGGCTGAGTCGAGTAGCGTTCTTACGATTAACAGCGGCTTAATCTCCGGCGCCAATATCGATCTAGCCGCCGGCATCAATATCACCGGCGAGTTGACAATCAAAGATGCGGATTCGTTGGGTAGCGGCCTCGTTACCCTGGGTAACGCGGATTCGCATTTGAAGATTAATGACGTTGACGGAATATTGAGCAATGCTTTCGCAGGAATTTCTGGTGCGAACATTTCCCTTGATGGTAATTCTTCAGCAACATTCAATAGCGGTGCTATTGATGATTACGAGGGTGGTCTAAATGTTGCTGAAGGTTCTTCTCTCGCTCTGACATTAACGGCAGAAAATACTGACTCCGACATCGCCTTTGGTAATCGTTTGGATGTGGGTGGCAGTTTGTCGGTTTCCACCACCCATGGCGGTGCCTTCCACTTCGCAAATGCCGGCTCTTCAATAACAGGCGGTCTTGAAGTGCATAACGCGCACTTTGATCTTTCCGATGAAAATAACCTCAACGTTTTGCAAGGGGTTGATTTAACGGTAGGCAATAGTGGGGTTGTCAATGTTTCAACTTCTGTTGGCACCGATCACTTGACCGGATTGACGCTTAATGATGGCTCAACGCTTGTCTTCGAAAACGGTGCGACGCCAGGTACAGCCGGCGGTGACGAATTGGCCCATATTGATTTGGATAAGGGTAGCCTCAATGCCAACGGCCACGTGACGGTCGCCGTTAACGTCGATAAAGTCAATGCCGATTGGGTGCAAACGGCGGGCAATACAACCAACCTACCGTTAACTGCGCAGGATGTGTTGTCTGCATCGGGTGAAGGGCAAATTCTTGCCAATCTCGTTTCGGCTGGAATGGTTAATAAGGAAGATGTGTCCTTTGACGTAGAAGTTAACGTTGCCGACAACGGTTCGTATGCTGACGAAAAACTGACGGTTGGCATCTTCAACAACGCAAGCGATCAAACGAAGGTAGCCGAAGGTATTTATGACTACAAGATCACGTTGGATGATAATGGTCTGAATCTTGCGTATGGCTTATCTGAAGTTATGCTTATCGGAGAGCTGGTTCTCAATGGTTATGGAGACGACGCAGTTTCCGATGACGTATTAAATATTACGGTTTCTGGAGAGGGAGGCCTTCGCATTGGCTCCGGCGCTATCACATTGACTGGCGAAAATTCTTACGAAGGGGTAACGACCGTCGCGGCCGGAGCGACCCTCACGACCGGACAAAGTGGAAGCGCTTTGGGGCAAACATCACTGCTTGATCTAGAAGGAGCGTCGTCTCAAGCTTATATCAAGGGAAATGAAACTGTCCGCGGTCTTAACGTGGCCTCTGGCGCTCAACTCGCCCTTGAAAATACCGCTACGTTGACGATTGATAACAGCGACACAGGTACGCAAAGCGTGATTAACGGGACGCTCACAGGTTCTGAAGGCACGACATTGATTGTCGCAGGTGGCGGCTATAGCAGCACACCAGATCTTATTGTGAATACAGCCAATAAGGACTTCTTGGGTGACACGAGTTTAGAAAAGGCGCACGTGTTGCTGACAAACCTTGACGGTTTAGGAACGATAAGAGATGACGAAGTTAATATTATCAGTCTCGATAATTCGTCTGTTCTTGAAATCTCAAGTGCTGAAGCTAACGACTCGTTGAGTGCAGAAGGGGAGCAACATGATCTGCACCGCCTCACTAATTTAATCAAGGGTGATGGCACAGTTCTTGTTTCGCTCGCTGATTCAGAAGATTACTTTGATTTTGCTGAGGCTCAATACGACTACGTTGATGCTGAAAACCAAAACTTCAAGGGAACCTTTGAACTGCAAAGCGGTATCTTCAAGTTCAATGAAGACAACGCCGATGTGCTCAATAGCGTTGCTGTGGTGTTAGATGGTGACGCGACCTTTGATTTGAGCGTAAGCGGTAATACAAAAGATCGTACAATGAAAGCTTTAACGCTTTCTGGTGGTACCCTCAAGTTTGGTTCACTTGCCATGGATAGCGAAAATGCGGAAGCCAATGGCTCTCACGTTAACTTGAATGATGGCAATCTCGTTCTTGATGATTCCCAAAGGAAAGTTGAAATCGCTTTTGAAGCCAATGCGACGAATACAATTTCTTCGGACGGTTCAGAAATCGTGAGCGCCGCTGGAGTTGCCGGTTCAAAGGTTGTTTTGATTCACGACATCGGTCATTTGTACTTAGTGGATAACGGCATTCAAACTGAACTACTAACATCAGATGAAAATCAAGAAGTTTTGAACGACTATCTCGAACACGCCTTGGCAGATGAGTCCAGTGAGCAATTGATTCAGCAGTCAATTGGTACGAAAGCAAACGGTGAGCAAGATCTGCAGAGTGTGGCGCAAGTTAATCGAGAGTTTGGCTCCTTTGGTTACGCAGATTTAGCATCTGTTGGTCTTGATAACGCTTTGTACGTCAATTACAAGATTGATAGTATCGATTTACTTTATTCTGGGTCATCCGATTCGGTTTATGGAGAAGATGGATCTTGGAAGGGGCTGACAGTTTCTAGCTCAGGAACATATAACGAACTGACCGCCAAACTTACTGGAAATGGCAACCTAGTGATCACCAAGGGTGATAAAGATCCGTTAAAGATTGGCTACTCGGAGGGTAATGAGTACTCTGGTCGCACTTGGGTAACGAATGGAGCTTCTGTAGAGTTTGTTGCTGATCAAGCATTTGGCAACACCAGTCAGTTGCGTATTGACGATGGCGCGACCGTTAACCTCGTTGGCTTTGATCAAACCGTGGGCTCACTATTGGCTTACGGTGATAATGCGCTTCAGGGAACGGCGGATTCGGTCATTACTGTAACCGGCAGCTCAACGATTAGCGGAACGAACGATGAGTTCAAGGGTGCCTTCGTCTTTGATTCTTCGGACAAGATGACGGGTACCGTCACGGACGTTAATGGTTTAGGCGCCTCAAGCGTTTCGATTGGTGAAAACTACACCTTGGTGATTGCGGACACGACCTTTGAAGAAGGCGCAGAAACGATTGCCATTGACAATACGATTAAGGATGTTAATGGTAAGGGTGGCGTGCTTCAAATCGGTCAAACCGGGTTACAAGGTCAGTTGCCGATTGAATTGGCCGGAAATAACAGTGGTTTCTCAGGCGATATCACCGTTTCGGACAACTGGGCGCTTGTTGCCAATGTAACTGACAATGGAAGTATTGCGGATCGCCTGGGTACGGGTAATCTCGCGATTAACCAGTATGGTGAAGCGCAAATTAACTTCACCGATGATGTCTCTTGGAATCACTCGGTGACCGGTTCCGGCAATTTGGTCCTTTCGACACAATCAGGTAATAAGGTTGGCATTGACTCCGGCTTAGAAGACACGTTCACCGGAACGCTGACGGTTGGCGGCGGTACATTCGATCTTGCTCAAAACGCCGATAAACTCGGCGCTGGCCAACTGGCGGCAGAAGGTGAGGAGGCTCAAATCGTTGTGTCCTCCGATCAAACAGTCTCCTTTGACAAGAATCTGACCGTAAGCGACGGAGCCTCTCTTGTCTTTGGCGATACTGTGAACTTAAGTGAAGAGCCTCAGCCGGAACTTAATGTTGGTGGAACATTGACGTTAAACGGCGCTCAGGTCGAAGTGACGATCGATGGCGAATTGGATGTCGGAAACGCGCCTAGTGAAGCTCTCGATATGAGCGCTCTCACGATGGCCGATGAAGCGGATCTCAGTTATGTGATTGCTCAAGCGGGTCTTATTGATCTTACCAATAGCGATTTGTTGCTCAATGGTAAGACTGAATACAACCCGATGAGTGTCGCGATCACAAGCGGAACGCACACGATCGCCCAAGGTAAGTATGACTTTGATCTGGGCGTCTCGACTGACCGAACCGAATTAGGCTTGTCTTACCATCTTAAAGAAGTAGCTATCAATGACGGTGAGACATTAGCTTTAGCGGGTGCCATCCAGGGTGAAACCGCGGCGGTGGATTGGGCTAACGCTTCTGAATTTAGCGCGGCGATCACAGGCGACGGCGGTATCGGTCTTGTCGAAGGTAACCTCACGCTCTCCGGCAGTGGTAATTCGTACACGGGTGACACTGTTATCGGTGGAGCAGATGGCTCGGCCGTGCTTACGGTTGAAAGTAGCCTTGGCAACACCTCGCATGTTGTTGTGAACCAAACCGGCAAGCTTGTTAACGTCTCGGATGAAACACAAGCTGGTTACTTAACGGTGGATGGCGGCGAAGTCGAATTGCAGAGCGGCAGCGCCCTGAGCATTCTTGGTCAAAAGGATTCTGTGGTTGACGGAACATTGACTGGATCGGGAGCATTGACACTGCGAGCGGGCGACTTTAAAGTCGTTAGCGACGGTGATTACCGCTATAGCGGCAAGGTCACGGTGGGTGATGGCGCAAGCTTTACGCTCTCCACTCGTTCCGCGCAGACCGTTTCAGTGACGAACAGCTTTGCGGCAAATGAAGGTTCGGCTGGCACTGTTGCTTTCAATGGTAGCGGCTCAACCTATCAACTGCTTGGTTCAGCTGTTGAGTTGACTGGCGGAACATTCCTCTTGGGCGACAACGTGACCGTTGAAGCGGACAACATCAACGCCATCGGTGGCGCTGGTTCTGAGTTGCTGATCACAACGGCTGACGATACTCAAGCGACCTTTGCATTCGACTATGACGAAAGCAAGAGCGATAAGTTCCTCACCATCACTCAGCAAATGACCAAGGGTATTACCTTCGCAAAGAGTGGCACGGGTGTTATCGAACTTTCGGATAGCAGCCTTGGCGCTGGCGCCGTTGATGTGGAAGAGGGCGGCGTGATCTTCGGAGAAGCCGGTTCTGACACGCGTTACTCCACGGCGATGACAGTCCGAAGCAACGCTTGGGCAGCTGGTTTCGGGGCGGTTGATTCGTTAACCGTTGCCGGTAACGGTAGCTTCTATGTCGGTGGCATGACGGGCTACAACTCCCTCGTGGAGAGCTTGGCTAGCTCGGAAAGCGCTGACGGCAAGACCGTGACCTTCACGGTGGGCGCCGAGGGACACGTCGGCACGGCGGTGACCAACAACGGCACAATCTACGTGGGCAACAAGACTGCTTCGGGTGAAATGCCCACTGACAGCGACTTCATTGGTAACGAACTCGTGATCAATGGAGACTACGTCACCTCGGTCGATCAAAACGGCGGCATCCTTGATATGAACGCCATCATTGCGGGCAATGACGGCTCCAAGGCTGACCATGTCACGATCACAGGTGGTATCAAGGGTCAAGGCTACATTGATGTCAACTACGACGAAACGGCAAGCACCGGTGGCAAGCTTGATTACTTGGGTCTTGTGAGCGTCGGCGAAGGCGAGGATCCCGACAACTTGAGCTTGAAGTTGAAGGATTCGATCAAGATCGATGATCTGTACTACGCGCTGATGTACTCGACAGAGCAAAACGAGTACTACTTGATGTCGTCGGTGACGGATCCGGGTGATGATCCGTGGAAGACTGAAGACGTGGAAAACGTCGACGGCGCCACGCGTTCAGCGTTAGCCTTCATGCAGTCGCAAGTCTTTGATCTAAGCCTGCATGATCACGTTGGCGAAACGCTTTATGTGGATCCGCTCACCGGTGAGGAACACAGCACGTCCTTCTGGATGATTCAACGCGGCGACTGGACGAAGTTCACAAATGAATCCGGCCAAATGGATTCTGACGGTCACGTCTACACAACGCATTTGGGCACGGATCTCATCGCCAAACGGACTGACAACGCGACATTCCGAGTGGGTGTTTTGGGCAGCTTCGCCGACGGTCAAGTGGATGTGACGTCCAATTTGAACGGCAAGAAGGCTCAGGGTGAATTCCGCGGTTACTCGGCCGGTTTGTACTTCACGGCTCAAAGTGATGCCGAAAGCGGACCGTTTGCCGATTTGCAACTGCGTTGGAATCGCTTCAACAACACAGTGGGCTTGGACAAGTACCATCTTGACGGTTTGAGCGTCACGGCGGAAGCCGGTTGGGATCAACTGCTTTCGAAGGGCGTCACGGAAACCGGTCGCTCGGTTGAATGGCGTGTTGAACCGCACATCCGCGCCTACTGGACGGACTTCGGCAATCCCGAAGAATGGACTTCGCCTGTTGGTGAGACGATGAAGTCTGAATTTGACAACGGCATGCTCTTCCGACTCGGCGCTCGCACCAAGGTGGCCTCGAAGAAGGGATCCGGTCCGGCTGTTCAGGCTTACGCGGAAGCCAACTGGGTCTACAACTACGGTGACTACAAGACGACTGTTTCAACGCAGTACGGCGATGTGACGAGTGAACAGTCCGCAACGAACTTTGCTGAATTGCGGATGGGCTTCGAAGTTCAATTCACTCCGAAGGTCAATGTGTGGGTTGAAGGTCATCACAACACGGGCTCGAACGATTACGAATCGTCCGGTGCGATGGTTGGCTTCAAGTACCAGTGGTAGTGCCTAACGGGGCACAGGCGGCGCAAGGCGCCGTCTGCGCCCTGATTGGTGCTGTTCGTGCGCGAATCCCATCATGTCTATTTTCAATTCCTTTTATCAACAGAACTCTGTCTGCGTAGGGCAGACGGTGGGCTTTTATTTTTAGGAGAAATCCCATGGCTCAAACTTTCATTCAACAATTGAACATTTACCTCAAGGGCGGTCAAACCTTAAGCGTTCCTTTTAACGCTGAAAGCGCCAACAAGCTCAACACCCAAATCGAAGCTTTCGTGAAAGCGATGGGGGACAAGGAAAACGCTCAGAAAAATTTCGTTTTCCAAGGCCAACGTTTGGTGTTGGTTCATTTGCCCGATGTTTCCGCGATTGACGTCGTGAGCCTCGTTCGCAAGGAAGAAGAAAAAGCGACTCAAGGCGAGTAATTCGCTTTTCATTGGGAATCGGGTGCCCGGACAAGGGCGGGCGCCCGATTTTCGGAAAGGATAAGAGATGTACTCTCACTTCAATCGCCCCGAAATCGAAGTTAGGGAAAAAGCGTTTGAACTTTTTAAGCTGGGCTACGGCTATAAACGAGCCTCTCAGGAGTTGAATGTCAATGTTCACACAATGAGAGATTGGTTTCGAATGTTTCGTCGTGGACACCCTGAAAATGTCTTCACGATTCGCACCACCGTGGCGTATGACTTGGCGCTAAGGGAACGCATTGTCGCTAAACGCAACCGCGAAGGGACGCCTTACGCCAAACTTTCCGAGGAGTTTGGCATCCCGGCTAGCACGATTCGGAAATGGGTGAAACGGGCCGAGGAAAAAGCTCGTTGGGAAAAAGGTTTGAGTGCAAATTAAAAAACAGAGGATTTATCGTCCGGGATTTTAAAGTCTATTTAACCGCTCTCAGAAAAGCGCCTGTTACGTCCCGTAGGTGCTGTTATGAATAAACAGCTAAAAATCTTGCTTGGATTTAAAGTAGAACAGCTTCCTGTTTTTTCAGAAATTCGCTCATAAAGTTTGCGAATTCAAAAGGTTAACGTTTTCGTTATAGGGATTGTGTCGATGGATTGGCCGGTAGGCGCAGTAACAAAGCAAAACGCTTGATTTTTGAAAACACCGCTACCAATTTCCAACCCCTATGCGATTTGCAGTCTGAAATAACCTCAGCGTCAGTAAATACTCAGAACGGACAGGGGACAATTTGACGACGCTCTCTCCTTAAGTAGGCAATATCAAACCTTCGCGCTTTTGTCAACCTACTTAGGTTGTTCCAATATTCTTATTCAAGATTGAAAGCCTTCATCAAGGCAAAAACGGACAAGATATTCAAGGCGTGATTCGCCGCACAGCGAGTGTCATCTTAGGTTCAAGCACCGAACATATGTTGTTTCAAAGTTTCAGCTAGGTAAGTCCTCTCAGATCAATCGTTTCAGAGTGGGCAACATACCGAAAGATTATTGATACAGTGGGGGGGTATCAAAGGTAGAATCTTCTTAAGCATGTGCTTTCGGATGTTATTGAAAAATAAAACAGTAGCAGAGGGTTCAAGCCAATGGGTGGGCAGCCTGTGGTGTGACAGCCTCACTTGTAACGGTTTAGTTGCTTTCGTCAATCGTTTTTGTGGAGGATCGCAAAATGAGGTTTGCTCCAAGAAAACAAAATCTTTCTACAAACGTCCTTCTCGCTTGTTTTGCTTTTAGCTGTGCGGCAACCTCTGCTCATGCGACGGAGTATGAGGGGCCTCTCAATGCCGACAACTATGGCAATGAGGCTTTCGCAGGTATTGTGACGGGGGATGACGAGGAGGGCTATACCTACCACTTTGATGACGATGATCAAATTGTCTTAGGGTCGTCTTCAGGCAACTACGTCGTCGGCGGTCAGTGGGGCATTGATCTGACAATCTCAGGCAAGATTTCTCTTGTTGCGGATGTTTCCAGTAACACAAGTAACACCACAATGATTAACGGCATCGATGTCTGGGCAGGCAGTGAAGAGAGTTTTTACACACTCAAGACGGACGACATCAACATCAATGTGACCCACAGCGCAACGGCATCATCAGGCAATCCATGGATATATGCCAACGGAATTAACAACACTTATGGGGAAACAGTAACCGGTAGCGCCGACATTACCGCAAAAGCCATTGGCAAGGATGTCTACGCTGCTGTGGCTCTGGGATTGATTTCTCAAAACGGTGGCACGATTTCCATCGATGGGGGGGCAATTGAAGCTGTTGCGGAAAACAACGGATTTGCCGCCCAAGCAATCGGTATTTCAGATGAGGGCCATAATGTTCGTACAGACAAAATAACCTCATCCGGTGAATTGTCGATTACGAGCAACGCCGTCAACTCGTCAGAGGATACTTCAAGTCGAGCTATCGCGTACGGTATTAATAATGCTAATTCTGGGGACGACCCTGAAGTCTCGGTGGAACTTGTCGATACGACCATCTTCGCTGTGGCGCAGGCAGCAAATGGTAGCGCGGAAGCAGTCGGCATTTATGGCGGTAACGCATCAACGACGAAAGTCGGCGAAGGGTCCATCTATGTTGAAACGGTTGCCGATAACTCAGAAAGTTCTGGTCAAGCCTACGGCATCTATACGAATGTCGGAGCAAAGACTCTGACTAAAGGTTGGGGCGACATCACGGTTAGAGGTTCCAGTGCGGCAGTCGGTATTTATGCCGATGATGGCGAAGTTTCCTATGGGGGTGGCACCATCACAGCCGATATTTCCGGAGAAAACGATGACGGCGCTGCCCTAGGCATCTATATTGGTGAAACCGCCACGGTTTCCCTTGCCGGAGACACCGATGTCAACGCGTTTGATGCACTTATGGGAACGGGCAGACTCGTTGTTAAAGAGCAGACAGTCGCGGGCTTTTTTGGCAGTGTGGACGAATTCACTGGCGAAGTGCTTGTTCAGGGTGTCACTGGGCTCGGAATGAGCACACTGGAAGCTGAGTCGTATAGGGAGGATACGGATGGCGCCACACTCGTTCTTCATGCGGGCTCTACGCTCACAGGATCCTACACGATTGGCGCAAATGCTCAGGTAAGTGCAGGAGCAAAATCCGGTAGCTCTCTTGACCTGCTTTCCGATGCCACCTTGATTATCGTCGCATCGGAAGATTATGACGGCAACGCGGCGCTTGTTACGGTAGATACCGCCTCAACCGAATCTTCCTCGGTTGTCCGCTTGGTTAACTCTGCGCGTGTTGATGAAGGCACTACCATCTTTCAAGTTGACGAGGAGTCAATTGCACCCTCGGATTTTGTTTTTGAAACCGACAATCTTTTAACTGAGGTTGTTGATAACCGCATCGTTAAGAAAAGTGTACAAAGTGTTTTCGGCAATGTTTTGCTTTTGAAGAATTCCGTTACCGCAGCTTTGTACGGCGAGCAAGGCGAGGGCGCAGATCGTGTTATTGAACTCACGTCGGATGCTTTGTCGACTGTTGCTTCAGCTGCCGAGCTCAATAAGATTGCACTGATGGGCGCGGCGGGTGGCTCGCAAATCGCGGCTTCGAACGCGACGCTTATGATTGATGATTCGTTGATGCGCCATGGCTCTGCACTGGCAATGTCCGAACGCGATGTTGGCCAGGCAGCTCTTTGGATTGATTTGAACGGTTCTGTCTCTCGGGCAAACGACTTTAGTGTTGGTTCGATCAACTATGGCTACAAGAGCGACCTTGCCGGTGCGTCAATTGGCGCAGATTATAGCCTCGGCAATGGCTCATTTGTCGGTGCGGCTCTGAGCTTTGGCACGGGCTCTGTGCGAGGTCAAGGTGTTAGAGGCGGAACGAAGAACGATGTTGATTACTGGGCGGTTCACGCATATGGTGTGTGGAATACCGGGATTGCGAACGTGATCGGTTCATTCGGTTGGCTGTAAACGAACAATGAAATTTCCCAAAGCAGCTACAGCGGTAAGCCCAATGCCTCTGTCTTCACCTTTTCGACTCGTGTGGAAAAGCCCTTTGAACTTGCGGGTGGCTATAGTGCGACACCACATATCGGTGTGCGTTGGTCGCACATTGACGCGGATAATTTCCAAGCAGGAGGATTTGACTATCGTAACGAAACGATTGACATCGTTTCCTTCCCAGTCGGCGTAGTCTTCTCCAATGCATTTAATTCCGGAGACGTGTCATTCAAGCCTTATCTGGATCTTGAAGTTGCGCCGACCGTGGGTGACACCAAAACTAACAATATGGTCAGCTTTGCCGGCAGTGCTGTTGAAGATATCTTTGAGGCCCGAATCGCCAGTAGTGTTGTCTATTCAGCCCGATTAGGCGTTGTCGGCCATGTTGGTAGCGCGCATGCGTTCGGTCTCACTTACGGCGTCTCAGCGGGTAACGACGATTATGTGTCGCAACGGCTGAAGGTCGGATACCGATACTCGTTCTGAGATAGAGGAACGCTTGCGATGAAAAGCTGAAGAGGGGATCCAGATTTTCTCTGAGGCCAGTAAGATCAGCCTGTGTTCGCTGAGTGTACTATCCAAGTGGCACTCAGCGAATTGAGACGCGTGGGATTCAAGCAAAGAGTGTATAAACTCACCGAAAGACGATGTTCCTCTTCCGACGAGAAGGTTACAAGTTACAAGTCGGCATTTTTCAATTTGCGGTTTATAGTACGGAATATTACAGGGTTGCGCTTTATAATACGCAACTCTTCGCGTAAACATGCACACGGAAGATTATGAGTGACAGTGATTTTTTGGACGAACTGGTGAACTAGAAGCACTACAGGACGCGTACGAGAGTCCGACGGCTGAAATGGCAATCATCTACGGCCGCCGACGCATTGGGAAAATGGCGCTCATCCGGAAATTCTGTGAAGGCAAACTCGTATTTTTCTACACGGCAAGAGCCTGGAAAGATGCCTTTCAGCTCGAAGAGTTTTCACAGGCTGTCGGCACTTTCAACCACAATCCTCAGCAATGTTTCCTCGACTGGCCCGCGGCGTTGCGAACACTCGCCATTCAACCTTGTGAGGCCCGCAAAGTCATCGTTTCCAGCAGATGGTTACTCTCGTTGCTGACAGGCCTTAAGAGGTGGAAAGAGTCTGCCAGCGTTGTTTTTTTCCTGACTTTCGGGATCACTAGACCTATTGGGACTTGATTCATGTCAAGTCCTTTCTGATTTTGCACTCTGTTTTGAGCATAAGAAAAAACTCCAATCGTTATGAAACGATCGGAGTTTTGCTATTTGGTGCGGCCGATGAGAGTCGAACTCATATGGATTGCTCCGCCACCCCCTCAAGATGGTGCGTCTACCAATTTCGCCACGGCCGCGAAATTCTGTTGTTCAGGCAGTTTCCGCCGAACTGAGGGAACGTATTTTAGCGCGGAATGGCACCAGATTGCGAGCCCTGAACGGTATTATTTTGTGTATTTGTTTGATCTGCGTCAACAGATTGCGTTTGTTCCACCGTACCTAAAACACCGGTAGTGGGCACGGGGGCCTTCTTGAAAGCGCCGGAACCCAATGTGAGGGCGATCGTTGCCAAGAAAAAGAGAGTAGCAGCCACAGCCGTGGAACGAGACAGGAAGTTGGCCGAACCGGAGGCGCCGAACAAAGAGCCGCTCGCGCCACTACCGAAGGCGGCGCCCAGGTCAGCACCCTTGCCGTGCTGCAACAAAACCAAAATGATCACTGCGATCGCGGAGACGATTTGAACCACGATGGCGATTGAGACCAAAAGAGACGACATGTTTGTCTTCCTTTAACGAAAATTTTTAAAAATTTTAATCTAGTTGCATTCCGCGCATTCGCAGATTGCTAAAAAATCCTGCGCTTTAAGCGATGCACCGCCAACTAAAGCGCCGTCAATGTCTTTTTGTGCAAAAAGCGCTTTGGCGTTGTTTGCCTTGACGCTGCCGCCGTAAAGAATTCGGACGGCATCGGCCGCTTGGGCATCAACCTGAGCGAGCACATCGCGAAGAGCGGCATGAACAGCCTGAGCGTCTTCGGGACTGGCGCTCTTGCCGGTGCCGATCGCCCAAACGGGTTCGTAGGCTAAAGCGCCACCAATAAACGGGGCAATGCCCGCCGTGTCCAAGACAGCTTTCAACTGACGGCTAACCACTTCAATGGTTCGCCCTTCTTCACGCTCGGTTAGCGTTTCTCCCACGCAGACAATCGGCATGATGCCGTTTTCAAAAGCTCGTTTAACTTTGTCTGCGACCATTGAATCGGTTTCGCCGAAAAGCGTGCGCCGTTCCGAATGACCAAGAATGACCAGGTCGCAACCGATGTCAGCGAGCATCTGCGCAGACACCTCGCCGGTAAACGCTCCCTGATCATGTTCTGAGCAGTTTTGAGCACCGACCATGGTGGTACTTGTCAACAACCCTTCGATCATTTGAGGCAGATAAACGTTCGGGGCGCAAACCGCCGTGTCACAAGCCGCACGCGTCGTTCTGAGAGCGGGCAGAGCCTGCTGAAGCCACTCGGCGTTGGCCTTGTAGCTCCCGTTCATCTTCCAATTGGCAACAACAAAAGTCTTACGACCCATGATATTGAGTTCCGAAACAAATAAAGCACATTATTTTAACGGATTACAGACAAAAAACAAAGCGTTTTTTCAAAGACTTGTTTCCACTTCGCCTGAATCGTAGAAGCACCCGACAAGTCCTTAATCGCTTTGAAATTGCTCGACAACAAGCTGAATGTTGCGTCGTCCCATCCATTCATTGATTTCGGGTCGGTAAGCCAAAACGGCGCGTGTTGGGATTTCCGCGGCCCGCCTGAAATAAATAGCGCTAAAGCGCATCCCATCGGGCATTTCTAGGACAAGTTTCAAGTGACCACCTTTTAAAGCTGTTTGACGAAGCACCTTGAATTCATTGGCAAAAAGAGGCGGTAAAAAGCCTTGCCCCCAACTTTGCGCGTTGATGGCGTCAATGAGCGACTCATTGATTTCGTCCGAGGTCAACGGTCCATCGACCAAAACGTGTCGCTCGAACGTATCTGGATCGGTGTTTTCCGTGACGACTTCTTCGAACGCTTCAGTGAAGGCGTCAAGCGCGTTGGCTTCGATCGTCAGACCGGCAGCCATCGCGTGACCGCCGAACTTTTTGATAATTCCCGGAGCTTTTTTCGTCACAAGATCCAACATGTCGCGCAGATGCACCCCTTCGATTGAGCGGCCCGATCCCTTAAGCTCATCCTCGCCAGCGCTTGCAAAGGCCACTGTCGGCCGATGGCGACTGTCTTTGACGCGGCTTGCAACGAGTCCCACAATGCCTTGATGCCAACCGGGTTCGAATAGGGTGATGGTGTGTCTATCAGCGAAATTTTCCCGATTTAAAAGCATGCGGGCATCCCACTGCATGTTCAGTTCCAGCTCACGCCGCTCGCGGTTAAATTCATCGAGTTTGATGGCGAAGTCTTTCGCGATTGTCGGATCATCGCTGATCAAGCATTCAATGCCGGCGTTCATCAAATCCAGTCGGCCGGCAGCATTGATGCGAGGGGCAATCACAAAACCGAAGTCGCGCGCCTTCGCTTGCGCCAAAGGACGTCCGGCGACTTCAAAAAGCGCAGCCAAGCCGGGCTGCGTGAGCCCTCGGCGAACCAAATTCAAACCTTGCTCCACCAAAATTCGATTATTGCGGTCCAGTTTGACGACATCGGCAACGGTTCCAAGAGCCACTAAATCCACGAGCGCGTTTAATTTCGGTTGAGTCTGCTGATTAAAGCGGCCGCGTGTGCGAAGCTCCGCGCGAAGAGCCATCAACACGTAAAACATCACGCCGACGCCGGCGAGATTTTTACTCGGGAAAGCGCAACCCGGTGTGTTGGGGTTGACAATGCACTGCGCGGCGGGCAGTGTCTGCCCCGGGAGGTGGTGGTCCGTGATGATGACGTCAATACCTAGTTCTGAGGCGCGTTTAACTCCTTCGATGCTGGCCATCCCGTTATCAACCGTGAGGATGACTTCGGGGGAATGTCTTGCGGCGAGATCCACAATTTCCGGGGTCAAGCCATAGCCGTAAATGAAGCGATCAGGAACGATGTAGTCAACTTTGGCTCCCATGGCTCGCAATCCCCGAATGGCGACGGCGCAGGCCGTGGCGCCGTCACAGTCGTAGTCTGCGACGACCATGATCTTTTTATTTTGTTCGATGGCATCGGCTAAAAGCTTGGCCGCGTTCGTGGTGCCGTCAAGTTTTTGTGGCGCAAGCATGGCGCGCCAATCAGGCTTTAAGTCTTCAACGGTTTCAATGCCTCGGGCAGCTAAAACACGAGCCATGGCAGGGCAAAAACCTTCCTCTTGAAGGTGTCGTGCGATAGCAGGGCTGAATGTTCTTTCAATAAAGGTGGTCATGAGTTGACCCCCGAACCGTTTTCTTGTAAGAGCGGCTTCAGATCCAGCGGTTTTTTCTTTTTAAATTTCGAAAGAAATCCCTTGGCGCCGGTCTCTGTTTGCGCAACAACCGTATGAGAATCCATTTCTCCTGTGGCAATTAACACCAAGCGCGAACAACGTCGTTTTTTTGCCTCGTGAGCCAAAGCGGTCATTCGGGTAAACAATGCCGGCAGTTTTTTCCGCCACGAATCCCATTGGCTCGTTCGATAGCTTTCGTACAAGTCATCAAGTTCCACAACTAAATCGCCTTCGGGCGCCTCTGGCCAATGGTCTGCCACTGCCACTGTTCTGAAATTCAATAATCCCGCGTTTTGTGCCCATCCCCAAACGTAAGAGTGATCGCTCATGACAGCGCGCAACGTGGAGGTTTTCAGAAGATGGCGTCGGGAACCCCCGTCTGGCCAAAAGGCGTCCACGGTGTCTTCGCCAAGTGAAAGCCGGGTCTTATTGACCGGATGCGCTTCAAGGATAGCTCGGAAATCGTCAATCAAGGCATGAAAGCGTTCGGTATTTTCGCCTTCGACGCAGTGTTCGCTGTAAACGCGGTGGTTTTGAGCGCACCACGGCCGCACGTGAATTGACCAATCGTCTTTGCGGGTCAGGTACCAACGATCCGCCCACTGTTGAAGTTGAAAACCGTGGCGTCTCGCCACCGCTAAAATGTCGTCGTGCAATTGGTCGCGCTCGGCCGCCGAGAGTTCCTTTCGAGGCGATTCGGTGAGAAGACCGCTTGGCGTCATTTGAAGATGCGCGCTCCAAAGTCGCCAGGTTTCAGTCCCCATGGCGGGGCCCCCGTCGGCTTCCCACTCAAAAGCGGCCGTTTCTGGCATGCTTCGTGTTTTTGAGAGGACCTCCCAAAGCCATAAAAGGTGGGTGGCGCCCGCTAAAACCGGCGTTTGAACCAAGGTTTGCTCCAAAACAGGATCGGCTCCTTCAAAAAGGGTTGCCAGAGTCGAAAAATCCGCTCCTCGCGTTGCTTCATCCCAAGCGTGGCTAGGAACCCGCAGTCCGGGCACAAGAAAGTAAACAGAATTCATCCCCAATTCGTGTCGCCGTGATGCGTTAAGCGACATTTCCCCATAATTGATTAACGCCTGAAATTATACGGAAGTCGCTCTCAAAGCCATGGGAAATGACCAATGCCCATCTTATTGTGACTGATTATCGGTAAGCATTTTCTTTTTCAGTCGGCGTAGACTTCGCTCAACTTAAAATGACAATGAAAGAGAAGCGATGTCAGAAGAAAATTCTCCGGAAGTGATTGCGAAAGACCGCGCGCTCTCAAGCCACGGCAAGGGAGACAGTCTCTATAACCACGCAGCCCGTCAGGTAAAGTCCAGCGTGTTGGGATTGGCAGTGGTTTTAACCCTTGGTTTTTCAGCGGTTGAGTTGATCGGCGGCTTAATGAGCGGGTCGCTCGCTTTGATCGGTGATGCCGGTCACATGGCGACCGATTCGGCAAGCCTTTTGTTTGCGTTGGTTGCCAATTGGCTGGCTAGAGAGGGCGCTGATAGCCACCATTCCTTCGGTCATGCCCGCATTGAGGTGTTGGCCGCTTTTATCAATGCTTTGGTGATGTTTTTGGTCATCGGCTGGATTTGCTATGAAGCGGTTGACCGTTTGGCGCATCCGACGGAAGTCTCCGGCGCGAGCGTCATGTTGATCGCCGCCATTGGTATGGTGGTTAACGTAGGTGTGGCGCTCTCGCTTTCTCGCGACCGGGAAAATGTCAATACGCGCGCCGCCTTGGTCCATGTGATGGGTGACCTTTTGGGCTCGGTTGCCGCGATTGTCTCCGGCGCGGTGATTTATTTCGGCGGTCCGACGATCGTCGACCCGATTCTTTCGCTTTTGATTTGCGCTTTGGTCGCCCATGCAGCTTGGGGCGTGCTCAAAGAAACCACACCGGTGTTGCTTGATGCCGTTCCTGAGGGAATTCGCTACGATGAAGTAGGAGAGGTGATCGCTAAAACGCCGGGCGTTCTCAGTGTGCATGATTTGCATGTCTGGATCATGAGTCCGGGACAGAACGCCATCTCGGCGCATGTTTACATTGAATCACATCGGCATTGGCCTCGAATTTTGAACGCGATCCGCACGCATGTGAAGGAACACTTCAATATTGATCATGTCTCCTTGCAGCCGGAGTGGAATCGAGGTGGTGGCGCTTCCGGTAAAGTGCATGGCTGCGCCGGCGCATGCTCATGCACTTGCACGACGGATCCGCAAGACGGTCAATCAACAAAAGCTTAAAGAAAAATCCCCGCGTTGGGGATTTTTTCTTGGAATCGCTATTACGCGGTTGGAGTCGGCTTAGGCTTGGCGCTTTACCAGTATTTTTTGCAACAGCTCGTTTTCGATTTTTAAGCGTGCGATTTCAGATTCTAACTCCGCGTTTTTCTTTTCAAGCGCCGAATCGCTTTCGACCTGGTGATTGAAATTCTTCTTTTCAGTCTGAGGCGGCTTTTTTCTAGTCAGAATATATCCAATTGCCACGATGATGAATACGAGCAGCAAAATATGAGGAATTCCCGGAAAAAGGCCGGGGCCGAAAAAGTGAGGACCAAAAGCGTGGTGCAGCATAAAGACTTCCTCCGAAATGACTTTGTCAGCTCAACAGTATCGAAGATTATCAATTGGGTCAATGGCGGAAATTCAATCTTAACGCTTTACCTTAAAAAGCAAGTCCCCGGACAATAGGCCAGGGACTTCAAGTGTTTTAGAGGAAACCGTCGAACTTATTTGTGATAAAGCCGAGTCGTTTCGTACCGGGGTTGGCAGCTCACGTTGATGCCTAAGCGCTGAAGCATCCGTTCGTCTTCTTCGCTGATAATCACGGTGAAATGCACTTCAGAGCCGCGAAGTTTGGACAATTGCTCCTTCGCTTTTTGGGCGGCGTCGTTGTGAAGGGCTGAAATTGTCAAAGCCAGCAACACTTCATCGATGTGCAACCGAGGATTCTTGTGCAGCAGATAGTCGGTCTTTAACTGACAAATCGGTTCCAACACGTGCGAAGAGATGACGTCAACGTCATGGTCAATACCGGCTAAAAGTTTCAACGCGTTCAAAAGCATTGCCGAGGCGCAGCCCAAGGTGCTTGAGGTTTTGCCGGTCACAATCCGACCGTCGGGCAACATCATCGCGGCCGCCGGCGCTCCGGTTTGTTCGGCTTTTTGGATGGCGACGGAGACAGCCGGGAAGATATCGGGCGTTGTTTCAGCCTGATTCATGATGATTTTCAGGTGATTGATCTCCTGTTCATTATTGGCTCCGCGCATGTGCTTGACACCGGCCGCATAGTAACGGCGAAGAATTTCCATACGGGAAGCGTGGCGGCAGACGTCATCATCGATGATGCAGTTGCCGGCCATGTTCACCCCCATGTCTGTCGGAGACTTGTAGGGGGAGGTTCCTTGAATGCGTTCGAAGATCGCGTTCAAGACCGGGAAAATTTCGATGTCCCGGTTGTAGTTGATGGCGGTTTCCCCGTAAGCTTCCAGGTGGAAGGGATCAATCATATTGACGTCATTCAAATCCGCCGTAGCCGCTTCGTAAGCGAGATTCACGGGGTGCTTGAGTGGCAAGTTCCAGATCGGAAAGGTCTCGAATTTGGCATAGCCGGCGGTTATGCCATGCTTGTGATCGTGGTAAAGCTGGCTTAAGCAAGTGGCCATTTTGCCGCTGCCCGGGCCGGGCGCGGTGACAACGATCAGAGAGCGCGTCGTCTCGATGTATTCGTTTTGTCCCAGTCCCTCTTCGCTCACGATAAAGTCCACGTCGGAAGGGTAGCCTGCGATGGGATAGTGACGGTAATGAGGAACCCCTAATGTTTCCAAGCGCTGCAAAAAGGCTTGTGCCGCTTTTTGACCGGTGTATTGAGTTAAAACAACGCTGCCGACGTAAAGCCCCATTTCACGGAAAGCGTCGATTAACCGCAAAACGTCTTCATCATAAGTGATGCCTAAATCGCCACGCACTTTGTTTGATTCAATATCGGCCGCGTTGATGGTGATCACGATTTCAACATCGTCTTTCAGTTGCTGCAACATGCGGATTTTGCTGTCAGGCTTAAACCCGGGAAGCACACGCGAAGCGTGGTAGTCATCGAAGAGTTTGCCTCCGAACTCCAGATAGAGCTTGCCGCCGAATTGGGCGATTCGACGACGAATCTGCTCGGATTGCATCTTGAGATACATGTTATTGTCAAAACCAACCACCTTCATTTGTGTGTCCCTTTCTGTCAAAAATCAACAGTCGCGAAGTATAACCAAAACAAAAAAAATGGCGATGGCAAAATGGCCATTTCCTGAAATGGTAGAGGCTGCTTGTCAAAACGAGGAAAAAAATAATAAGAAAACCGCTTGTTTGATAGATGAACAAGCGGTTTGCCGATCTTAGCGATTAGGCCTTTTTCTGCCGGTGTTTGATCGCTGCGTTGATGTAGGCCTCAAATAGGGGGTGGCCGAAACGCGGAGTCGAGGTGAATTCCGGATGAAACTGGACGGCAAAGAAAAACGGGTGGTCGCCCAATTCCATCATTTCGGGCAACTTTTCCTTTGGCGTGACCGCAGAAATCACCATGCCGGCTTTTTCGAACTGATCAACGTAATTCGGGTTGACTTCATAGCGGTGGCGGTGCCTTTCGGCGACCATGTCACCGTAAATGTCGTGCGCGAGCGTATGCTCGCGGACCGGAACCTCTTGTTTGCCAAGTCGCATGGTGCCGCCCAAATCACTGTCCTTGTCACGCTTTTGGACGAGCCCTTGGCGGTCGGTCCATTCGGTGATGAGGCTGACGACCGGGTAGGGCGTTTCGGGATTGAGTTCAGTGGAGTTTGCGTCGTCGAGTTTGCATACATGTCGAGCGAATTCCACGACAGCCAATTGCATCCCGAGACAGATGCCTAGAAATGGAATTTTGTGCGTGCGTGCGTACTCAATGGCTTGGATCATGCCTTCGGTGCCGCGTTTGCCAAAGCCTCCGGGCACCAAAATGGCGTCCATTCCCTCAAGAATGGCGGTTCCTTCTTTTTCAATCTTGCCCGCGTCCACAAAAATTCGGTTGACTCGGGTGTGCGTATGAATGCCGGCGTGTAAAAGGGCTTCGTTGAGGCTCTTGTAGCTATCCGCGTAGTCAACATATTTGCCCACCATGGCGACGTTGACTTCTTGGCGCGGGTTTTGCAGATCCTCGCAGATCTTTTCCCAGATCTGAAGTTCTGCCGGTTTAGAAGGGTTCAGCCCCAAACGGCGGCAGATGATTTCGTCAAGGTGCTGCTCGTGCAAGATCAGGGGGACTTCGTAGATTGTTTTGGCATCCCAGACGCTGATGACATGGTCAACCGGCAAATTCGCGAACAAAGCGATCTTTGCGCGTTCTTCGTCTGGGATCGGTCGGTCGGCGCGGCACAATAAAACATCGGGGTAGACGCCTTCCTCGCGCAACTTTTGCACGGAGTGCTGAGTGGGCTTGGTTTTGAGTTCTCCCGCGGACGCTATCCACGGGCAAAGCGTGAGATGAACGAAACAACTGTTTTCGCGTCCCACATTCAAGCTCAGCTGCCGAACCGCTTCAACGAAAGGCAAGGATTCAATATCGCCCACGGTGCCGCCAATTTCGACAACCGCAATGTCTGCGTCAGTCGAGCCGCGCTTGACAAACGCTTGAATCTCATTGGTGACATGGGGAATCACCTGAACGGTTTTGCCTAGGTATTCGCCGCGGCGCTCTTTTCGCAAAACGCTTTCGTAGATTTGGCCGCTGGTGAAGTTGTTCGCTTTGTGCATTTTCGAAGAAATAAATCGTTCATAGTGACCGAGGTCGAGGTCTGTTTCGGCGCCGTCTTCTGTGACAAATACTTCCCCGTGTTGAAATGGGCTCAAAGTGCCCGGGTCGACATTCAGATACGGGTCCATTTTGATCATTGTCACTCGGTAGCCACGAGACTCCAAAATGGCGGCCAAGGAGGCTGCGGCCACCCCTTTGCCCAAAGACGAGACAACGCCGCCAGTCACAAAAACGTATTTGGTCATTTTGTTTTTCTCCGATCCTGTCATAGAACCAGAGGTTGATTATATTTCGCTTTCTAATGGTGAAATTGAGTAAAAAGGTATTATCTTTCAATAAACTAGATAAGATTGTCTAAGGAAGGTGGATTAGATTTCGGTTTGCGCGATTTAAATAGATAGGTGATACGCGAGGGTTATTTTGTGCAAGCCGTGGCCTCATATGCTATGTTTATCTCATCAGAGGCCGAAGATCATCGGCGTGGTTTACCATTTACCAGCAAGGAAAAAATAATGCGACTCTGCGGTTTTGAAGTTGGCTTGGACAAGCCTTTCTTTCTAATGGCCGGTCCGTGTGTGATTGAAAGCGAGCAAATGATTCTTGAAATTGCCAGCGAGATGAAGGCGGTTTGTGCATCGCTTGGCATCCCTTACATTTTCAAGGCGAGCTACGATAAAGCCAATCGGACTTCCGGCAAGAGCTACCGAGGTCCTGGCCTTGAAAAGGGCTTGCAAATGCTTGCTCGCGTGCGCGAGGAGGTAGGCGTTCCGGTGGTCACTGATGTGCACACGGCTGAAGATGTCCCGCTTGTGGCGAAATATGTCGATGTGCTTCAAACGCCGGCTTTTTTGTGCCGCCAGACCGATTTTATCCGCGCCTGCGCGCAGTCGGGCAAACCTGTCAATATCAAAAAAGGACAGTTTTTAGCCCCGCACGACATGGTGAACGTGATTGCCAAGGCCCGTGAGGCCGCTCGGGAAGCCGGGCTCAATGAGGACGCCTTTATGGCCTGTGAACGCGGTGTGAGTTTCGGTTATGGGAATTTGGTCAGCGACATGCGAAGCCTCGCCATCATGCGCGAAAGTCACGTGCCGGTTGTGTTTGATGCGACGCACTCAGTGCAATTGCCGGGGGGCAATGGAACCAGTTCGGGTGGAAACCGTTCGTTTGTCCCTGTACTCGCAAGAGCCGCTGTCGCGGTCGGCGTTTCGGGGCTTTTCATGGAAACGCACCCGGACCCTGAGCGCGCGTTAAGCGATGGGCCGAACTCGGTGCCGTTGGCTCGCATGCGCGAGCTTTTGGAAAGTTTGGTTGACATAGATCGGGTTGTTAAAGCCCGTCCCTTCTTAGAGAATAATTTTTAGCTAAAATGACGGGCAAGCGCGGGTTCAGGCTCTTGCCCGTATGTGTTTTTTATCGGTCGGTCGCGCATGGGTGCGCGAGCCGCCAATCTTTTTATTAGGAAATCGACTATGCCTACGATCAATGCTATTGTGGCTCGTGAAATTTTAGATAGCCGCGGCAACCCCACGGTGGAATGTGATGTGTATCTCGATAGCGGCGTTTTCGGCCGCGCGGCGGTTCCTTCCGGCGCATCCACCGGTGTGCGTGAGGCTCTGGAATTGCGCGACAAGGACGCTCGCTACAACGGCAAGGGCGTTTTAAAGGCGGTGGAAAATATCCACACGAAGATTCAACCGGCATTGATCGGCTTCGATGTGACGCAACAAGCCTCCATTGACGCTCAGATGATTGAGGCTGACGGAACGGAAAACAAGAGCCAATTCGGCGCCAACGCCATTTTGGGCGTTTCCATGGCTTGCGCCCGCGCCGCGGCAAATTATGTCGGTCAGCCGCTTTATCGCTACTTGGGTGGCGCAGGCGCCGTCCAAATGCCCGTGCCGATGATGAACGTGATCAATGGTGGCGCTCATGCCAACAACAATCTTGACTTGCAGGAATTCATGATCATTCCGGTGGGGGCTCCGAGTTTTAGCGAAGCCGTTCGTTATGGTGCGGAAACTTTCCATGCCCTCAAGAAAATTATCAATGCCCGTGGCATGAGTACGGCTGTCGGCGACGAAGGCGGCTTTGCTCCCAACATCGACAGCCATGAAGAAGCCATTGAGCTCATCATTGAGGCGATTCAAGCCGCCGGCTATGTGCCGGGCAAGGATATCGCCATCGGCTTGGATTGCGCTTCCAGTGAATTCTTCGAAGACGGCCGTTATGTTCAAAAAGGACAAGGCAAGAGCTACACGGCCGATGAATGGATCGATGTGCTTGAAAATTGGGTTGGTCGTTATCCGATCATCTCCATCGAAGACGGCATGGCCGAAGGTGATTGGGAAGGCTGGAAGAAGTTGACGGATCGTTTAGGCCGCCGCGTGCAATTGGTCGGCGATGATCTCTTCGTGACGAATCCGAAGATTTTGCGCGAAGGCATTCAAAAGGGCGTAGCCAACTCCATTTTGATTAAAGTCAATCAAGTCGGTTCTTTGACCGAGACGTTGGCCGCCATTGAAATGGCTAAGCGCGCCGGTTACTCCGTCGTGGTTTCCCATCGCTCGGGTGAAACGGAAGACAGCTTTATCGCGGACTTGGCCGTGGCGGTCAATGCCGGTCAAATCAAGACCGGCTCCATGAGCCGTAGCGACCGTATCGCGAAGTACAACCAATTGCTTCGTATTGAGGAAGAATTGGATGATCAAGCGGTTTACCCGGGTCGCGATGCCTTTTATTGCATCAAAGACTGGACAATCTAGTCGATTGTTCTAATGGTAAAGGCCGGAGCATGACATTGACAGCCGATCATGTTGTCAAGTTGTTGGTGGTGTTGATAGCCATTTTGCTCTGGCCTTTGCTTTTCGGGCAGGGAGGGGTTTTTCGGATGATGGACCTCTCCGAGCAACTTCAGATTCTTCAAGCCGACAATGAAGAGGCCAACGCTCGAAATCAGCGCATCGCCGCTGAGGTGGCCTCGTTGCGTGGCGGGCTTGACGCTATCGAAGAGCGCGCCCGCTATGATCTCAACATGGTTCGACCCGGAGAGGTCCTTTTTCGCATTCAAAGGCCTCAAAAAGTCATTCCCGGCAGCGCAATTCCAGCTGACATTATCAACGACCCGTTATATCGCCCCGCCCCGGTGACGCCTCCCGAGGGGGCCGCAGACGTTAAAGGGACGGCCAATTCATCCAATTTGCCCAAAGCTCAGTAATTTTCTCTAGGGAACTTTGCCCAAAATTAGGGTTTACCCACCTGAATTCTTTTCTTTTGAGCGCTATAAGTAAAAAACAGACATTTAAGAAAGGATTTCAATCATGACAGTCTCCCTTGTGATCCGTCCTGATGAGGTTCAGGACTCGGCGGACCTTGCCGCTCAAATTCGTCACGACATTCATTCGCATCCTGAAGTGGGTTTGTATTTGCCAGAAACCCAAAAAAGAATTCTGGACGCCTTAAAAGAAATGGGTTGCCAAGATGTCACGGTGAACGTCGGAGGTGAAAAAGTCTCTAGCGTGGTTGCGGTGATTAAAGGCAGCCGGTCGGGTCGAACAATTGGCGTTCGCGCTGATATGGATGCCTTGCCCCTGAACGAGCGCACGGGGGTGAGTTACAGCAGTTGCTACGAAAAGAGGATGCATGCCTGCGGTCATGATGGCCACGTGGCGACTTTGCTCGGGCTGGTTCACTACCTGATGGGCCATCGTGATTTCGCCGGGACGGTTGTCGCAATTTTCCAACCGGGCGAAGAAGGATTTGCCGGAGCTCGGTACATGATCGAAGATGGCTTGGTTGAGCGCTTTGGCATTGAAGAGTTTTATGCCTTGCACGCGGAGATTGGTTTCCCGGTGGGTAGCGTCGGTTTTGTGTCCGGTTTTGCCACGGCGAACGCGGATATTTTTGAGATTACCTTTGAAGGGCAAGGTGGCCATGGGGCAAGGCCGCATATGGCGAAGGATCCGGTGGTTGCGATGGGTGAAACCATTCTTGCTCTGCAGACGATTGTTTCGCGCAATGTGGAGCCGGACAAAGCGTGTGTGGTGTCCATCGGCTGCGCTCAAGCCGGAAGTCCTCAGGGCACCAGTGTCATTCCTCAAAAAGCCTATTTGTGTGGGACGACCCGTTGCTGGTTGCCGGATGTGAGAGACTTGATTGAAAAACGCATCGTTGAGATTGCGCAAGGCGTCGCCTCGGTTTATGGAATTAAAGCCCATCCGGTTTTCACGCGGCTTTATCCGGCGATGTACAACGATCCAGAGCGTGTCGCGCAAGCGAAGGAGTTGGCCAAGCTCGCCCTCGGTGATGACCATGTCGGTGATTTTAAGCGGACAGCGGGCGGGGAGGATTTCTCCTTCATGTTAAACGCTCGCCCGGGTTGTCTTTTCCGGTTGGGAATGCGAGATGACACCCACAATGTCGGTGTTCATAACGAGGGGTTTGACTTTAACGATAAAGCGATCGCCACGGGCATCGCCGCAATGCTCACGGTGGTTTTAAACCGCGCGGCGGCTTAATTGGCAGAAGAAAAAATGGCGCGCTCGAAGATTTTCTTGGCGCGCCTTTTTTGACCTCAATTGAGTTTTTTTGTGTCAGGGGCAAGATTCCTGGCCTGTTGTTTGGCCTCGCTTTGCTCAATCAAGTCGTGAGCAAGTTCCATTAATTCTTCACGTGTTTTTGGTTCAAACGTGACAATTGGCTCGGCGTCTTGCACCGGGTATTGCGTTTCAATCCAAAAACCGCTTCCATCGGTGAAAACTGTGATGTGCTCGGCGGCTTGATCGCCCTGCATGGCTCTAAACCCAAACAAAACCCCAAGACGCATGGTGATCGGTTCTATGCCGGTCGGCGTGATGGTGCGTTCTGAAAGCGGTACCTCTTTCAATTCAACGCCGCGAATCATATCAACCAGCTCTCGGTAAAGATCTTGAGGATCGCTATTTTTTGCGAGAGGGTCAATTTTTAAAACCGGGTATTTTTCTGCCAAAGCGGGGATCACTTCCGTCAGCAACTTATTGGCGATCGGTTCTTGGGCAGCCCGATCAATGACGATCGGCTCGGCCATGAAGACCCGAAGATTGACGGTATGCTGTTGCGCGTCAACAATGGCGCAGGCAAAAAAATGATGAATGGGTTCAAATGCCCAAAGGCGGTTTTCGTCCAACTTGACTAAAAACCCTTTGCACATCTCGCCACCTAAAACTTGCTCTGGCGCGATTTGATCAAGGACCGCTTCAATCGGCTGCTTATCGCGGTGGCACTCGCCTTGTGGGTCAAAAAGAAAAGAGTACACAAAGCATTGGCCGGAATTCTCCAGCCGTTTGGCGATCACATTG
>DVNR01000066.1 GCA_018714205.1 Candidatus Aphodousia faecipullorum
CACCACCAGAACAATTACGGCTATTCTGATTTTTGAAGGGGCATGTTTTCGCAATGAGCTCTAGAATCTCTTTAACCTATTGATTCTTATAGAGCTCTTTTTTAATGCACAATTTATTTTGGACAGCACTGCGAATTTAAATACATATCTAGACAAAACTACCTAGTTCAAGATATTTGTCATCAAGTTGTCATTGTTCTTTCATCGATTCAACAAGAGGAGTTTTTACATTGGACTCCTCTCCCAAAAGAGTTAGACATTAAGAGGAAATTATGACAATGATCAACAGACGTAACTTTAACAAGGCCATATTTGGCGCCGCTGTGTTGGCTTCTGGTTCTTGGACTAAGAGCGCTTTCGCTCAAGAAAAAACGGCAATTTGCTACAACGTACCAGCCGAATGGGCCGGCTGGGGCAACATGCTTGAATTGATCGCCAAAGAAACCGGTATACGCGTGCCAATCGACAACAAAAATTCCGGTCAAGCTGTTTCTCAAGTAATCGCGGAAGCAAAAAATCCTGTGGCAGATGCAATGTACTTGGGGATTTCTTTTGCTATCAACGCAAAGAAAGCCGGAATTACTGAAGCCTATAAAGGTAAGGGCTGGCAATCAGTCCCCGCTAATCTTAAAGATCCTGACGGTCACTGGGTTTCCATTCACGCTGGTACCGTAGGTTTCATGGTCAATACAGAGGCTCTCGACAAAATCCCGGTGCCGCGTAGCTGGCAGGATCTTTTGGATCCTAAGTACGAAGGCATGATCGGATTCTTGGATCCGTCCTCTGCGTTTGTTGGTTATGCTTGTGCTGTAGCGGCTAACCAAGCCTTAGGGGGCACGTTGGATAACTTCACCCCCGGCATTGACTTCTATAAGAAGCTTCTGAACAATCAGCCGATCATTCCGAAACAGACTGCTTATGCTCGTTGCTTGTCCGGTGAAATTCCCATCTTGTTTGACTATGACTTTGATGCTTACCGTGCTAAGTACACCGACAAGGCCCCGATCGAATTTGTGATCCCGAAGGAAGGCACTATTCAGGTTCCTTACGTCATGAGCTTGGTGAAGAATGCGCCACACCGTGAAAATGGTCAGGCTGTGATCGATTTTGTCTTGAGTGAAAAAGGTCAGCAGTTCTGGGCGGAAAACTACCTACGCCCGGTCTTGGGTGAAATTCCTGCCTCTGCCGCCTCTAAGTTCCTGCCGGCTTCTGAATACGAACGCGTCTTGAGCATTGACTACGCCAAGATGGCCACGATTCAGCAAGCTTTCGGCGAGGCGTATTTGAAGGCCACCAAAGGTTAACCATCAAGGATGAGAGAAGATGAAATCTCGTACGATTTGGCTTTATCTCATCCCGTCAGTAATCGTGCTGCTGGCATTTTTTATTTTGCCGGTTTTACGATTACTGCCGGCTTCAGTTTCATCAGAAAGCGGTTTAGGGCTTTATTTGGAAGTAATCACTAATCCTCGTTACAGCACGAGCGTTATTTCCACTATTTTGCTCTCCATTGTGGTGACGCTTGCTAGTTTGGTGGTCGGAGGCCTGACAGGGCTTTTTCTTGAAAGACACCGTTTCTGGGGTAGAGACACTGTGGTGGGGCTGATTACATTGCCCCTGTCGTTTCCCGGTGTTGTAGTTGGCTTCATGATCATTATGCTGGGAGGCAGAAATGGTCTGATCGGATCGGCGACACAAACTTTAAGCATGGGCAAATTGGTTTTTGCCTACGGCATGATTGGACTTTTCTTGGGTTACCTTTACTTCTCTATTCCCCGCGTGGTGACTACGGTGATGGCGGCCACTAAGAAAATGGATCCGATGTATGAAGAAGCAGCCCGAACATTGGGTGCTTCGTCATTTCGGATTCTTAAAGACGTCACCATTCCTGCCTTGACGCCGGCGCTTTTCTCAACGGGTGCTTTGTGTTTTGCCACATCAATGGGGGCGTTTGGCACGGCTTTTACTCTTGCAACGGATATTAATGTGCTTCCGATCACGATTTACACGGAATTCACGCTTTCGGCCAATATAGCTTCAGCGGCTATGCTTTCGGTTGTGTTGGGTTTGATTACTTGGGTGATGCTTGTAGCGGCGCGTTGTTTCTCCGGCACCACGTCGACAACTGGTGCGGCATAAGGGGGTAGTAAAAATGTCCAGTTACAAGAAACCGATGAATGGAGCGACGACATTTGAAGCGGCGCTGACTGGGTTGACATTGCTCTTTTTGATGGTGCCCGTTGTTCAGATGGTGATCACGGCCTTTACAGTGAACGCCTTCAGAGGTGTGAAATCGGGCTTGACCACGCAGTGGCTCTTTAAGGTACTCGAACTTTATGGCGACACGATTTTGCGAAGCTTGCTTTTAGCTCTCATGGCGCTTGTTATTTGTGTCATTATCGGCGTGCCGGCCGCTTGGGTGTTGGTAAGAGAACAACGAAAAAAGTGGGCGGCTTTCCTTGAAGAGGCGTTCATTTTGCCTCTGTCCATGCCGGGGCTTGCTATTGGTTTAGGTATTCTTTTGATTTGGGGCGGTTTTTCCTATTTCCGTCAAAGTATTTTCTTTCTGTTAGCCGGTCACGTGATGTTCTGTCTACCCTTTATGGTTCGTTCCGTGGCCGCTGTTTTACGGGTTGAGCCGCTGTCGCAGTATGAGGAGGCCTCCTCAACGCTGGGGGCAGATCCCTGGACAACGTTCAGGCGTGTTGTTGTGCCAGTTGCTATGCCCGGCATCTTGGCTGGTGCTTTGATGGTGGTGACTGTGTCACTGGGTGAATTCAATATTTCTTGGATGCTCCAAACTCCGTACACCAAGACCTTGCCTGTGGGTTTGGCCGATAGCTATGCATCGATGCGCTTGGAAATCGGCAGCGCCTACACGTTTATTTTCTTTGTCATTCTTGTGCCGCTTCTTTCGATGATGCAAAAGTTGCCCGAGCGGTTAAACAAGATGCGTAAGGGCAAATAGTCATACGATTGAATTGTGAAGGATGATTGACAAATGCAAGAATCTGTCTCCATTGAACTGAAAAATGTGAGTAAGCACTACGGCTCAACTTTGGTTTTGTCTCCATTTTCGCTAACGTTGGATGCCGGCTGTCGAACGGTTTTGTTGGGGCCATCCGGTTGCGGTAAGACGACGCTGTTAAGAATGATCGCAGGTTTGGAAACGCCCGATGAAGGTTCAGAAATTTGGATTGGTGGCAAAAATGTTACCGCGCTGCCCGCAGAAAAACGCCAAATCGGTTTTATGTTCCAGTCTTACGCCTTGTTTCCGAATATGACCGTTGAAGAAAACGTAGCTTACGGTTTGACGGTCAGAAAGGAAAATCCTGAAAAGATTCGCGAGACGGTTAAGGAAATGCTTCAGCTCGTTAATCTGGAGCCCTATGCGGACCGATCGGTTTTGGCGCTTTCTGGTGGTCAACGTCAGCGCGTGGCCTTAGCGCGTGCGTTAGCGATTCGTCCGAGAGTACTACTGCTTGATGAACCGCTTACGGCATTGGATGCACTTTTGCGGCACAAGGTTCGTGAAGAACTGGCCGTTATTTTGAAGCAATTAGGCATTACCGCCGTTATTGTGACTCATGATCAGGATGAAGCCATGGTTTTGGGTGACAAGATCGTTGTTATGCAAGGCGGTGTGATCCACCAGGCCGATACTCCGAAGAATGTTTGGGATAATCCGAGCACGGACTTTGTTGCGGGTTTTGTAGGTAACAGCAATAAGTTACACGGTCGTTTAGAAAACGGTATGCTGCACTTTGGTAATGTGAAAATTGAAGTCTCTAAGTTGGCTGCGAGTAGCAAGGATCGTTTGGAAAAGGAAATGAATGGGGATGTTTTAGCATTCTTCCGTCCGGATGCAGCTACAGTGATTTGTCCGAACGGAGCTAACCATTGCAATGAACTGAAAATTCCTGTGATTGTTCGCGATTTTCATTTTATGGGTAGTTTTGTTCGCATTTCTGTAGAGCTCAAAGAGCAGGCCGGGAAGTTGGTTAAAGTGAATATGACCGAGATCTCGCCAGACATTCAGTCGGGCTGCGAGGGCTATTTGGCAATTGGGGCTGAGGACTTAATGGTTTTTAAGGGGTAAAAATGAAACCTATTTTGCATATTTCCGATTTGCACGTTGAGCCGGTTGGGAAATTGGCCTATGCCAAGGCCAACACGGCTCGCCGCATGATTGAATTGACCGAATGGCTTAAACATCATGAAAGTGAATATGAGGCCATCGTAGTAACCGGAGACTTAAGTTGTGACGGCAATATTGATGCCTACCATCTGATTCGCGCGGTATTTTCATCACTGGGTCGTCCTAGCTTCATGGTTCCCGGTAATCACGATCGCAGAAAACCGTTTTTGGAATCGTTGAGTTCTTTCTGCCCCGGTTATTTCAGTGAGCAAAATTTAAGTTTTTCTGTGGACTTGGGTGATTACTTCCTATTTCTTTTGGATACGTTGCAACCGGGCATTCACTGGGGGGCTGTGCCCGATGCGGTGTTAGATAAGTTGGAAACTGAACTTGAAAAAGTAAACAAACCGACGTTGGTTTTTTCACATCACACACCGGTCAAACCTGGAATGGGTTACATGGATGAGCCCTTTGGTAACGCTGAGCGTCTTCTAGACATTTTGAAACGCCACAAGAATGTGCGCATGTGCACGGGGCACCTACACCGTCCAGTAACCACTTTAACAAAGACAGGAACTGTCGTTGTGACTGCTCCGTCCGTTTCGCTGCAAATGCTCCTGGACTTGACGCCTAAAGGTGGTGATGAATTTGTATTTGAAACGCCGGGCTATGCGATGCATACCTTCTTGGAAGATGGTTGGGTGACTCATTTCGGTCAACTGCCTTTCCAGAGTGACTTCAGCGGCCCCTGGCCGTTTGTCAACACCATTAATCCAGACGAGTAATCGGATTAAAGTGCAATTTATTAAGGCGAAATAAAAATAATTAACAAACTACCACTTAAGAATAAAACAGAAGTGATGATCAAGCGGTCAAACTTCAAGCAGAGATTTGTTAAAATGAGCACGCCTGATGGGAGTTCGTAACCGTCTCGCTTCTGCCTGCATCTGTGGGTTTCCATGCAGACAGAAGGGATATTTCATCATGAGCCCAAAATAAAGGAAATTCAAGATGCTTTCAACTTGGGCTCTGTTGATGGTCGCTGTTGTGACTGAAATCGCTTGGGGATGCAGCCTCAAAGCATTATCCTACTTTTCACTTAGTCGATTTTTTGCACTTATACCTATAGCTCTCACTTGTGCGAACATGTATCTTTTAGCGCGTGTGATGAGGACTCTGCCTTCAGGACTCACATATGCCATTTGGACAACGCTTGGTGCTGTTGGTGTACTCGTAGCAGGTGCTTTACTCTTCAATGAAAGCCTTACTAAGGGACAAATTTTTTTTATTGGAGTATGTATCGTTGGTGTTGTCGGCCTGCACCTTTGCTCTAAAGGATAATTATTGATAAGTTAAAGGCACCTAAGGAGCAATATAAAAAAAGATGGCGCGTAGCACTCGCCGTCTCAAACTAATTTTTGAAACTCAGCAAGTTTGCTACGCGACAGTTTGTTAACTATTTTTACTTCACGTTAATAGTACGGTATCTGTAATTAAATCAATTATGGGTACCGTGTGGTGCACATCTTAGAAAAAAACATCAGGCACACGTTCCAGAGGATCGGTATAAAAACTTCTATCATCTGGATAAATACCAAGCCTGTAAAATCTGTGGGTTCGAAACCCGAAGACGCTTTCTAATTGGGTAGTGCAGGGGAAGTTGCCCAAGCCTCTTATTGCAGTAGGTAAATGAAGATGGCAAAGTTTGAGCTTGTTTGAAGCTTTGCAATTGACAGGAAGTTCTTCAATGTGATTGGTCACTGTTCGAGTCCATGGATTCAAAAAAGCAATTCGAACAGCGGGCAGAATGATTAATTAGCAGCAATCTTGTTTCAAATTGCAACATCAAGCCAAACCACAGCAATCGACATAATTTGGCCTAAAATTGCGATAACTATGTGATTTTTATTGATAAATTCCTCGGTCAACGGGCGCCACGCCTATGTCATCGGGCACCATCAACGCAAAAAGCACACAAATTATGTTGTGTGCTTTTTTCGTTTCAGTCGCCTGATTTTAAAGGGATTGCGGACAATCTCCGATCAAAACAAGCCGACGTCTGAAAACTATACATTCCGTCTCATTTTTTAAGCATCTGATGACCAAACATCATTCATCGGTGATGGCCTAACGATTGGTTCAGTGGCTTGGCATCATGTCAGCTTGTTGCTCAATCTGTGACGTGGCTTTGCCGAATTAAAACCCTCAGAAGTAAAAACCGCGCATTTTTCATTTTTCCCCGCCTGCTTTTTCGTAATCAATTGGGAGATCCATTGAGTTTGTCGCATGTGGGAAACTCGTTTACGGGTGACAAGTAATGGAATGCGAGTGACAGAACAATATGCGCCTAGTTGGGCTCGGTTGGCATCAAAGCCATTTAGGCGCATAGGAAGGACAAACGGCTATGACGGTGAGTTCTTTTTTATGGCATTGGAGTACTCAAAATCAGATCAATTTGTTCATGTTTTAACTCGCATAGTGAAATTGGCTTTTCTGGTTGAGGTAAATGTTTGCCAATATCTTTCTGGAACCAACTGACGTCATACCAGCGACCGGCTTTAAATCCAGCGTTACGGTATGTGCCAATTAAATAAAATCCCAACTTCTCATGTAGTCCATTGCTTTTATGGTTAGGTTGAGTGATACCACTGCAGACCTTTTGCAGGCCTTGTAGTTTGAGTATGGCAATAATTTTTTTTGCTAGTTCCGTACCAATTCCTTTTGATGTGGCCTTCTGATCCAAGTAGATGGAAAGTTCGGCGTTCCATTGGTAGGCCTCGCGTTGCATGTGACGATGCGCATACGCATAACCAATGACCTTGCCATCCTCCTCGGCAACAAGGTAGGGGTAAAACAAAAGAATATCTCGTATTCGCTTTCTGAACTCATCAAGAGAGGGCAAGCGGTATTCGAAGGTGATTTCCGTCTCGATGTATTGACCGTAAATTGTAAGCAGCACTTCAGCATCTGCTTCTGTGGCTAAGCGATAACGCATTTTAAATTCCCATGAGCATGGATTCTTTTCTGAGGACTTTTATCGGTTTGTCCAAGTCTTCTAATTGGTTAAGTTTGCTGATCAGTGACTGTAGGGTGTTTTCTTTAATGGGCTTTGTCAGCACCATCCAACATTGATTAGAGAGCGTTTCTTTTTCGATGGGGATCGCAAAGCCCTCAAAGTAATTTTGCACGCGTTGCAATTGCTCGCTGGAGCTGATTGTCAGTCGTAGGTAATATTGAGATTGAATTTCTTTTGGCGGTAAATAAAAAGCCTCTGTTGTGGGTGCGGGTTGGATTGGGGCATTTCCTCGAGCGCAGTCAATGAGATCGGCAATGACCGCGCTGGCAGTGGGTTTGCCACCGGCCCCGGCACCGTAGTAAAAACTGGGGCCTAGCGCATTGGTTTGTACAAAGACTCCGTTCATTGCACCGTTAACATGGGCTAAGAAGTTATCATTGTCCACTAATGTCGGGTGAACACAGCACTGGATTTGCCCATTTAAGTTTTTTGCAATGGCCAAGAGCTTGATCGAACAGCCAACGGATTGAGCAAAGGCGATATCTTCAGGCGAGATTTGTGTGATGCCCTCCATGTTTTCTGGCATAAAGCACACGGGCGTGTTAAAGGCTAATGAGGCAAGGAGAGTGATTTTGTGCCCGGCATCCAAGCCTTCAATATCAAATGTTGGATCTGCTTCAGCATAACCCTTTTCCTGGGCTATTTTGAGTGCTTGCGGGAATGTGAGCGCACTCTCCCTCATGGCGCTTAAGATGTAGTTCGTTGTACCGTTGATGATGCCGACGATACTTTCAATCCGATTGGCTGACAACCCTTCCCGAAGCGCTTTGATGATCGGAATGCCACCGGCAACGGACGCTTCATAGTACACATTCACGCCGAAATTTTTGGCACAGTTAAAAATTTCGTTACCGTGAAGAGCCAAAAGCGCCTTGTTGGCTGTAATCACGGATTTGCCGCTTTCAAGCGCTCCGAGAATTAAACTTTTGGCTGGTTCAATGCCCCCCATGACCTCAATCACAATGTCAACATTCGGGTTTTCAATCAGGGCGCAAGTATCATCCCCGACAGGGATGGAGGAACCCACAAGGGATTGAGCCCTCTCCGGATGACGGCAAACGATATGTTGAATTGAAAAGTCAGCGCCCGCTCGGGCAGCAATTAGAGGGCTGTTTTCGGCTAAAACCTCATAAATTCCACGTCCTACGACACCAAAACCGGCAAGCCCAATACCTATTTTTTTTCGCATGATATTTTTCCGACTCCTAATCAAGACCGCGGATCACTATAGCAGTCAAGACGGGCAAAAGAAACGGTCATGAGGAAAACTCCTCATGACCGACGCTTATGCCCTCTTGTTAGCGGTTAGGCTTTTTTGGGGATGATCAAAAGCGGTAAACGAGTATCGGCGATCATTGCGCGGGTTGAGCTACCGAACACGAGTGAACTCAAAGCACCACGACCGTGGGTACCCATAACAACCATGTCCAGATTCTTGGAGGCGTACTCAACAAGGCTGCGTTGTAACGTGCCTTGTAAGAACACCGGTTTCACCGCGATTCCCGC
>DVNR01000067.1 GCA_018714205.1 Candidatus Aphodousia faecipullorum
AGTTATGCACGAGACTGTCTTTCGCAACGTAAAGCAGTTTGCTGGAACTGAAGATGAACGCGTTGAAGGTCTGATGGACCTTGCCGCGAATCCTGAGATTGATCTTATTCTTCCGATTCGTGGTGGCTATGGGCTTTCGCGAATTCTGGAACGAATTGATTTTCAGGCGATCGCAGAACGCAGTCCAGTTTTTTGTGGTTATTCTGACTTCACAGCTTTTAGTTTGGCTTATTTAACGAAGACTGGCAAGGTGACTTACCAAGGTCCCAATGGGTCCGACTTCGCCGATGAAGTGGAGTTTTTGACGGAGCAGAGTTTTCACAATGCGCTCTTTAAAGATGAGTGGGTTAGCTCTTTTCCCTGCAAAGAGGCTCCAGATCTTGATATCGAGGGCACGCTTTGGGGCGGTAATCTTTCAATGATTGTTTCTTTGTTGGGCACTCCTTATTTCCCTGACATTGAAGGCGGGATTCTTTTCTTGGAAGATTGTAATGACAGGGCCTACCGCATCGATCGGAATTTGATGCAGTTGGATATGGCGGGCGTTCTTCGTAAGCAAAAAGCGATATTGTTCGGGGATTTCCGTGACGCTGATCCGGCCCATCCACGAGAAAATGACTTTCTATTTAAGGACATGTTGCGCTTTTTGCAGTCCCGTTTACCCAATATTCCCATGTTGCAGGGGCTGCCTTTTGGTCATTCGCCGGTAAAAATCACAATGCCTGTCGGAGCCAAAATTCGTTTGAGAACGGAAAAAGGCTACGTCGTGATGAGCACATATGATCATCCGAAAGTAACACCGCGTTTTTAAAATACTGACTTATGTTGGATTGGATCAAGGCGCTTTGGTTCAAGCTTCTCACGAACGGAGCGCTTTACGCCGACAATCTCTCGGCTGCCCAATGGCGAAGACGTCACTCCAGATTGTTGGTTCGTCAAATTCAGAGCTCTTTAAGTTTGCAACCCATCGCGCTCCTTTCAGAAGCCCTGGGAGCGGCTGTGTTGGCAGTCGTGATGTGGGATAGCAATAGTCATGCGCTCATTGTCGCTTGGGCTATATGGGTTGGACTGCATCTGTACGGTGCGATTGATTTTAACCGGCGCTTTTGGGCTGATCGTTACCGCCATGCCCGCATTCACTTTTGGATGCGAGCTTGGATGCTTTTAGCCGTTGCCGCCGGGTTGATTTGGGCCGTTGCCGGACTGTTTTTTTCATCTTCTTCACCAACAGAAACTTCTTCTCAATTCCTGTTGGTATCGATTATTTTGACGGTTACCTTTGCCTCTTGGCCGATCTATTCCTGCTGGTTGCCGAGTCTAGGTGTTTTTACTTTGCTTAGCGTGACGCCACTGGTTTTGCGTCTGGCGTTGATGTTCGGGTGGTCGCGGTTGGCGATAGCCCTCGCGTTAGTGAGTGTTATCGTATTCATCTTCTATTCGGGCCGCCGATTCAGCGCCATTGTTCAAATGTCAGTCCGTAATGACCAGGAAAATGCGATTTTGGTGAAACGTCTGACATTAGAAAAAAAATTGGCGGAAAAATTGCGTCGAGAGACTGAAGAGCAAAGTCGGGTGCGTGGTCGGTTTTTCTCGGCCGCAAATCACGATATCCGTCAGCCACTTCAAGCAATCGGCATTTATACACAGCTTCTGCTCCAAAATAATGACCCGACAATTAAGCCGATCGTTGAGCAGCTGTCCAAATCAACAGTGGTGTTGCAGACACTGGTCGCTCAAATTCTCGAAGTCAGTCGGTTGGAGACGGGACATATTAAAGTTAATAAAGAGTCCATTAAATTAAAAGCCTTGTTGGAAGACTTGGCGGCGGAGTTTGAACCGATAGCCAGGCAAAAGGGCTTGGAATTTAAACTTAAAACCGTTGATGTCAATGTCTATACTGATCCTCAATTGCTACTGAGGGCTTTGCGCAATTTGCTCAATAATGCGCTTGCCTACACTCAAAAGGGCAGTATTTATTTAGCTGCGCGTTTAATCGCAGGCAGAAATGTGAGCATTTGCGTGCTCGATAGCGGTTCCGGCATCGGGAAAGATGATCAGAAAAAAATCTTTGATACTTTTTATCGCGCACATGCAACGCGTGACCAAGCCGAAGGTTTCGGTTTGGGACTTTCTATCGTGAAGATGATTTGCGATCAGCTTCAATTTACTTTGACGCTAAGTTCTCGTCTCGGGCGGGGTTCTGTTTTTCGAATCAAAATGCCGGTTCATGAAGCAGAGCAAGCTCGAATTTTCAATCAGCAACGACAAAAAGGCCTCTCTGCAGAGCCAGTCAGAGGTTGTGTGGCATTGGTTGAAGACAATGCGATGGTTAGAGACAGCCTAAAAGCTTTAATTCAAAATTGGGGAGCCACTGTGATTGCGGCCGAGACGATGACGGACGCCTTTGTTAAACAAATTCGACAACTGCCGACGTTAGATATCATCGTTTGCGACTTTAATTTGGGCGAAGAGCAAAATGGTTTGGAAGTTATTTTAGGGTTGTCGAAATTGCGAGGTAAAACAGTTCCCTCGTTGTTATTGACCGCTGTCGCAGAAGATATCATCAAGGCAGACTACGTAAGAATTTTGCGCGGTCTCACGGATCGAGAAGCCGCATTGTTCGCTATGCCGCGGATCATGCAAAAACCGGTTAGCGGCGAAGAATTAAATCAGGTCTTGAGACAGTTGACAGAGGCGCGAAATTAATCCTCAAATTCAAAACCATGTCGACGAGCTTCTAATAACGCTTCGGTGCGATTGTTGGCCCCAAAAGCACGATAGATCGCAGTGACGTGAGTTTTTACCGTCCCTTCAGACAAATTAAGTTCTTTGCAAATGCGCTTAATGGGCGCTCCCTTCGCTAACAGGTGCAACACATCCTTTTGGCGATCGGTCAGATGAACGGGCACTTGGGGGGAGGTTTTTGCTTCGCGCGCTGTAAAAAGCCCGTTTCGTTGCGCCTGAGCGAGAAGTTTGACCGGAATATATACGCCGCCATTGAGAACAAAACGTATAGCTTCGGTCAGTAAATTGGCATCCAAGGATTTAGGAATAAAACCGGCGGCTCCCATTTGCAAGACTTTAACTACGCTTAATTCATCTTCGAGACCACTCATAACTAATATTTTCAGCATTGGGTGTTCTTTGACAATCTCCTCAACCAAGCTCGTCCCCTTGACCCCGGGAATAGAGAGATCCAGGATCATCAAATCCGCCGTATCACCGTAATCTTTAGCAAGAGCTAGCGCTTCATCCTTCGTGTTTGCTGTGTGAACATCGTTAGCAGTGCCGTCGTAATTTTTCAACAGCATGCTGAGCGCCATCGTTACAATCGAATGATCGTCAATGATTAGAAATTGCATAGTTACTCTCTTAGGACCAACTGAATAATTCTAATGACATTACAGGTAAAATTAGCAAGTCATTTTTGGGTTTTTATCGCATGCGGATCTTACCTAAACAATTTTATTTTCTAGCCGGCCGTCTTATTCCGATGTTCTTGATCACAGCCTGCGTTTTCCTATTATCGGCTTTGATATGGATGTTTGGTTTTTCGGACACAACAGATATCGGCTCTGCTGATATTTACTGGGTTTTTTATTTGCATATCGCCTCCTCAGCAGTGGCTATTGTGTTTTACTTTGTCATGGCGCTGGCTTCATTGGTGACACTGACTTCTAGAACAAGCCTATATGGCCCGATGACGGCATGCGCCATTGCGCCAACGGGTTTCGTTATGACGGTTTTCGCAATTGGAACTGGCGCGCTTTTCGGTCGACCGATATGGGGGCAATATTGGGTCTGGGACGCTCGTTTAAGCGGTCTTTTGATTTTGCTCCTATTTTTTGGCGCATTTATCACATTCGCCAATTCCAAGGGATTTCATTTAAGGCGTCATACGGACGTTAGGTCAGCCTTAGTTGCCGTTTTGGGACTAATTGTCTTGCCGGTTTCTTATTGGTTTTTTGGCACGATGGCGCCAATGGCTCATGATTTGAGTAAAAGTTTGGAGCGCTCAAGTGGGCAAGATGCTTATATTCTGATGATTAGTTTTACGCTGATGTTGGGCTTTTATGCGATCGGAATGGTTTTATCACGTTCGAGAACCATTATTTTGGAACGCGAAAGGCGAGCGGTATGGGCTCAGGAGGATGCTTTGGAGGGTAAATTATGACCATTTTGACTTGGCTTAATCTTTCAGAGGCGGCGCAGTATGTCATTATGGCTTTTGTTCTGATGATCGCGTTGGCGAGCTATGAAATATTCAGTTTGAAAGCCAGACGCTTTAGGGCCTATTCAACATTGCTGCGTGAAGCGCGCGCTCGTTTAAGTGAGATGCATCTTCGCGTGGATTGAGGTGTACAAAATTCAAAAAAAGCAGCCCGAAGGCTGCTTTTCTTGATGTTAGGAGCGTTATTCGTTGACTAGCGCTTTAACTTCAACACCATAACTATCTTTAACTGTTGTTTTGATGTTGATTAAGGCCAACCAACGACGTAAGGTTCCAACGATAACAAAAAGCATCAAACACATCACCAAGACCGAAAGGGTGGCCAAAAGATACTGACCGGCCGGTAAATATTGATTTAAGACCAACCAGATACCGGCCCAAAACGTGATAATGGTCATCAGAATGCCCGGTACTCCTGTAATGGGAGCGTACTTAGTTTTGTTCAGTCTCAAAATGACGGTTGTGCCAATCAGCAAGGTGACAGAGGCGAGCAATTGGTTGCAAATGCCAAATAGTGGCCAAATCGAACCGATATCGCCGGAATAAACGAGATAACCCCATGAACCAGTGAAGATAACTGATGTGATGAGAATACCGGGTCGCCATTCTTTGTCTGCGAACTTCGGCCAAACTTTACCCATCATTTCTTGCAAGAAGAAGCGTCCGACACGAGTGCCGGCGTCAACAGCAGTCAAAATGAAAACCGCTTCAAACATGATGGCAAAATGGTACCAATAGGCCATCAGGTGTTCCATAAAGGGAATTTGGGAGAAAATGTGAGCCATGCCGACAGCTAAAGAAACCGAGCCGCCCGGACGGGCCATCAAGCTTTCTTGAACCTGAGCTTCTAGATGCGGCAACTCTTGGACAGCCATGCCGAGAGCTGCGAATTTGTCCGCCGGAGCATTAATGGCAAAGTAATCAGCTGGGACGAGAACACAAGCGGCAACTAAAGCCATTACAGCGACAAAGCCTTCAGTCAACATGGCGCCGTAACCGACAAACAGCACATCGCGTTCATTGGAAATCATTTTAGGTGTTGTTCCCGTGCCAATGGTCGCATGGAAACCGGACAGGGCGCCGCAGGCGATCGTGATAAAGATGAACGGAATGACGGGGCCGCCAACGATCGGTCCACCACCATGCACAAATTCCGTAAACGCGGGCATTTGGAATGTCGGCATCACAAAAGCGATACCTAAAGCAAGAGCGGCGATGGTGCCGATTTTCAAAAATGTTGACAGATAGTCGCGCGGCAATAGTAAAAGCCAAACCGGCAATACTGACGCTAAGAAGCCATATATTGGAATGAGCAAACTCATGGGTTTGCGATCAATATCCAACCAACCGAAATATTCCGGGTGAGCGGCGACCCATGGGCCGGACAGAATGCAAAGGAAAAGAAGGACAACGCCAATGGCTGTTGCGCCCTTGACATCGCCTTTTCGCCAAACTTGCATGTAAAGCCCCATGATAATGGCGATGGGAATTGTTGCCGCAACCGTATAGGTTGACCACAGCGAATTGTGCATGGCGTTAACCACGGCAATTGAAAGACCCGCCAAGGTCAGAATCAAAATGGCTAACACAGCCCAAGATGCCACAAAACCGGTGGTTTTATCGATTTCCGAACTGGCAATGTAGGCTAAAGAACGACCGCGGTGGCGCACAGAGCAGAAAAGAACCACCATGTCGTGCACACCACCGGCGAGCACGCAGCCGATTAAAATCCAAAGCAATCCGGGCATGTAACCGAACTGCGCTGCTAGCACTGGGCCAAGCAAGGGACCCGCGGCCGCAATGGCGGCAAAGTGATGGCCGAACAAAACATATTTATTGGTGGGAACATAGTCCTGACCGTCTGAGAAACGAACGGCAGGAGTTTGACGAGCTTCGTTGACGTTGAGAACTTTTTGGGCAATATACAAACCGTAAAAACGATAGGCTATTGCAAAGACGCACAACGCAGCAAAAACAATGGTCAGAGCGTTAACGCCACTGGCTGAGTCCATAGGAAGACCTCCTTCGAGTGAACACTTTCATGCAGTGTAACAGGTTGCTCGTATCGACAGCGAACCAGCTATCACAGTATTGAGCTAAGACAAAGGATGATGAGGCTGAAAATAGAAAAGTCGTGGCAACGGACCGAGTGTTGCCACGACTTAGGTGTCTGAACTCATCGCTGAGTTCTTTCACAGGAAGGACTTTAACATAATTAAGTAATGGTTTCTACTGATACGTCCTTCTTTTTGTAACAGTGGATCGTTTTTTCCCTCATTGTTTGAGTTATTTCAAAAAACTGAACGGCGCTTACTTTTGGCGGCTTTTGATTGACGGCAAATGCCCTAATGAAACCGAGCTGCGAACGCGTCCCAATAAAGTCATTTCACAGCGTTTGCAATCAAATGTTGCTCTGTACGAATTAGGACCGGTTTTCAGGATAAGGGGATCAGGACGCATTAGTTTTTTCAGCGACGGATCTTTTTTGATCGCTTCCAAATGATCTTTTAAACAGAGTCCTAGAGCGAAACGAACACAATGTTTGGTTTGCATCAAGGCGATTTCGCGATGAACGTCACCGGTTTCCACGGCAGGTTCTGTGATCTCGCAACGATGGCGTCGATAAAAACGAATGGCTTGCTCGTTTAGGACATTGGCTCGGTAATCAACAGGATCCGGGTAGGGCAACAATGTTTCATCGGGTAGCGCGCGTGTAAGTGGTTTCCAGGCGTCCAAACGCGCTTTTGTCAGTTGTTCGCAAGCCTCGCGACGCATTTCATTGACTAAACTTGCTGGAGCGAACCACTCATTGCCTTTAATGACTATTGATTCAACTTGAAAATCGGTCTGACCCAGTTTGGATAAATTGTTCCGAAGACTGGCCTCATTTTTCAGAGCGTCCGACGCTTTATTAATTTCACAGAGGCCACGATTAACACGTACCAGAACATTGTGATGGTCCGACAGCGTCAGCTCAAAACCCTGGGCGGTCGCAGTCCATTCCATACTGATGGGTATTAACCGTTTAGCGGTCGGCTTAGTCAACGCCTCTTCCCAGTGACGATCGTGATTGCGAAATAGCGTCATTCCGGGTTTTAATTGCGGATGCTTTCGGTAGATTGGTTTTTCTCGTAGCGTCAAGCGCCAGAGGTTGTGAGTCAATGATTCTGCGCGATTGATGGCAAAGCCCGATAAAGTGTTTTCTCGGGTGAGGTAGGTAAAGCCGTCTCCGTTGTGTAGCTCATCTAGGCTGGAGATCTCCAAACTGTCCGCATTGACTCGAACGATTTTGCCGACAGGGATCCCTGCGTCTTTCGGCGTGTCGAACGCAACCATGTCATGATGGCGTTCACGAGTGAAATAGTCTGTGAAGCCACGGTTAAAACTCTTTTTTAAATCGGGCTCAAAAGTAATGAAGCTCGTGCCATCGCTACTTCGCTTTAATCCTGGGTGCCGAGCAATGATTTCATCAAGTTTCCGACGATAGTAGGCCGTGACGTTCTTCACATATTGGACGTCTTTGAGTCGTCCTTCGATTTTAAAACTGCTCACTCCGGCTTCGATCAGTGCTTCCAAGTTTTCGCTTTGGTTATTGTCTCTTAGAGAAAGCACATGTTTATCTTTGGCTAGCAGTTTGCCGTCTTCTGTATAAACACTGTATGGCAGTCGGCACAATTGAGCGCAAGCGCCACGATTGGCGCTTCGACCGGTTGCCGCAAAACTGGCGTAACACTGACCGGAATAGCTAACGCAAAGGGCGCCGTGAATGAAATACTCTATCCGCGCATGCCGCAAAAGTGAATGAGTTTTGGCGACAGTATCCAAGTTGGACTCTCTGGCAAGCACGATTTGAGAAAAACCGAGACTTTCCAAAAAGCGGGCTTTTTCCGGTGTTCTGACGTCACATTGCGTAGAAGCGTGAAGTTGAATCGGGGGAAGATCAGCTTCTAATAACCCCATATCCTGAACGATCAGCGCATCGACGCCATTTTTATATGCTTGCCATGCCAAATCGACCGCTTGAGGCATTTCCTCATCAGCGACGAGGGTATTCAGAGTCATGTAGACCCTCGCATTGAATCGGTGAGCAAAATCAGTGAGTCGATTGATTTCGGCGAAAGTATTGGCGGCGTCTTCACGTGCGCCAAATCCCGGACCACCGATGTAGACGGCGTCAGCACCGTGCAAGATTGCTTCTATGCCAATGTCGGCATTTCTCGCAGGTGCAAGCAATTCCAATGCGTGGTATACCATGAGTGATCATCCTACGGTGTGCTCGAAGAGAGAGTTTTAGCCTCAGAAGTCGTATTTTCAGAAGCATCGGGTTTGATGGTGTTCTCGCTATCGCTCACCGGCCAAGGGGAGCACTTGTCAATGGCCAGTTCTTTTGCAAGCACTGTGCTGCCATGGCGTCTAGCGCTTTCCGCAGGGCTGATCCCCTGATCATTGCAGAGCGTTTTGTCAGCGCCGGCTTTCAATAAAACCGCAACCGTGTTGGCGGCGGCGATTCTTGCAGCCATATAAAGCGGGGTGACCCCACGAGGCGTTCTGGCGTTGATTTCAGCGCCGCGATCAATTAAAAATTGCGTCATTTCTGACTCGCCGACAGAAGCGGCGTAGTGAAGAGCGGTCCAACCGTAATTGGCATTGACGGGAGCGCCCATCTCGAGCAATTTTTCAGCCAACGTCCGATCACCCTTGATTGCGGCGAGCATTAACGGAGTTTCGCCCCTGAGTGTCGGGACGTTAACGTTAATCTTGTAGCTTCTCAGAAGGACTTGATTAACTGTGACAGAGGCGTCCATGCGAATGGCGTATACAAGAGGCGTTTCCCCGTTAGGAAGATACAGGTTGGGGTCGTAGGCTTTTTCTCTCAGGATAAAAGCGACTTTCCCAGCATCGTCAGTGCCGATCGCTTCCTGGAGCTCATGAGCTAAGCTGGGTGCCGTTGGCGTTTGGGCTAACGCTTGTGTCATGACAAGCACTAACGGGAGAGTCAAGAATTTTTTCATGATCAAATTCCAAAAAAACGGGCGGCATTGCCTGACGTGATCTTCGCAACTTCTTCAATCGATAGACCTCTTAAGTTTGCCAGAAAATGCGCGACATACGGTACGTAAGAGGGCTCGTTTCGACGACCTCTTAACGGAACAGGCGCTAAGTAAGGACTGTCGGTTTCAATGAAAATCCGATCTAGCGGGGCTTTTTTTGCGACTTCTTGAATATCTTTGGCGGATTTGAAAGTGAGAATGCCGGAAAACGATAGGTAGCCGCCCATGTCTAGAGCCCGACTGGCAAAAGCCCAATCACCACAAAAGCAGTGCAAGACGAACCCACATTCTGAGGCGTTATTTTCTCTGAGGATGCTGATCGTGTCGTCAGAGGCTTCCCGAGAATGAATAATGAGCGGTTTTTTGGCAATATGAGCGGCGCTTACATGCAAAGCAAATCGATTTCTCTGCCAGTTCAACGGCTCGTGGCAGTAATGGTAGTCAAGCCCGGTTTCTCCAACAGCGACCATTTTGTCGTCGCTGACAATTTTTGCAATTTCCTGGGGCGATAAATCTTTTAGCTCTTCATCCTGAGGACTCACGGCAAAAGCACCGTAAAGCTCTCGGTACTGCGCGGTTAGCTTTTTCACGGCTTCGATTTCGTCAGGTTGGGTGGCAACCACGACGGCGTTGGTTACCTGAGCAAGCCGCATCCGTTCGATCAGCGTTGGCTGTTCGTTTCCGAAAACATCCATGTGGATATGGCAGTGAGTGTCAAAAAACATGATCGTGCAACCGAAAAATTTGCCCCCTTACGGGGTAAGGGGGCTGAAATGAAAAAGAAATTTCCGTTTAACTTCTTCGACGAGTTTCGTAAAGGCTATTGATTTCGCTTGCAAAGCGATCGGCAATTTGCCGACGGCGCAATTTCATCGTAGGAGTTAAAAGCCCGTTTTCAACGGTCCAGTGCTCTTTAAATAAGTAAGCGTTTCGCGGAACTCCGTATTGAGGGAAGTGTTTTGCCGCTAGACGGATTCGTTTAACAATTCGAGCACGCAAGTCTCGATTGTTGTTGATATCCGTGCTATTGGGGTCAATTCCCAACTCTTCACATAAAAGACCGAATTGCATGGGATTGACAACCGCTAAAGCAGTGATATAGGGGCGCTCCTCGCCAACAACCATGACCTGTTCAAATAAATGATCTTCCTGGATAGCGAACTCCAAATCGACAGGAGCAATTTTTTCACCGGTGCTTGTCACGATAATTTCTTTGATGCGACCCGTGATTTTGACTCGTCCGCCGTCGCTTAAGTCCACTTGATCACCAGTTTTCAACCAGCCGTCTTCTGTAAAAGATTGCGCTGTTGCCTGAGGCAGATTCCAGTATCCATTCATGACAGAGGGACCGCGAACTTGAAGTTCCTGATTTTCTCCGCATCGAACTTCACAACGAGCGACCGGCGCGCCGACGGTTGCCGGGTGATTGCCGTGATCCTTATTGATCGAGATCACAGGGCTATATTCGGTTAACCCATATGCTTGGCGAATCTGAATGCCGAGCGCGCAGAAAAATTTCGCAACCGTTAAATTCAACGCCGCCCCACCGCTCACGATGTATTTCATGCGGCCTCCGAAAAGTGCTTTTATCGGTGCGCTCACTTTGTCCTTATAAAGGGCGTCAAAGAGGAAATCCAGAGAAGGCACTCCGTCATCCTCAGTGGGCATGTCATTATCTCGACAAAATTTTCGCCACTGACTTGCGATGACATTGCGAAGGATGACTCTCTCCGCTTCGGACGCTTTTGCAAAGCCGTTTTGAAGCTTTGCATAAAACTGTTCCAATACGCGGGGCACTGTGCACATGAGAGTTGGCTGAATTTCTTTCAAGTCCTCAGCCAATTGCATTACGCCACGACTGAAAACGAGTGTGGCACCGTGAGCGACACAGTTGTAGTACGTGACCGTTCGCTCAAAAGTGTGGGAAAGAGGCAGGTAAGACAGAAAAAGGTCATCATCCCCAGGATGGACCGTTTCGCTTACATCTTGAACATTCGAGACAACGGCACGATGCGTTAGCATGACCCCTTTGGGACGACCCGTGGTACCGGACGTGTAGACAATTGCTGCCAAATCTTCAGGCTCAGGTCCTTGCGGCAGATCGTTTTCTGTGATCTCTTCACCCTGTGTAAGCCATTGATGAAGACCGCAGTATCGAGTGTGCCCGTCGTAGCCATGTTCTTCCTCGGTCGTAAAAACCACTTGTTCAAGTGTCGGAATAGGGGTATCGGAATGAAAGATCGCATTCCAACGTGCTTTGGTTGTGGTGACCAGGAACCGACAGCCGCTATCGGCCATGATATAAGCGGCCGATTCAGGAGTGTCAATAGCATGAAGCGGCACGGGAACTAATGCGTTGGCCAAGGCTGCCTGGTCAAAAGTTAGGGCATCCAAGGAGTTGATCAAAAGCATGGCAACGCGGTCTCCACGCTGAAAACCCATTGCGCAAAGCGCTTTTCGCCAGCGCATAACGCGTTGACCGAATTCCCTCCAGGTCACGCTTATCCATTGTTCTTTATCGTAGTCGTAGTAGCGGTACCCTTCTTTGTCAGGCTTCGTTCGCAACGTATGCGCAAGCATCTGAGGTAGGGTGGTGAATTGATTGATGTCGCTTTGAGAGGTCATTGGTCAAAAATTTTCAGCGAAAGAAATAATCCGAAAATTTTAGCAAATGTTCAAGGAAGTAAGTTTACTGGCGAGATGGATCTTTGCCCCTATCAGTCCGAAAAAAAGCGCCGACCTATGTAAGTCGGCGCTAATTCCTGCATTTAGAAAAATTAATCAAAGCGTGACGTACCCAACACCATCGCGAATTTCGACCTTAGTGTTTAATTCAGCACTTAGTTCACGGATTTTTTCCAAGGTTTCCATGCTGCGTGACAATCGCGGCCATCCGCGTTGGGCACGCGAAGCGTGCATGCCAAGCTCAATCGGATAAAGTTTCATTTCGGTGATGCGGCCGTCTTCGAGCGTCCATCCTGCTGCGAATGCGCGCCAGATATCAGGCATCGCCGGATAGCCGACTGTGTCGTTTTTGCTTCTGTTATTCATGTATTCGCCAACTCGTGTGTCTTGAGACAAGCGCATTTTGACGAAGGCATCGTAGGGTTGAGCCGCGATCGTTTCAGTTTGGAAAATGAAGTTGCCAAGGCTATGAAGAATCACGCCCCCATTGTAGACTTCAACACCGCGAAGCATGTGAGGGCCATGACCGATCACAACACTCGCACCTGCGTCAATGGCTTCGTGGGTCATTGTGGTTACAAATTGAGGAATGCTGAAGAAATTCTTGCCGTTCATCTCGTGCGTGTGAAGGCTAAAGAGCACAACATCGGCTTGACGCTTGGCTTCGCGAATTTCATTGAGAATCCGCTCTTCATCAATCGGATCTGGTTTGGTTTCAACAAAATTTTTATCATCAAGAACAAATTGATAAGGCCCAAAGTGACTCAAACCTTCGGGTAGCGGAGCCGCATAACCCAGCTCGATGGAAAGCTCTTGGAACGCGTTGACTTGGGTTTTCTTCGCAAGATTTTGCACTGCGTCAAAAGTCTCTTTATCAACGTGGTAAATGGTTTTGTAGCGCAAAGGGTTAAGACCGGGGCGGCCAATCATACGAAAGCCTTGTCCACCGGCCACCGCGGCAGGATCAAAGTTGGACGTTGCGCCGATCATGGCCACACGCAAGCCATCAACTTCCAAATAGCAGGCGTTGCTGGCTTCTTGCAATGTGGCACCGGTTCCGGCAAAAACCATATTGCGTTCTTGCAAATGCTTGATTGTCGCAGTTACGCCTAAAGGACCGAAATCGCCGGAATGGTTGTTAGCGGTGTTGAAAAGATTAAAACCGTAGCGAAGCATGTCATCGAGCATTGCCGGATCAGTCATTGCCCATGTGCCTCCGCTGGCTGCCGCGGGGAAACCTTCTTGGCGGTGGAAGGTCATTTCGAGATTGGCAAAGCGGACATCGTGACCTTTGATAAGTTGTTCAAGCTCATCAAATCCCTGATAACCGTTTTCGGGAAGTCGGCGTGTAATGAAGCTGTCACCGGTGGCGATAAAAGTTGTGCGCATAGAATTCCTCCGCGAAAAAGAAACAATCGCTATTCGATCATAACGCGCTCATCAATCGTCGGGGAAATAATTTTTATCAGTCGGTTATCTGATTTGAGGTTTGATCTCATCCATGCTTCCGGAACGAAAACCTTGAAGATCCAGACAGACGTACTGCCACCCCAAACGTTTCAGTTCATTGACAATTTCCTGAGCATGAGTGACAACTATCGGAAAGTATTGGGGATCAACCTCAATTCGGGCTGTCGTTTCATCGCTGCGCACCCGAAGGTTGTAGAAGCCGAGATTTTTTAATGAGTCTTCCGCTTTTTCTACCGCATTGAACTTTTCCTGTGTCAAAATCGTGCCATACGGGAATCGTGTGGCCAAGCAGGAGCCTGACGGCTTGTTGGCGGCTGAAATTCCCAACTCGGATAGCAACTGGCGAACTTCAATTTTATGCAAGCCCAGCTCTTTGAGCGGACTGATGGCGCCTGATTCCGCAATCGCTTTTTGCCCCGGGCGGAAATGGATGAGATCATCAAGCTGAGTGCCTTCCATGATTGCGTGGCAGTCAATTGAGTGGGCGAATTCCAATAATTTATTAAACAGATGCTTTTTACATAAATAGCATCGGTCAATCGGGTTGCGCTCAATGCCCACTTCGTCAACGCGATCAAGTTGAATGCGATGTAGTGTGAAGCCGAGCTTGTTGGCTGCCTCCTCCGCGTCTTTTATCGCGGAGTGACTCATCCACTGAGCCGTGACGCAAACAGGAAAAATTTGCCGGAGGTCCTCGGAGACTTCTTTAAGTAAAGCGAGCACAAGAAGGCTGTCAACGCCTCCAGAGAATGCGACAATCACTTTTTGACCGGCGAAGGCCTTAAAGTATGCCTTCGCTGCGGCAAGTTTTTCACTTATCTCACTTACCAAGATACGCCTCCAGCGCTTCCAAATAGATGTGGTTAAATGTTAAGCCGCTCGCCATGGCCACTGCTTTGACGCTTTCAAATTCGGGATAGCAGGCTTTTGTTCCATCGGGTTTGAGACACACTTTCACATCGATCACACCGTGTGGGGTCACCACTTTTTGCACTGTTCTGGGAAGGATGGTCCGTTTAACGAGACTGCGACGTATTCCGATCGTAGTGCTTTCACTAAAGATGATCGCTTCCAGTGATTCCCTTAATCCCGGATGCGTTAGAACGCTCAGTAAATATGCCGGGCGACTCTTTTTCATGAAAATCGGGGTGAACCAGGCTTCCAACGCGCCTTCCGCGTAAAGTCGCTCAAGCAAATAACCGAGGCTCTCGGGCGTGCTGTCATCAATATTGGTTTCCAGTTTGACAACTTCATCGCTTTCGGTCAAATTGGGGTTGACAACCGGCTCGATTAACATGGCTCGTAAAATGCTGGGGCGCTCATAGGCTCGCTTGCCGGCCCCAAAACCGCACTTCATAATTTTGTACCGTTTCGGTAAAGCCTCGGCAGTTTTGATCGCCGCAACGATGGCTGCGCCGGTTGGTGTAATCAGCTCACCATGAACCGGAATGGAACTTAAGGTCAGACCGTAACGATTGGCAATATGCATCACAGCGGGAACAGGAATAGGCAAAATGCCGTGTTGGCAACGAATTTCTCCGTGTCCTTCAGCCAAATGGGGAACGATCACTTCACTGACGTTGAGATCATCGAGCAAAACAGCAACAGACAAAATGTCGATGATGGAGTCCAGTGCCCCGACTTCATGGAAGTGAACCTCGGAAATATCAACACCATGGGAAAGAGCCTCGGCTTCGGCAATAATCTTAAAAATTTTCTTTGCCAGCTCTTTCGCATGTTCCGTGGCGCTACTGCCTTCAATAATTCGGTTGACATCCGCTAAATGACGGTGTTCATGGTGGTGATGGTCATGCTGTTGGGTTGATTCGTGAACATGGTCATGCGCGTGCGCGGACTCATGATCACGCATATGTTGACCCTCTTGGCAAGGTGCGCCATGATCCGAATCGCCGAAGAGGTAGGTCATATCATGGTCGTTATGAGGTTCGCCGTTTTTCAGTTCGACATCAAAATCACAACAATCGAGGGCGTTTTTTTTCACCCGACTGATTGTCAGTTCAAACTGTTGATCGGATAGCGAGGCTAACACCTCTCGCAACTTTTTCTCATCAGCGCCTAAATCCAACAAAGCGGCGGCAGTCATGTCGCCACTGATTCCAGAGGAACAGTCCAATACTAAAGTACTCATTTAACATCTCCTTTATCGGCAAGGCGATTGATTTGGGAGGCCAGATATCCCGCGCCGTAGCCGTTGTCAATGTTGACCGTGGCTACCCCATTGGCACAGGTGTTGATCATGGTGAGCAGGGCGGAAAGCCCATGGAAATTGGCACCATAGCCGACAGAAGTCGGGACAGCGATAACAGGGTTGGCAACCAAACCGCCAATGACAGAAGGCAGGGCGCCTTCCATACCTGCCACAGCAATAACGCAATTGGCTTTTTGCAAGATATCAATGTGTGATAACAGGCGGTGCAATCCGCTTACACCGGCATCATAAATTCGTTCAACCCGGTTGCCGAAAAATTCAGCTGTTTGGGCGGCTTCTTCAGCAACGGCGATATCAGCTGTGCCTGCTGTGCAGACAACGATAAGCCCAAGCTGCTGCACTTGACTTGGCGAAATTTTCACTATTCGACTGACAGGATTGTATTGAACAGGCAAGCTTTGTTTCAGCAGCTCAAATTGATGCTGATTGGCTCGAGTGCCCAAAACAGCCCCATTGGATTCATAAAGCTTTTGGAATATGGATACAAGAAAGGCATCGTTTTTGTTTTGACAAAAGACAACCTCAGGAAAACCGGAGCGCAAGGCTCGGTGGGTGTCTAGTTTTGCAAATCCGAGGTCTTCGAAAGGAGCTCGGGCAAGCAGTGCCTTAGCGTCCTGAATCGACATGTCACCGCATTTAACGGCTTCTAATAATTTTTCAATCTGCATAATGTTTTTTCTCGCGTCCCGCGACTATCAAAAAGTCTGCCACTAAGCTTTCATCGCCTCGGCTGACGGTTCTTAGAATTTGCTCTGCCACGACGACAAGACCATTTGCCTGCAGCAAAGTCTCATCGTATTGAGGTCTCAAGTGTTTCGTCATTGGAAGTTCAGTCGCAATTCTTTCCATCACAGAGGGATCGACTTGGCCAATATGTTTGTGAGAGCTTTGCGGACCTTCGGGAAACCGATATTTTGGCTCTGTCAGGTAGTAGTAATGGTTGCCGTCAAAAATCAGCATCAAACCGTTTTGCTTTAAAAGTTTGCTCCAATTTTTGTATGCTGTTGCCGGATCAGTTAAATTCCAAACCAAATTCCGAGTAACGATAAGATCATAATGTTCGCTCAGCTTAGGATGGGTTACGTCCGACAAGATAAACTGTGCGCTCAGGCCATTTTCGGCTGCATTGGCGCGGGCTTGTTCGATCATTTTGGGACTTGCGTCAACGCCGGTGACTTGAAAACCCATCTGGGAAAGAATTAGACTGAAAAAACCGGGACCACAGCCTAAATCTAAGGCTTTAGGGTTAGAGGTGGTGATTTTTGAAGCCCAGGCGGTCAGTAACCGCCCATAAACACTTTGCTTATCGGCAAACTCTTCTCGGTTAGCCAGTGAGTATCCTTGAGCTCTTAAATCCCAGTAACCAACGATATTGTCTTTTAAATCCATTGGAGTCTCTTTGCTCGACCAGTCAGCCAATAGTGTATCTTGTTTACGGTTTCAGCTTATCGGAATTTTGAATATTTCTTTGAGTCAATGCTTGCAAAAAATTGCCTGATTCTCCTTCTTTCGTAGTTACTATGCCCTAGAAATGTCAAAAATAATTTTTTGAGTGAATTTGTATTCAACAAAAATAGTAAATAAATCAAATGATTGATTAAATTTTTAGAATATTTTGCAAAATAAAAAACTTTAAAGCAGGTTGGAAAGTCAGGAGTTATTTTGCTGATAAGATAAAGTCAAACAGACCGAAGTATGTCGCTTCTTCGGTTGCTTCATCGAATTGATGATGTTTTTATTGCGGCGAGAGGGGAATGGATGGAATTTACTATTCGTGAAGTTTCACAGCGCTTTAACATATCTGCATCGACACTGCGTTACTACGATAAGGAGGGCCTTTTCCCTTTCATGCAAAAAAAGGCGTCCGGGTATCGAACGTTCAGTGAGAAAGATTTGGCTTGTCTGGAATTGGTTCAGTGTTTGAAAAGCACCGGACTGAGCATTAAGGAAATTAAACAATTTTTTGATTTGGCTGTGCAAGGCGAGGGAACGGTTCCGGAGAGACTGCGACTATTCGAAGCTCGCCGAGATTTTGTTATGAAACAAATATCCCAGCTTCAGGATCATTTAAGGGTGATCAACGCGCAATGTGAGTTTTACAGAACTTGGCAAACCAAAGGGCGCGAAGCTGCGATAAGGCTTAATGGAAAAAAGTTGTTGTGAAGGACGCATAATCTCGCGAGGGGGATGAAACGAAAAGTTCCATCCCCCCTATAATACGTGTCCGATCAATCGTGAGATAGTTATGACATCAAGCCGGACACTTCGCGAATATTTTCAGTCCATACCGCCAGAAAACACAGCAACCCGGATAAGTTTTTTTCTTGCCGGTTTTATGATGGCGATTTGGGCCGCCATGGTTCCGTTTATCAAGGCGCGCTTATCGCTCGATGAAGCTCATCTCGGGACTTTGCTTCTGTGCGTTGGTCTTGGGGCATTGTGTGTCATGCCGTTTTGTGGTGGCGTTATCGCGCGTCATGGCGTGGGCTTCCTATTAAAAAGGGCGTACTTTCTTGCCTCCGCATTGCTTTTCGCTGTCTATTTTTCACAAAATGTTTTCTTAACAGCAGCCGTTCTTTTTTTATTTGGAATGGTTTTCGGCAGCATTGATGTTTCGATGAACGTGCATGCGGTTGAAGTGGATCGTCGTAGCTCTAAGCGCTTAATCGCTGGGTTTCACGCCTTGTACTCTTTCGGCAATGTCGCCGGGGCCTTGGGCATGGCGACATTGTTAAACGTCAACTTTTCTGTTTGGATGTCTGTCGCCATTTTGCTCATATTAGGTTTGTTTGCGTGGATTCTTGTTTACCGAAACCTTCTGTTTGATGCTGGTCGATCTTCTGAAAAAGCACCGGCTTTCGCTGTGCCCAGAGGCTTTGTTTTGCTTTTGGGGTTGATTTGCTTTGTTCTTTTTATGGTTGAGGGAGCTGTTCTTGATTGGGGTGGCGTTTTTTTAATCCAAGAAAAGCGGGTTGCAATTGAGAACGCTGGTTTGGCGTTTGCATCGTTTGCAACGGCGATGACCTTGATGCGCTTGTTGGGAGATCGTTTAATCACCATTGCCGGTCCCCGTCTTTGTGTGCTGTTGGGGGCGCTTATGGCCGCTTTGGCGTTGGTGGGGACATTGGCTTTTCAGAACATTTACTGTGTGATCGCCTCCTTTTTCTTTTTAGGGCTAGGTTTAGCTAATTTGGTGCCCATTGCATTCGCTTCCACAGCAAACCAGAATTTGATGCCAATGAGCATGGCTTTGGCGGCGGTGACAACGTTGGGCTACGGCGGACAGCTACTAGGACCGGCCTTTATCGGTTATGTTGCAAAGGGCACAGAGTTGAGTGTGGCTTTCGCGTTGCTTGCCTTTTTAATGACGATTGTGGCTGTGAGTTTCGTTATCTTCCGACGTCATTAATTTTATAAAAGAACGGCTTGGGAATGGCTACCCAAGCCGTCAGGACTCAAAAATCAGCCATTTCAATGATTTCTGGCATCAGCGTAAAGGCTTGCGATGGCATCCTGATACCGGGCCTTAATAATGCGACGTTTCAGTTTTAGAGTCGGGGTGAGCATGCCGTTCTCAATCGTCCAAGGCTCAAGTGTCAGGATAACCGAGCGGGGCACTCCATACTGCGGAAAGCCGCGGGTTAATTTTTTCACTCGCTTCAGCACTGCGTGCGTGGCCGCTTTGCTTGTTAAAGAAGCCGAATCATTGGGATCCAAGGAAAGCTCTTTTGCCAATTCTTCCCAAGCCTTTTTTTCTAAAACAATCAGCGCGCTGATGTAGGGCAAGTCTTCGCCAACCGCCATGACTTGCGCAAAAAGAGGATCGTTTTCAATAGCCATCTCCAAGTCGGCAGGCGGTATTTTCTCGCCGGTGCTGGTGACAATGATTTCCTTGATTCGCCCCTTGATTCTGACATAACCGTTGGGAAGAATATCCGCCTGGTCACCTGTTCTGAGCCAACCATCCTCAGTGAAAACGTCCTGAGTCGCATCATCGCGCTTCCAGTAGCCGCGCATGACACTGGGGCCCCGAACCTGAAGTTCGTCATTGTCTCCCAATCGCATTTCAACATTAGGCAACGCGGGTCCCACCGTCGAGGGATCGTTGCCGTGTTCTTTGTTGACTGCGAGAATCGGACTCGTTTCGGTCATGCCGTACCCTTGATAAATCGGAATCCCAAGCGCAATAAACGTTCTGGCAACTGTTTGATTTAATGCCGCGCCACCGGAAATAAAGGCATGAGGACGTACTCCACCGAAAACTTCACGCAGAGACGAGCCGACTTTTTTATCAAGCCACGCGGCAACTAATGGATCCAGGAACTCTCGCCAGGAATGTTCAACCTCAAGACCATTTTCTTTGCAGAAACGGCGCCAACCAACTTCAACAGCCCAATGAAAAACATAGCGAACCACACAGCTCTCTTTATTTAGCTTTTCTGTCAGTCGGGCGTAGACACGTTCATAGATCCTGGGCACCGACATCAGAATGGACGGCTTGGTCGCTTGTAAATCATCTATGATTTGCAAAATGTTTCTGTTAAATGTGATCTTGTTGCCCATTCCCATGGCAAGGTAGTACGTAGTCGTCCGCTCAAACGTGTGAGATAGCGGCAAAAATGAAAACCAAGTGTCTTCCGGGTTTGGACAAATATTTCCCATAACGCCCTTGGCGTTTTCTAGAATGTTTTCATGGCTGAGCATGACGCCTTTGGGACGCCCGGTCGTGCCGGAAGTGTAAACAAGGGCTGCCAAGTCTTGTGGATCCAACTCAATGTCGGGGATGGCGATGTTATCTGCGGCGTCAAGCCAATCATCTAACGTGACGACATTGACAGGATTGTTGTTTGGCAAATCATCTGTGTCCAATGTGTCATCGGTAATGACTACGGTATGTAGATTGGGAAGTGTTTCTGCCTGACGGATGTTTTTCCATTTCAGGTATTTCGCAGTCACCAGCACGCGCGCTTCACTGTCATTTAATATGAAAGCGCTCGAACCCGGGGTGTCAACAGCATGCAATGGAACTGGCACTAGCGCGCGGGATAGTGCGGCGAGGTCAAAACAAATAGCGTCTGGACCGTTAGGCAACAACATGGCGACTCTGGAGCCACGCTCTAAATTGAGTTTCACAAAAGCGCGTTGCCAGCGCTGGACTCGTTCATAGAGTTCCCTATAAGAGAGGGTTTGCCAAGTTTTTTCGCCATTGACATAAAAACAGAGGGCCGGTAAATCGTCATGTTTGCCAAGGTGATGAGTAAGCACTTCCGGAAGAACACGGATTTTTAAAAAATCCTCATAGCGGCTTTGAGTGGTTTCCATAAATCTGTTCCAAATCGAAGCATGCGCGAGCGAAGTTCACTTGACAAGCTTCATAAAATACTGCTGTGGGAACCTTTGTCGTCAGACAGAGCAGTAAGCTCAGCTCCCTTCATTTCAAAAACTTAGTTGCGAACGCTCCTGGCGTTGATTTGATCGGTCAAGATTCTTTGCCATGTCGGAGGGGGCGCGTCATCGCAAAATCGCTTCAACCTCTCGGAACATTTGGCTCATTGTCGTCAAAGACGAGACTTGGTCCTGCCTCCCGATTTATGCGTTCGCATTAGAACGTGTCCGTTTGGGTAAACCAAAGCTTTTCCGCCCTATCTTCGTCAGGATCGGTCAACGATCAAGTTTTTATATCGCAAGCTTTTGCTAATGTACAAGGATTTTCTTCTAAAGTTAAGCTACTCAACTGATCGGATTACCCAAAATAGGTTATTAAGGTTTTTTGGATATAGGCTGACAAAGCGAGCTACCGGGAGGTGAGGAAAAACCCTTTCTTTTGTGGTTTTGTAAGTCGAAATCCCTATTTTTGCATGAAAAAACGGCGAAAAAACAAGAACATCCTTTGTTATTAAAGCGATTAATGATTAAAATGAGCTTGAATTTTTCATTCAATGCATGTCGCTCCTCCAATGAGAGTCGAACCACCCGGTCCGTGGTTTATTAATCTCTCAGCATGCTGTGGGAAAAAAGTTACAGAAATCGGGCAACGAATTTTTGTAACTTTTTTCTTTTTCTATTCCCGTGTTTTTCTCTCTTATTCAATTCGTTGTTTTTATTGACCATTTCAGGAAACATACGACACAACCTATCCATAGAGTTTCTTTCTTTTGTTTACCACAATATCTTGTGTAATAGGGAAAACCCTATCAGGTCATGTGGCTTGCAAAAATCTGTGTGTGGATTGATTTTTCAGTTAAAACACCCAGTACTGACTTCAGCTATTTAGTGCTTGCCCGCTTTTTATGCAAATTATTCAAGATGATCTTGATAGAGTTTAAGCACTGGCTGCCTTTTGTCTTAGGCAGCGTTTTTTCGGAGCAGGCTTCATGGAGCAGTGTTTGACCCATTTGATAAAGCGTGATGGCAGCGTCAAAGATTTTGACGCGAGCAAGATTGTCAATGCCATCGCCAAAGCCGGAAAAGCGACCGGCGAGTTTGATATCGGGATTGCGCAGCAATTGACCGAGGAACGTGTTTTACCGAAGTTGCGCGCACTAAAGCTTGTGACTCCTCACATTGAACAGGTGCAGGACGCAGTTGAACAGTCGCTTTTTGAAGCGGGACACTTCAATACATTGCGTGCCTATATCGTTTATCGTGAACAACGTCGAAAAGCTCGTGACGCTCGGCAAAGCTGGGTTAACGTCGAAAGCTCAATCAATGAATATCTCCAGCAGCTTGACTGGCGCGTCAATGCCAACGCCAATCAAGGGTATTCATTGGGTGGATTGATTCTGAACGTTTCCGGTAAGGTCGTGGCCAACTATTGGCTCAATTACATCTATCCTCAGGAAATCGGTCGCGCTCATCGAGAAGGGGATTTTCACATTCACGATTTGGATATGCTTTCGGGCTATTGTGCCGGATGGTCACTGCGCACCCTATTGAACGAAGGGTTAAATGGCGTGCCGGGCAAAGTGGAAGCAGGCGCTCCCAAACATTTATCCTCAGCAACCGGACAAATTGTTAACTTTTTGGGAACGATGCAAAACGAATGGGCAGGGGCTCAAGCGTTTTCATCCTTCGACACGTATTTGGCTCCGTTTATCAAGAAGGACAATGTGCCTTATGATGAAGTGGTTCAGTGCATTCAGGAGCTCATCTATAACCTCAACGTGCCTTCCCGCTGGGGCACGCAGACGCCTTTTACCAATTTAACGTTTGACTGGACGTGCCCGGATGACCTCAAGGGACAGCATCCGATCATCGCTGGTGAAGAAATGCCTTTCACCTACGGTGATTGCAAAGCTGAAATGGACATGATCAATCGGGCTTACATTGAGATCATGACGCAGGGTGATGCGAAAGGTCGTGTCTTCACGTTCCCGATTCCAACTTACAACATCACGCCGGATTTTGACTGGGACAGCGAGAATGCCACGCGACTTTTCGCCATGACAGCCAAGTACGGCTTGCCGTACTTTCAGAACTTCATCAATTCTGAATTGAAGCCGAACATGATCCGATCCATGTGCTGCCGGCTGCAGCTTGATTTGCGAGAGCTGTTAAAGCGTGGAAACGGTCTTTTCGGTTCCGCTGAACAAACCGGTTCATTGGGTGTTGTGACCATCAACTGCGCTCGTTTGGGGTATTTGTTCAAGGGGGATGAAAAGGGACTTTACGAGCGCCTGGACCATTTGATGGATATGGCGAAGACCAGTCTCGAGATTAAGCGTAAAGTCATCCAGCGCCATATCGACCAGGGGCTTTTCCCGTATACCAAGCGTTATTTGGGAACATTGCGCAACCATTTCTCCACAATTGGGGTAAACGGGATCAACGAATGCATTCGCAATTTCACTAACGACGAGCACGACATCACGGACGATTGGGGGCATCAATTCGCCGTGGATCTACTTGATCACGTACGGGCTCGCATGGTGCAATTCCAAGAAGAGACCGGGCACATGTACAACCTGGAAGCGACGCCAGCCGAAGGGACAACATACCGTTTTGCCAAAGAAGACCGCAAACGCTTCCCGGACATCTTGCAGGCGGGCACGCCCTCCAATCCATACTATACAAACAGTTCGCAGTTGCCAGCCGGCTTTACTGATGATCCTTTCTTGGCCCTCGAAATGCAAGACGATTTGCAGCGCAAATACACAGGTGGAACAGTGTTGCACCTTTATATGGCCGATGCCGTCAGTTCCGCTCAAGCCTGCAAAGAACTTGTTCGACGCGCTTTGACCAGGTTCCGTTTGCCGTACTTGACAGTGACGCCAACATTTTCCATTTGTCCCAAGCACGGTTATATCTCCGGTCGACATGATTTCTGCCCGATCTGCGATGCGGAACTCATTCAAAAGAAAAAGGCTGAAGCGGCAAAAAAGTGTGCCGACCCAACCTGTGAAGAAAAGGCTTAACTGATTTTTAAGGAAAAAATGATGTCTGAAAAAGAAGAAATCCGCCTAGATGATAAGGAACGCCAGCCCTGTGAAGTATGGACACGTGTGATGGGTTACCACCGTCCAGTTTCCTCATTTAATGTGGGCAAAAAAGGGGAATTCGAAGAACGCAAGTGCTTTGTTGAAGATAAGTGCCACTTGGACGAGAAAACCGTTCAACATTAAAGGCTAGTTAAATCATATGGGCGCAGTGTTGAAGTTTCTCAGGCTCTGCGCCCTTTCTTTTAGGAGCGATCATGAGCGAAGACAAAGAGGGGGCGCGTTCACTGAAAATCGCAGGCATAACGCCATACACGAGTTTGGATTATCCGGGTAAGTTTTCTGCTGTCGCTTTTCTTCAGGGCTGTCCGTGGCGATGCTTGTACTGTCATAACCCGTCGATGCAATCAAGGCAGTTTCCCCAAGGCTATGCGCATAGCAGTTGGGATGAGTTGGAGAGTCTGCTTAAGAGGCGTCACGGGCTGCTTGACGCTGTCGTTTTTTCGGGTGGCGAGCCGACTCTGGATCCCGCCTTGCCCTCGGCTATACGCCAGGTCAAAGCGATGGGCTATTTGGTGGGGTTGCATACCTCTGGGTGTTATCCGGAGCATCTTGAAAAGATGCTTGATCTAGTTGATTGGGTAGGGTTGGATGTGAAGGCATCGTTCACTGATGCAAGCGCCTACCTATACATAACAGGGCTTGACAAGGGACATCCTCATGAGGCTGCGCTCAAAAGCTTGAATTTGATACAAAGCGCAGGCATCGATTACGAGTGCCGAACAACAGCTCATCCCGCCTATTTGGCGGATGACAAGGTGATTGATTTGGCCAGAGAGTTGGCGGCCCTTGGTGTTAGACACTATGCTCTGCAGGTTTACCGAGCCCCGAAAGAGCTCTCATTGCCTTTTGAAAATGTGGGTTATGAGTATCCTTCTGAAGCAACGCTTGCTGAGTTGCAAAGTCTATTTGAATCATTTGAGCTCAGAAGAGGATAATGATTTTCCCTATCCTACAAAAGAAGTGATATCATGCGAGCGATTTTCGAGGTTGAGATTCAAAAAATCTTGAAAAAACCTTGCATTAGACAAACGGTTATCCTATAATCCCGTTTTTTCTGTCCTTGCCACACTAGAAATAGACGCTCTAGGTGGCTTTTTCCGTAAGGAGACAATTCAAATGCGTCATTATGAAATTTGCTTTATTGTGCACCCGGATCAAAGCGAGCAAGTTCCCGCTATGATCGAACGCTACAAGGCTCTTGTTGTCGAACAAGGTGGCAAGATCCATCGCGTTGAAGACTGGGGTCGTCGTCCCTTGGCCTATCCGATCAACAAGTTGGTCAAGGCTCACTACGTTCTGATGAATGTTGAATGCACTCACGAAACGTTGGCTGAAATCGAAAACGGCTTCCGCTTCAACGATGCTGTGTTGCGTCATTTAACGATCAAGATGAAGAAGGCCGAAACGTCTCCCTCTCCGATGATGAAGGTCGTTGAGAAGGAAGAACAAAAGAAGGCCGCGACTGAAGCCGCTCACGCTCAAGAAGCCCAAGCCGCTGAAGACGCTGAAACGGTTCAAGCTCAGGCTTAATCGTTTATTTGACTAAATCAGAATTGTCGAGAAACCGGTGAACAGAATCGAATTATTCGGCGAGTTCACGCAAAAATCCGAGATGCGGTACACACCGGCTGGGATTGCGGTTTTAGAAGTGGTTTTTCACCACATCAGTGTTGTAAAAGAGGCTGGGGCCGATCGAAGACTTGAGTTCGATTTCGCAGCCAAAGCTTGCGGAGAAATTGCTCAGGCGCTCGATGCAGAGCCGTTGGGCTCCGTGTTTAAGCTGGTCGGTTTTTTAGCGCCTCGCTCTCAACGCTCCCGACAATTGATCGTTTACATTACGCAATACTCACAAGGAGTTTAAAAATGGCTTTTGGTGCAAAGGGCAAGGGTAAGCCGCGCCGTGGCAACCAACAAAATGCGCTCTTTAAGCGCAAGAAATTCTGCCGCTTCACGGCTGAAAATGTCGAAATGATCGACTACAAGGATGTTGAAACGCTTCGTGACTTCATCCAAGAAAACGGCAAGATCATGCCGGCCCGTTTGACGGGTACGAAGGCTCACTATCAACGTCAATTGGATACGGCCATCAAGCGTGCTCGTTTCTTGGCGTTGTTGCCGTACACGGACAATCAATAATCGAGTGAGGAGTTAATCAAATGCAAGTTATTCTTCTTGAAAAGATTACCCACCTCGGTGATTTGGGTGACGTTGTGAAGGTTAAGGATGGTTACGCCCGTAACTACTTGATCCCCACGAAGCGTGCCAAGCGTGCTACGCAAGCTGCTATCGCTGAATTCGAAGCCCGCCGTGCTGAACTCGAACGCGCTCAAGCCGAACGCATCGCTGCCGCAGAAGCTGTGGCTGCCAAGTTGAACGGCGACGTGGTTGAAATCGCTAGCAAGGCTGGTGTTGACGGACGCCTCTTCGGTTCTGTGACCAATGCAGACATCGCTGAAGCTTTGCAAGCTCAAGGCTTTGAAGTGAAGAAGGCTCAAGTTCGCATGCCGCTCGGCGCCATCAAGATGATCGGCGAATTCCCGGTTGTGATCGGTTTGATGACTGACATCACCGCAGAAATCACGGTTAAGGTGGTTGCTGAAGCTTAATTATCCATTCACCGGATGATTACGATCGGTTCGGATTTCTTGGAATCCGGACCGATTTTTTACATCGATTTCTGAAGCATTTAGTCGGAAAATATCCTCATTCGCTAAAATGAATCACTCTGTATTTTTTCCGATCAAACGCTCATGTTTAATGTTGTGTACAGTAATGCGTACGAGGTATTGCAAACCTATCTTAGGGTCGATCTAGATGCGCATTTTGCCGCTTCGTCTCAGTCATTTCCATCCGCCAAAGTCATTGTCGGAACATCAACACTACAAGAAAAGTTAACACGCGACCTCGCCGATGCCTGGGGGGTGTGCGCGGGAATCGAGTTTCAAACTGTTGGCGCCTGGTTAGCGCATTATCTAGCCTGTGATCTTTCTGAAGGCAGTTCATCACCGGATTTTCTCTGGCTTTTGTATTCGATTTTGACCGATGATTTCACGAATCGCTATCCGAGGTTAAAGCGGTTTTTTGATCATGCGAAGGCGAACCGCTCGCCGGAACTTGCACGCTATGAATTGGCTTGCCGCATAGCGGACACTTTTGCTCAATATGTTAACTACCGATTGGATTGGGTGTTGGAATGGATGGGCGTTCAGGTGGCAGAAGACTACCGCCGACTGGCAAAGCCCGGAGAAAAGGACGTTCTTGTCCAGCAGCCCGACTATGAATGGCAGCGTGATTTATGGAAGGCGATTCATCATCGCTTAGTTCATTCGGACACGCGGAACAATACGTTAAACATCCTTAATCGTTTTAGTGATTACAGGGAGCTGAAAGGGGAAATCCAATCAAACGAGCCTGAGTCTTTGTTTATTTTTATGCCGATGGCTCTTTCGCCGATGGCCTTGCCGATTTTCAAAGTTTTAAATGATCTCGGCTGCAATGTTTACGTTTACCTATTCAATCCCTGTCAGGCGTTTTGGTTCGATGCTTATGATCCGGAAGCTGAGAATTTCGATAAGGAAGAAAAAACGCTTTTGTTTTTGCGACGAAATGCGGCCTCCACCCGCGCGATGATCAATCGCTTCAACGTTTTCGCTGAAGACACGGGAGTTGAGACCCACGATCCCGCCTTGGCCTACAAGCCGATAGCGAGTCAGTCATATTATCCGAGCGTTCAGGCATTATTGACAGATTGGCGCTCGCTAAAGGTTCAAGCGCAAGTGTCTCGCTCGGATTTAAACCTCGCCTTGTCAGACCAGGGGGAGGTGAGTGTATTGCATGCGGTCCAACAAGCTCTACTGGAAAACAAAGCGAGCGCGCTACCGAAATCAATCAATCCGGATGATCATTCAATTCGTTTGGTGAAAGCGCCCACACTCACCCGAGAGGTGGAAAACACCGTCGATATGATCCATTCAATGCTAGAGTCCGATCCGGATATGAAACCCTCGGATATCCTGGTGGTCACGCCAGACATCGAGGCACTCGCTCCTGTCGTTCATGCGACTTTTGAGTCTTTGCCTGCCGATCGGCGCATTGAATATCGTATTGCCGGTCAAAAAAACGTCGATGAGGAAAGCGCCACTGAAGCCCTGGTGCAATTAGGTCAAATGATGTCAAAGGGTGTTTCCATGGCCTCGCTTGAGTCTTGGCTTGAATTACCGGCGGTCACCGAGACTTTCGGGCTCGAATTGGATGATTTGACCATATTAAAAGGTTGGCTTCTTCAAGCAGGTTTTCGCAACGGTTTGTCCAAAAAGCAGATCCAAAAATCACAAACCCAGGATTCTCCCGGCGAGGAGGCTTTTGAAGGAACGCTTGAGAGGGCGATCGAGCGCTTGAGCTGGGGATTTGTCACGGAAGGGAGTGGTTACGCGACCTATGATCTGATTCCTGTGCGTCGTTCGCCAGCCGCTCCTTTTAGTGACATACACAGTTTGTCACCTCTTTTTGAAGCGTTATTGACCATGAGCGGTAATTTGAGTGAGGCGTACGATACTTGGACAACGGCCTCAGCCAACTCATCAGTGACGGAGTGGATTGATTGGACTAGTAAAGTTTTGGATCTCTTTTTCGGTACTCGAGCCTCAGAACAAAGTTTTGCAAAAGTTAAAGCCAGATTAAGAGATTTTTGGCGGGGGCTTAATGTTTATGAGGAAATGAGCTTGCCCTTTGATGTGTACTGGCAAGCTCTCGCGGATTCCTTGAGCGAGGGTTTTTCAGGAGGCATGGGCCGCGGGGTTGTCACTTTTGCAGGCATGTCCGGATTTCGCCGCATACCGTTTAAAGCAATTATCATGCTGGGACTTAACGAAGAGAGCTCATTCCCCGGGCGAGAACATTTCGAAGAATTTAATCTAATGGGGATTGCTCAATTGCATCGGCAAGGCGACCGTGACAGCCGCCGCGATAATCGCAATGTTTTTCTTGATTTAGTGCTCTCGGCTCGTCGCTATTTGGTGATTTCTTATAGCATTGGCGTCAATAAGAAAGCACCGAAAGATCCCTCGCCTTTAGTTCATGACCTTTTGGAATTAATCAATACCAATACGAATGTTGGCGTCGGCGAATGGGATCAGTCGTTATCAACGGAACTGCCCTTATCGGCGGCAAGTTTGAAAAACTTTTGCGCAGATAAAGTAAGGTTTTGGAAAAGTTCAGATAAGGCGCTCTTTGAAGCGCTTTGCCAAGCGCGAAATTTACCGAAGCTCAATGAAGAAAAACCCTTCGCAGAAGGCGCCCTAAGTGAAGACCTTTTTGAAAGCGATACGGTCGAACTTGAGGATCTGATCGCGTTTTACACCAATACATCTTCTTGGTTGGCGAAGCGTCTTGGGTTATCAAGGTTTGACATTGACGAGGCTGAGTCCGTTTCAATGAAGCCGGATATGTCGGCGTTGGCTCAGTCAATATTTCGTCGAGATGTTTTTGAGTTTTTTGAAAATGGCGTGACGGCTCAGGAAGTTATTGAGCAAATTCAATTGGACCCAACGAAAGGCGCTTTCGGCACTCGGCAAAACAGCTATCAAGAAATTATTAAAAGCTGGTATTCAGCATTTTCTATGAGAAAGGCATTTCTTAGTGCAGCGGAAAATGTTCCCGTCGATACCACATTAAACATGCCCGGTTTCGAAAACGCACGATTTAAACGAATTCATATCAATCTACGCCAATTGTACGAAATTGATGATGAGGAGAATCCACAGAAAAAAGCGAGTGGCTCAAGACGATTGGTCCTTTTCGATGATGTTTTCAGCAAAACGCAACGTGTGAGGGTGTTGCTGCGACTTTGCGCGCTCAATGCCGCCGGATACGATTATTCGGCGAAACTGTTGATCAGTTTAAACGCTGAACAAGTAACCTTGGATGATTCCCCAGCTTATTCAGAAGAAATCGCCCAAATGGTGATGAAAGCAATTTTCGAAGCTTATTTGTCTGTGACAGAAAATATTTTGGCGCTGAGTTCATCCTATGCTGATCAAATTCAGACTCTTTTGTGGAGAGGCAGCGATTTGAAATCCTCGCAACAGGATAGGGCAGACTTCGATTCAATGATTCAAAAGTGTTTAGGTATTTAATAAGGCGGTTCTCATGTCTGATGCAAAGAAAACAGCGGTTTTTCAATGGGATAGGACGGATCTTGATGGCTATATGCTGATTGAAGCCAGCGCTGGCACGGGAAAAACATTTTCGCTGATTCACGCCGTCATGCGACTTGTTTTTGAAAAAAAGATACCGCTTAACCGAATTTTGATCGTCACTTTCACAAAAGCGGCGGCCGCGGAACTTAAGGCCCGTATCAGATCGCGACTGATGACTTTGGTTGAAGCCATGCGCCGTTCCGATTTGGAATCTATTGAAGGGGAATTTGGAACGCTTTGCAAACGTTGGAATCATGAGGGGCTATTGACACAGGCTAGCGTTGATGAGGCAATCGAATCGTTTGACGAATGCCAGGTTTCAACCATCCATGGCTTTTGTCAGCAGATGTTGGCCGACAACGAGTTCTCCGCTTCCAAGGGGTTCGGTTATGAGATTGGTGATGACACGGCGATTAAGTCGGAGCTCATTGAAAATTTTCTAAGAAAGCGTCTTGCTCGTTTTGAGCATCAAGAAGATCAAAGTGCGCTTTTGTCTGACAACGCGGCTTGGGCTAAAAAACTTGATGCGTTGCAGATGTTGCCTAACGGCGCTCGCGTTGAGATCATTGACTATCGTTTGGAAAAGGAAAGCGGAAAATCAAAAAAGGTACGACGCGTCACATTGTCGGAAGCTGTCATGCAAACGTTGCGCGACTTTATTGATACGATGCCGGCGGCTCTTGCCCGGGCTAAGCGAGAAGCGCACATACGTACTTTCAACGATATTTTGACAGATATGCAAAACGAGTTGCGAAACGAGACTTTTGTTCAAAATGTTCGCAGGCGCTTTGACGCTGTTTTGATCGATGAATTCCAAGACACGGATCCTGTGCAATATGATATTTTCCGCACGCTTTTCCTACCGGTTAAGGGGCAATCAAACGCTGGGTATCCTCGCAGTGTTATTTTTGTTGGAGACCCTAAACAGTCCATTTATGAATTTCGTAACGCCGATTTGAAAACGTACTTGCAAGCCAGAAAGGAGCTCGATAATACCTATCGCTTAGAAAGCAATTATCGGTCAACGCCTCCTTTAGTCAGCATTTTCAATAGCTTTTTTATTAATGAATCACAATCAGGATCAGCTTTTTTCACCGACGAGATTCTTTATGACGAGGTGAAGTCGGGGGCGAAATGTTTGCCTTTGTTGAAAAAAGAGGCGCAGGGCTTCTCACCGATTCCTGTACTGGAAGTGTTGCGATCGGACGAAAATCCGGCTTTCAAAAAGATTGCAGATGTACGGGATTGTGAGGCTCGTTGGGTATGTGCTGATATCAAGCGGCTTTTGGCGCAAGAAGTGTATGTTGACGCGGAGAAAAAAATACGTCTTCGAGCCAACCATATTGCTTTACTGGTCCGTTCTTATAGTGATGCCGATTTGGTGGCTACCCAATTAAATCGCGAAGGCATTCGAGTGCGCTATGAAAATAATGGGGATGTGTTCAAAAGTGACGAAGCCGCAGAAATCTTGGCGATTATGCAAGCGATGCATTCGCCTGATGACTTAAGACTGATGCGCCTGGCGCGTTCGACGAGAATGATGGGCGAACGCTTGGACACCATTGCCGGCGATGCCCTACAGACTCTCGGGGAGACCAACACCATCGCGCAATCGGATCTTTTCGCGACCTTGGCACGAAAAACACTGACTGACGCAGCGGCTTTAGTTGCCACACGGGGTATTGCCGCTGCCTTTGCTTTGATACTGCGCACTTTCAACACCGAAGCGCGCTTGCTGCTTGAGCAGGGTGGGGAAAGGCGCCTAACCAATTATCACCACATCATTGAGCTGTTGCAACAGCAGGCGCATTCCTTGAAAACACTTTCCGGACTCACTCGTTGGTACGAGCGAGAAATGAAGAACAAGTCCGCTCCCGAAGAACGAAATCTTCGTGTGGAAAGCGATGCTGATTTGGTTACGGTTGTTTCCATTCATAAAAGCAAAGGCTTGGAGTATCCGGTCGTGTACTTGGTTGGTGCCTACAGTTTCATGAAACCCAGCACGGTTGGCAACCTTTTTAAGGTCACAGAGAATGGACAAACAACGCTTTATTTAGCTCACGAACCGATTGATAAGGCTTCTTGTGAATTTTTAACTCAACCAGATGAAGCCCAATTGGAACAATATCGTTTGGCTTATGTCGCTCTCACACGCGCTTCTCAACGCGTTGTGCTGCCTCTCATGCAAACGCCCAGCGGGAAAAATTGGAGCTACACCACAAGGCGTAATCCTTATTTGAGAATCCTAACCCGCGAAATGGATCCGAACTGCGAGCTCGGTAATCAGGCTTTAACGCACTTTGAAGCGAGAGTTCTTGAGCGGCTAGATTGCTTAGAATCGACATTTATGAACCGATTGCAATCAATCTGCGGGCGCTCGATCTTGCCGAGTGATCTTTTTCGAATTCAAAACGATCGTGATCTCGATTATTCAGCCCCTGACCTAGAACACTTCAGCGATGACAAAGTTGATTTCAGTCCTGATGAGGCCGAGGCTCGAAACGCTGATTGGACCAATTCCAGCTTTACGTCAATTACACGGTTGGTTAACGACGCTCAATCGAAGGAGTTAGAACCAGATAGCGAATTGATTGTGGAGGAAATTGCAAACGCTTCCAACTCAGAGATGCAAAACGATTCACCAAAGGGGCTTATGAAAATCGCGGGAGGAACCGAGTTCGGTCTTTGCATGCATGAGCTTTTTGAAAAGGTCGATTTTTCTTTGGTGACTCAGGCGTCAGGTGGCGATGAAGCGGCTTATGCTAGTTTGCTCGACTTTGTGAAAGGCGTTATCAAACCTTACAAAGTCATGTTGGAATATTCTTGTCCGTTTGAGGAGGCAGGCCAGCTTTTTGCTCGAATGCTTATCGATACCTTGACGACCCCGATTGCAACGGGAATGGAACCGACCGACAGGTCGAGTTTTCGGATTTGCGATATCGCCAAAGAGCAACGTTTGGCTGAAATGCCGTTTGTGATGCCCATTGGGACACCGGTTCAAAATCGGGAGGTTGTTAGCGCAGCCAATCTTAAAAAAGTGCTGGAAGCTTTCGGCGAACAGTACTCTATGCCTGAGCTTTCGGAGAAAGACCTTAAAGGATATCTCGTCGGCTTTATTGATTTGGCCTTTCAAGATGCTAATGGTCGATATTGGGTGTTGGACTGGAAGAGCAATCGTTCAGGGATTCGGCATGCCGAAGATTACACCGGAGAGTATGTGGCCTCCCAAATGAGGGAACACCACTACACACTTCAATATTTGCTTTATCTAGTCGCTTTGCGTCGATATTTGAAGAGCCGTGGATTGCAGCCGGATATTGCCGGCGCGGTTTACGTTTTTGTCCGGGGCGTTTCTTCTGAGCACCCCGGCAGGGGACTTTGGATTGATGAGGTGAATCCTTTGCTCATTGATTGTTTGGACGACTTCTTCAAAAATGGTTTCAGTCAGGCCAAGGTTGATGAAATTTCACATCGCGCCAAGGAGGGAAAGAATGGCCTTTGATGAGAAATCGATCACAGCTTATACCGAGCTTGCCGTGGCTCTTTGGCGAACGGTTCGTCGTTCCCAAAATAACCTTTCCGATGCACCGCCTTCTTGCTGGGTCAAACTCATGAATGCTATCGGGAAGGCTCTTGACACCGGCAATATCTGTCTTTCAGTTCGTATTGTCGAGTACCCGGAGTTATTTGATGCTGAAGGGGAGTTAACGCTAACCGAGTCGGAATTAAGAACATTGTCAGAGACCGGGCTTTTGTGTGATCGGTCCGAGCTCACTATGCGCGAATCGCCCTTAGGTCCCAAACCGGCGGTTGTGCTGGATCGAATTGACCAGTTTCGGTCAAGGCTTTATTTTTCACGCCAATACCGTGAAGAGTGGGCTTTGGCCAGAAAAGTTTTAGCTTTCACGCAGCGACAAACGCGTATCAGTGATCGCGCGCTGACTCTATTAGCCGCTTTTTTTGAACATGGTCAGACCTCTCAAGAACAGGCGGAGGTGGTCAAACAAGTGTTGCCCCATGGCTTTGCCATGATAACGGGAGGCCCCGGCACAGGGAAAACCTCGACGGTGGCGAAACTTTTGGAGTGTGCTCTCGACGGTAAAAGCGATGCGGTGATCGGTTTGGCCGCGCCGACAGGAAAAGCATCCGGACGGGTTATGGAGTCGGTACTCTCAACATTGGATTATGCAACCGACAAAAAACTTTTCGCTTGCTTAGCCAAGGCTCGAGATGAGGGGAGACTGAGGGCGCGAACCATTCACAAATGGTTGGTTAGCCCTACTTCAAGCGGAATGCGCCCCTCGAAAACCAATCCGCTTGAAGTCGATTTCTTGGTCGTTGACGAAGCCTCGATGATTGACTTGCATCTTGCCTTGCGACTACTTGATGTGATCGACCCAAAAAAGACTCAAGTGATTTTTTTGGGGGATCGTAACCAATTGGCCGCGGTGGGACCGGGATCGGTGTTTGCGGATTTAACTGATCCGCAGGGAGCTTTGAGCGACTGCGTAGGACGGTTAAATAAAAGTTATCGTTTTGATGAAAAGTCGAAAATCGGATTATTGGCTGCAGCCATTAATAGCGACACGCCATTTGATGAGGCAGCTTTCTGTTCTCTTTTTGACAATCAATCAACAAACCAATTTCGTGATCGCATTGTTTGGGAAAAGCGACACGCGCCGAAAGCCGAGGTTCATCCACAGCTGATTCGCTGGATGAAACCGTTTTTGGATGATTTGCTTTCTATTGCGAAAAAGTTCAAAACGGAAGGGGAAGATTGGTTAGTGTGCACAGCAAAGCTTTATTGCGCCGCAGAGCGTTTTCGGGCTCTCGCTTCTCAAAGGGAAGGCCCCGATGGTGTCAATATGATCAATCATTGGGCGGAACAGTATATGAAAACGGCTTTGGGCGGTCGATACCCCGGTGAGTTTTATCCTGGGCGACTGATCATTGTTCGGGCCAATAATGATGAATTAAATGTCTTTAACGGTGACGTTGGGGTGGTTGTTCCGGTCGTTGGTGATGATAAACGCTTTGAAGTTGTCTTTGATTCACAGGCTAAAAGACGATTGTCAGTCGGACTGTTGCCAGCTTTTGACCCCGCTTTTGCGATGACAATTCACCAATCACAAGGCTCAGAGTTTGATCATGTCGCGGTTATATTGCCTCATGAAAGCGACTCGCCCATGTGTACAAGGGAGCTTTTCTACACCGGTGTCACTCGCGCTAAGCGTGAAGTGTTTCTTTTAGCTTCGTCGCCAACAGTCAGACAATCGATTACGCATAAAACGGAACGTTTTGGCGGGTTGGCCTCACGATTAAAAGAAGAGGACATTGGATAGTTGTAACAAAAGCTCGCCAATGGAAATTAATGCGGGCGGAATTTAATTATGCGATAAGCCCTCTGATAGAATCAAAGGGTTTTGAAGGATCATTGACGACAGGATAGAGATGCCAGAAGAGACGACTAATACGACGACGGAAAGTGTTCGGCTTCCGCCACATTCAACTGAAGCAGAGCAAGGCTTGTTAGGCAGTTTGCTCATTGACAATCGGGTTTTCGACTTGGTTAACGATGTCGTTTCGCCCGAAGATTTTTATCGAGGCGATCACCGACGTATTTACGAACACATCGTTAAGCTCATAACGTCCGGTCGCCCGGCCGACGTCCTGACTGTGAATGAGTCAATGACCGTCGTCGGTTTGGGACAGGAAGGAACGAAGAGCTTTTTAAACTCTTTGGCCATGAATACACCGAATTCCGCTAACGCACGACGTTATGCGGAAATTGTTCGAGAACGCAGTATTTTGCGTCATTTGGTGACAGCCGGTTCTGAAATCGTCGACATGGCTTTGGATACCAAGGGGTTGGATACAACGGAAATTTTGGACCGCGCGGAAAGTTCAATTTTTAAAATCAGTGAAGACGCGCAGGTCGCCGATCAGGGACTTAAACCTATTTCCAAACCGTTGGCGGCTGTTGCCGATCAGGTGACAAAACTTTATAACTCCAAGAGCACGAATCCAGTGACCGGCGTGCCGACCGGTTTTATTGATTTGGATCGACTGACAAAGGGGATGCATCCGGGGGAACTCATTATTGTCGCCGGACGTCCCGCCATGGGTAAAACGACCTTCGCAATGAACATCGCCGAATTTGTGGCTATGCGAGCTGGCATGCCCGTCGCTATCTTCTCAATGGAAATGCCGGCAGAGCAATTGGCAATGCGTTTAATCAGTTCCTACCAGCGTGTGAAGCTCGAGCATTTGCGAAGTGGCCGTTTGGAAGGCGATGATGCACAGCGAATGAGTGCTGCGGTGACTGATATTGCCAACTCGAAAAACTTTTTCGTTGATGATTCGTCGGGTTTGACCATTTCAGCCGTGCGTTCACGCGCTAGAAGGCTCTCACGAGAAGTCAAACGCCTAGGTTTGATAGTGATTGATTATCTCCAACTGATGTCCGGTGAAGGCCGGGGAGACAATCGCGCCTTGGAAATTTCAGAAATTTCTCGTGGGCTAAAGCTTTTGGCCAAAGAGTTGAATTGCCCGATCATTGCCTTGTCACAGTTAAATCGTGATTTGGAGCGTCGCCCGGATAAGCGGCCGATGATGAGCGATCTTCGCGAATCCGGTTCTATCGAACAGGACGCGGACGTGATCATTTTCCTGTACCGTGATGTCGTCTATAACGAACAATTGAAAGACACTGATCAGGAAAGAGATGCCGAGGCCATTGTCCGTAAGCAACGCAATGGTCCGACCGGTACGATTGATTTGACGTTCTTTGGTGAATATACGCAATTTAAGAATCGAGCGAGGACTTAGCGATGGAAGTTCTAATGACTTATGGATTGTATGCACTAGCCGCTGTTTTTATTGTTTGCGGAGTGGCGGGAACGATTGTTCCGGCTTTGCCTGGCATACCGATGATTTTTATCGGTGGATGGATTATCGCCCATTTGGACGGCTATGTGAACATGGGCACAGGGACGCTGATTTTCCTTGGGGTCTTAACAGCGCTATCCATCGCTATTGATTGGGTAAGTCAGACATTGGGGGCACAAAAAGCCGGAGCAACTAAGCTCGGATTGACTGGAGCGCTTGTTGGTACGATCGTCGGCATTCCTTTTGGACTGGTTGGCATTTTCTTATTTCCCGTGATTGGCGCTTTCGTGGGAGAAATGATCGGTCATCGCGATATGCGCAAAGCCACAAAGGTCAGCTGGGCCACCTGGGTGGGTATGATCGCTGGCATTGCGGCGAAGGTAGCCATCGCTTTTATCATGATCGGAACGATGATCGTGATGATGGTGGTATAGAAATTTTTATTAGAAACTTTAACGCCGCAGCGCTCTGATTCGTTCGATAGAGCTGAAATTTTCAGGTCCTTTTCGCAGCCTCATCAGAAGAGATCAATCGATTAATCGCCTGACGGATGCCATCGTTTAACTTCGGGAGGTCTCGTCCCGATTGATGGCGGTAGAGCGCTTCGGTTTCACCAATAAAATCCTGATAAGCGGTCTTAATTCATTTGGTTAGGCGGTGGCAACCCCGTGGGCGCCTACCCTTCGAAAAGGTAGAGCACATCACTATAGACGAATAGCTCGAGATAAAGCGCCAGCCCCTTAAAGCCATGAAAATCGCATGCGTGCAGCGACTCAACACCAAACTAATTCAGAAGCGTTTGGGTGTCTTGAAACATTTGTGGTGTAGTGTTCGGCTTTAATCGAATCGTCAAAGAAGCTAGAGAATAAGTACCTCGATTCCCCTGGTAGACGGCTCTCAACTGACGTGTCGCTTGCTCAGCAAAGGATTCGTTGTTATTGTCGTTTGACGCTGGCGTTTGATGACCGGTACGGATGTATCTGCGGGAGTTGGACTTGCGATAACTCGATAGTAGTGCGGATCCTTTTCTTATCGTATGCACTTGGGATTCTATTAACTACGGGAACAGTGCCGTCCTTTTCTAAATACAAATGCATTGGGAGAACAATGGTATTTCTGTCTCTGGTCAATTCAGCTAAAAGACAATGCTGTTCTCCCCAGGCTTCAATCTGTGTTTTCCCTGTTTACCGAAAGAAATCTTGGGTCGACTGAAGCCTCCAATTTTCCGATGGTTAATTATTCAACCGAAGAGCATTCGATCTTTACACTTGATAAATCGATCTAAAAAAGCAGTGATGCAACCGATGGAAATAATGATGGCCGCATAGTAGAGAAAATATAAAAAAGCGGGTAGCGAGGGGTTCCAAAAGTCGAAGGCAAAGCCGTAAAACAGCTTTTCAAAAAGACCACGATCAATAAAGGCGTAAATGCCTAATAAGCTAAAAAACAAATACAAAAGTTGCTTTGCTCGACTCGGCATATAGCGTTCAAGCACTCGATCGAGCATTGGAGCGTGCAGTCCAATATGAATGCCCAGCAAAATAATCATCCAGTAACAAACCTGTGAATGAATTTGTCGAGTCAGCATGCCGGCATCGACCCCAATAATTGGGAATAGTTCCGGAGACAAGGTGAGGCCTGTCACGAAGACGATCAATGCGCCGACTAAAAGCAATGCGTTGATTGCGACACTCAATAAACGGCGCGGACCGAAACGTCCCTGAAACGTCACTTGATACCAAGATCGGTGGTGATAACCGTGAGTGAAAAAAAGCACACAAAGAATGGCGCCGATTAGCTCGTGAGCGGCAACGCCGGTCATACGAGCGCCTAGGGCTGCGATAAAGAGCAGCGGCATGCAAACATCAAGGGTTCGTAGCAGCTTCGTTTCGGTCATAACTTTACAACGGAACTAGATTAAGGCATTAGCCCTTAACCAATGATCGATATTTTCCTCTAAATTTGATCCGCCGCGATAGTGAACCGACAAACCCTCGCAGACCTCGGAGTTGGGCGCTAATTTAGAGATGTCGGTGACACTTTGTCCCAGGCGCCCGCCTCCGTGACTGCAAAACGGCGCAATACGTTTGCCGGATAAATCATAACTTTCCAGAAAGCTCGCGATGGGCATAGGAATGGTTGCCCACCAATTCGGATAGCCGAGGAAAATTGTTTCATATTGCGCAATGTTGGCAACTTGCGATTGAATGCGCGGACGGGCGGCCTGACGCTGATCACGCTTCGCTTCATCCAAACATTGGCTGTAGTTGGTCGAGTAAGGCTTTTCAAGCTCTATTTCAAAGAGGTCGGCTCCCGTTTTTTGCCTTAGGATATTGGCAATGTAGCGTGTGTTGCCGGACCAGGAGAAAAAGACGATTAATTTGTTGTTTTTTGGGGCTGTTTGCGCAAAGGCGCAATTAACCGCCAGGCTTAAAGAGGATAGCGTCAGGGAGGCGATAAAACGACGTCGGTTAAGCATGTCATTCTCCTTATTCGGCATTTCGTGCCAGACGTAAACCGATATTGAAACTTTTATTCAAAGGATTTTGTGCGGCGCGGTAGCTGCTTCTTAGGTGTTTACCAAAGTCATTGAAGCCGCCGCCTCGGTTGACCCTCAGTTGCCCAGAGGGGCTTCCTTGCGGATCAACGCTGATTTGATCTTGTGGGTAGGGTCGTAGCGATCCCAACACCATTCCAAAACATTGCCGTGCATGTCGTAAAGACCCCAGGCATTGGTGGAAAAACTGCCGATCGGAACCGTTTCGCCGCGATAGGTTTGACTGGGTCGATCGCGATAGGGGTAAGTGCCGTAATAATTGGCTTGATCAGCTGAGATATTTTCGCCGGTGTTAAAGGGAGTCGTGGTTCCGGCTCTAGCGGCATATTCCCATTCTGATTCGGTCGGAAGTTGATAGCCCGAGGCCTCTCTATTCCAAGTCACCTTGATATGACCATTGTCTTGTTCGATAACATAAGCCGGTTCCAAGCCCTCTTTTTGACTTAATGCATTGCAAAAGCGTATTGCGTCATACCAAGTAATGTTTTCAACAGGAAGGTTCTTGCCGACATGAGCGCTTGGATTATTGCCCATGACCTCTTCGTATAACGATTGGGTGACCTCATAGGGGGCGATTTCAAACGCAGAAAGGGAAACTTGGTGTTGAGTTTCATCTTTTTGACGCTCAAATTCGCTCATCGGACTTCCCATTTGGAATTGACCGCCAGATATTGAACGCATTGAAATGGCAGTCGTCTGAGCGTAAGCGCAACTGCTGATTAGAAACGTCAACAAAATGGTTGAATTAAAAACGGACCTCATCGTTTTTCTCCGAATGAATTCGATTTGATTTCATAATCAATATTTATCTATGCCTTGTCCAATACTATTTTCTTATGATTTGTATGTGGTTTATTAATAAATGAAAATGCATAAAAAATCTAATTAATTCAATAAGATATATTTCTACAAGCCAGAATTCTCTTGTTCTTTTCAGGTTTGAAAGTTGCAAATCGAAACAAAAAGTTGACACAATGGCTCGAAAAGGAGAAGTTGATGGAACTATTTCAGATGATGAGCTGGGCTGCGATGGGAACCGGCTTTACATTTCTTATGACGGCCCTGGGCGCAGCCAGTGTGTTTTTATTCAGAAAGCAGGTCTCAGAGCTTGCCCATCGATTATCGCTCGGCTTGGCAGCTGGGATTATGATCGCCGCATCGGTTTGGAGTTTGTTGATTCCGGCGATGGAGGCTGCCGAGGCCGCAGGAACAGCTTCGTGGCTACCTGCTGCGGGAGGTTTTCTTTTTGGGGTTCTTTTTTTGTTGTTGCTCGATGAGTTGCTTCCCCATCTTCATCCGGGTTCGAAAGATCCGGAGGGACCTAAGAGTGGTTTATCGCGTGCGTCTCTTTTGTTTTTGGCTGTCACTTTACACAATATCCCGGAAGGGATGAGTGTGGGGCTTTTATTTGTGGTGGCAGGGCAAACCGGGGATCCCGTTGCATTGTCTGCCGCGCTTGCGTTGGCTTTGGGCATGGGCATTCAAAATGTGCCCGAAGGCGCCTCGGTGTCTTTGCCTTTGCGGCAAGAGGGTTACACTGCCAGGCGGGCGTTTGTTTTTGGGGCTCTTTCTGGGCTAGCTGAACCTGTTTTCGGTATCGGCGTGGTTTTGGTCGCGGCTTGGATTACACCGTTCATGCCGTGGCTTTTGGCGTTCAGCGCGGGCGCCATGATGTATGTGGTAGTTGAAGAGCTCATCCCGGAGGCCCATTTAGGTGAGCATTCCAACGTCGGGACCTTGAGCGTTATGGCTGGTTTTCTCATCATGATGGTGCTCGATTGCGCTTTAGGCTGATTCCAACTTAGTCAGCGGCGCCCTGAAAAGAATGGCTCGTTCAGTTTGTAATTTATCAAAGCGGATCCGATAAGAGAGTGCTTTCGTGTCGACTTCAAGGATAGTGCCGGCCCCGAAAGCTGGGTGAGCGACCCGGTCTCCGGGATTGAATCGTACTTGAGTCTGCTCAGCGATTTTACGGTTTAAACGAGCTTCAAAACTCGAGGGCAACTCTCTGACAAAATTCAAATTTTCTTTGCCTGCATCAAAAATGAAACGTGAGGGTAGCTTAAACGTGTTGTCGTTATTGATGCCTTCGCTTTCACTTAAGTACAAGCGGTCAATGGCTCGCGTCATTGCCACGTAGGCCAAGCGCCTCTCTTCATCCATTTCTTCAGCGGTCGATACTTTCCTCGAAGGGAAAATCCCCTCGTTGAGTCCACAGATAAAGACTCGGCTGAATTCCATTCCCTTGGCAGTGTGAATCGTCATCAGTTTCACAGCACTTTGTTTTTCTTTGTTGTCGAGATTGCTCATGAGGGCTGCCTGAGAGAGAAACTCTTCCAGACTCGCATCCGGATCCAGGCCAGCTTCGTTGACGGCGCGCTTTAGTTCCGCCACGTTGTCCAGTCGCTCTTGGTCGGCTTGCAGTCGCAAATAATTTTCATAACCGCTTCGATCCAAGATTTTTTGCAGGATTTCTCCTAATGGAAGCGAAGGTAACTCTCTGCGTGTGGATTCAATGGCGTATAAGTACTGTTTGGCTCCGGTTGAGCGAAAGCTCTCCTGCGAAGCCATTTGTTGAAGAGCTTCGTAAAGACTGATTTGGGTCTCTTCGGCAACAGTTTTGAGAAGCTCGATTTTCTTTTTCCCGATTTTTCGCGACGGTAAATTGATTGTTCGTAAAAATGCGACATCATCGGCTCTTGTAAGCATTCGCAGGTAACAAATGCAGTCCTTGATTTCGCTTCGAGCGTAAAACTCAATGCCGCTATAGATCTTATAGGGTAACGATTGACGCATAAAGCACTCTTCGAGTGCGCGGCTCAGGTAGTGGGCTCGATATAAGACCGCGAATTGATCGGGTCTTAGTCCATTTTGAATACCTTTTGCAATTTCGCCAGCAACCCATTCTGCTTCTTCTTTTTCACTTTGAGCATGAAAAAATAGAGGTAATGGCCCGTGTGATTTTGTTGCCGATAAGCGTTTTGGATAACGCAATTTATTTTTTTCAATCAGTGTGCTAGCGGCTTTAAGAATTTCAGGAGTGCTACGGTAGTTGATCGATAAAACAATTGTTTGAGCGTCGGGATATTTTTTATCAAAATCTAAGAAAAGCTTTACGTGAGCGTTGCGCCAGGTGTAAATCGTTTGATCCGGATCGCCGACGATAAATAGATTGTTGTGTTTGGCGGACAATATTTGAGCGATCGCGTATTGTCTGGCGCTCATGTCCTGAAATTCGTCAATCATGACGTATTGGATCCGTTCCTGCCATTTGGAACGAGTTTCGGGGTAATGTTTGAGAATGTAGCCGGTGAAATTAATTAAATCATTGAAGTCACAGGCAAAGCTTTTTTTCTGCTCATACAGATAGCGAAGAAAAATCGCATCATTGATTGTCTCGGCGTGACGAATTCGTTCTTGCAGGTCGTTGTTATCCAACTGAAAAATCTCATCGATATAGGTGTCAGCCAACATTTTTCGCGATTCCAGGACTTCGTCAATTTTTTGTTTGACGGTTGTTTCGCGCAGAGTGAGCCCCATTTCATCGAAAATTTTCAATAAAACCGCACGCTGATCTTCTGCGTCCAATATGATGAAGTTTTTCGGGAAATTCAATAAATGGATTTCTTCCTTTAAAAATTGAACGCAGAAGGCGTGCAGTGTGCAGATATAGCCTAAATCCATGTCACCCAGACACCCGCGGATTCGCTTTTTCATTTCCGCCGCAGCCTTGTTGGTAAACGTGACGCACAATATGTTTCTTGCAGGGATCCCGAGCGTGTCCGTGAGATAACAATAACGAGCAGTGAGAGCGCGTGTCTTTCCTGTGCCCGGGCCGGCCAACACACGTATGTGGCCTTCGGTCGTGGTCGCCGCCAGTTTTTGCTCAGAATTCAATTCAGATAACCAAGTTGACATGACTTTTACTCATCGCATTTGTTTGATTGCAGTTTAACGCCTTGGGTTTAAAAAACGAAAGCGCCGAAAAATCGGCGCTTAAATGGCGTTTCTTAAACACTTAGAGCGATTCGCTCGCAAAATCAGCTAGACGGCTTCGCTCACCCCGTTGAAGCGTCACGTGGCCGGAATGTTCCCATCCTTTAAAGCGATCAACGACGTATGTGAGCCCCGAAGACCCTTCGGTCAGGTAGGGGGTGTCAATTTGCGCGATATTGCCAAGACAAACGATTTTACTTCCGGGACCTGCGCGTGTAATCAGCGTTTTCATTTGTTTGGGTGAGAGATTCTGCGCCTCATCAATAATGACAAACTTGTTGAGGAACGTTCGTCCGCGCATGAAGCTCATGCTCTTGACCTTGATTCGACTTCGTATCAAATCATTGGCAGCATTTCGACTCCAGTCGCTCGCTCCTTCCTGTTTGTTGAGAACTTCAAGGTTGTCCTCCAACGCCCCCATCCAAGGCAGCATTTTTTCTTCTTCCGTTCCGGGCAAAAAGCCGATTTCTTCTCCGACGCTCACTGTCGCACGGGTAAAAATGATTTCGCTGAAGCGACGCATGTCAAGTGTTTGAGTAAGCGCCGCGGCTAAAGTAATCAAAGTTTTACCGGTGCCTGCCTGTCCTAAAAGCGTTACGAAGTCGATCTCTGGATTCATGAGCAAGTCCAGCGCGAAGCATTGTTCCCGGTTGCGGGCGGTGATGCCCCAGACGGCGTATTTTGGCTGCGTGTAGTCGCGGATAACGCACAGCGTGGCGCTATTGCCTTCAATCGCTTTGACTTGGGCCATAAAACTGTTGTCGGGTAGATAGACAAACAGGTTGATGAACATTTCTTTGACAAGCGGTCCAGAAACTTTGTACCAGGTTTTTCCGTCCTCTTTCCAACTTTGCATCTTCTTGCCATGCGTTTCCCAAAAATCATCGGGTAGCTGAAGGCGACCGGAGTAAAGCATATCGGTATCGTCAAGCGTTTTGTCACTGAAGTAGTCTTCAGCGGCCAGACCTAGCGCCGTTGCTTTGATGCGCATGTTGATATCTTTGGAGACCAGCACAACTGAGCGATCTTTGACCGTTTCCTCCAGCCCTTTGACAACGCCGAGTATTTGGTTATCGGCTTTGCCCTTAGGCAAAGAATCGGGCAATTCCACATTCAACGCCTCGGTCTGGAAAAAGAGTTTGCCGCTAGCTTCTATGTGCCCCAAACAATTCAGGTTGATGCCTTCTTTGATATCGCCCAAGCTGTGGCTCAAGAGTTGATCCAAATAACGCGAGACCTGACGCGCATTACGGGAAACATCGCTCATGCCTTTTTTGTGACCGTCTAGCTCCTCCAGCGTGATAAGCGGCAAGTACACATCGTGCTCTTGAAATTGGAAAAGCGACAAGGGGTCATGCATGAGCACATTGGTATCCAAAACGAATAGTTTTTTGCCTTCGGCCTTGGCCCTATATCCCTTGGCTTTGTGCTGCTCGCTCGTAGAAATCGCGACTGTCAATGTCGGAGCTGCCGCCGTGCTCGTTTTTCTTGTTTTGCAGGAGCCGCTTTTTACTGTTTTGGTGCAGGAGGCAGCTTTGCGGGGCGCAGGGTTTTTAGAGCGTTTGGCTGATTTCGGTTTCGTCGCGTTCTCTATTTTGGGTTCCTTTTGACTTTGGGTCAAGGCAGACTCGGTCGGCTCTTTATCACTGAGCATGTCACCCAGTTTTCTCGGTAAGCGGGGTAGGGGCATACGGTTATCCTTTTAAAACCAAGTTATGGCTGATTGATGTTATCGATCAGGGTTTGCAAAACCATTTTTGCGTGATCAGGCACTTTGACTTTTCGCCATTCACCGATGACAACGCCTTCGGGATTGATGAGAAAAGTGCTTCGTTCAATGCCCATGTATTCACGACCGTACATTTTTTTGAGTTTCATCACATCGTAGAGCCGACAAAGCGTTTCGTCGCCATCACTGACTAGAGGGAACGGAAAGCCTTGTTTGGCGCAAAAATTTTGATGACTTTTCAAGCTGTCGCGTGAGACGCCAATCACTTGGCAGCCTTGGGCTTGAAATTGCGAATAAAGCGCAGAAAAGTCGCGTCCTTCCATTGTGCAGCCACTGGTGTTGTCTTTCGGATAAAAATAAAGAACAACATACGAATTTTTCAGTTCAGATAATGTTATGGTTCCTTGAGTGGATTGCGCTGTGAAATCGGGCGCCTTTTGCATGAGAAGTTCAGACATAGATCACCTGTAATCTTTAAAGTAATTTTGATCTCATTAATGTAACAAATGGATGTCAATCATCGTACATTTTAGTGACAAGTCGAAGCTATCCGCTAAAAAAAAGTCTGGAATCCATTCGTGTGAATTCCAGACCATCAGTTAAAACGCCGAGCCTTAACTTGTGTGCAGTTGACTGTTTGGGTGCTGTTCAAAAAACTCAACTGCTAAAAGCGCTCGTAATGCCAATTAGAAAACGTACTTGGCGCCCAGGTTGAATGTCCAGGTTTGATCGAGTTCGTTGCCGAATCGGTATTCGACATCACCATAGGCGTAGACGCTCTTAGCCATAGGAGCTTGAAAGCCTAAGGCCACGTCAAACCAGGTGCCATCGTTAGTGATTTTGAACAGATCGCCATTAACAGCCGTCGTCTTGTCTTTCACATGAATGTCTTGATCTCCGGCCCATTCGTGCAAAACATCAACCTTGGCATACACATTGGCATTCATTTCTTCATCAAGCCAGCGACCGACTCTGACGCCAGCGCGGGTAATGAACGAATGAATTGAATCCTGGTCAGTCTTCGTTTGGCCGTTTGTGTAGTCATTGCTGGATACGTGAACGTATTGCGCTTGAACCTGCGGCTCAATAAACCAGTGCGAATCGCCGCTTGAGAACTGATGTCCCGCTTCGATTGAAAGCCCTGTCATCCAGTTCATGTAGTCGGCAGAAATACCGGCGCCCGAATCAAGTCTGACGGAGTATTCGTTTGAGAGCCGTCCAACCTTGCCAATCATGTCAAGATAGGCGCCATTGTCACTCACATAGGTTGCATAAGCGGATACTGCATAGCGTTTGGTTTCACCTGAACCTACGAAATAGTCATAGTCGGTATCTCCGTTCATGAAATCAAAGGCTGCACCGTAGATCAACTATCCATTTAATATGGTTTCACACATGAGAGAAACTTTGTATTTTACTATGAAAAGTTTTCGAGTCTAAAAGATGACTTTTTAGTTTTAGCTGATGACTTTTCTCATCATCAGCAATATCGAAATAAAGATGATGAGATCGACTTAAGTGAGAGTATTATTCGCAACACTGTTTTATTCTTCTCTACATTAAGACTCTCTCATCATGATTACAAAAGACGGTCCGCTTTGGCTAGTTGTTGTCAGTGTAGCAACGGGTGCATCCATTGGTGCGTTAATCCGTTGGGGGTTAACATACATTTTCAACGGAACACAATGGTTTTTGTCTTCGCCGCTTGGAACCGTTTTTTCCAATCTCATCGCCGCCTATTTAATGGGGGCAGTGCTTGCGTGGCTATCCACTCGACCGGATATTAGCCCGGCTGTGAGGCTTTTTATTATCACTGGTTTCCTTGGAGCGTTGTCGACGTTAACGGCGGTGTTGGGGGAGAACCTTCACTTTATGCTTACCGGCCAATGGCTTGCTTCGCTTGAGCACTTCGCGATTCATTTTGGTGGCGCTTTTTTCGCTTTAGTGTTGGGGGTTCTCACAGTTCGAGGCCACCTTTAACCGCTAGTTGAAACTTGAAGACAACCAGTCAATCAATTTTGAGAAAATTGTTACAAATATATTTCAAACTATTGATTTATAAATATAAATTTATTTTCTTCATCTCTTGAATTTATTGTTAATCATCCCTATATAGTCTCTAGTAAAACAAATCGCTCATCATTAAAGAAAGCGATGAGCAAAAGGACGATTAGAGACTATGAGACAAGACAAGTTAACAACCAAGTTCCAGCAAGCGTTGGCTGATGCGCAAAGCTTGGCCTTATCCAATGACAATCAGATCATGGACGACCTGCATTTGCTTTCGGCCCTTTTGCATGATGAAGACGGTTCAAGCAAATCGTTGTTACAACGAGCTGGTGTCAACGTTCAGAAGCTATTGAGCGAAGTGGAAGACACCGTACGTCGTCTGCCGAAAGTCAGTGGCACCGGTGGTGATATTCAAGCCGGTCGCGACCTGATCAATTGGCTTAATCTCACGGAAAAAGAAGCCATGGCTCGCGGCGATGAGTACATCTCTGTGGATATGGCGCTTTTGGCCTTGTGCGAGGAGCAGGGCGAGGCAGGCCGTATTGCCAAACGCTGCGGTTTAACGCGCCGTGTGATGGAAGCCGCTGTCAATGAAGTGCGTGGCGGCGACAAGGCTGATAATCCCGATGCGGAAAATCAACGCGAGGCACTTAAAAAGTACACGATTGATTTGACGCAAAAAGCCCGTGAGGGAAAGCTTGATCCGGTGATTGGCCGTGATGATGAAATTCGGCGTGCTATGCAAATTTTGCAACGCCGCACAAAGAATAATCCGGTTTTGATTGGCGAACCGGGTGTCGGCAAAACGGCTGTCGTAGAAGGTTTGGCTCAGCGTATTGTCAACGGAGAAGTTCCCGATACGCTTCGCAACAAGCGCATTTTAAGCCTCGATATGGCCGGGCTTATTGCCGGCGCCAAGTATCGCGGCGAGTTTGAAGAGCGGCTTAAGAAGTTACTTAAAGAAGTCACGCAATCGAACGGTCAGATCATTCTATTTATCGATGAACTGCACACTGTGGTTGGCGCGGGTAAGACTGAGGGCTCGATGGATGCGGGCAATATGCTTAAACCGGCTTTGGCTCGTGGCGAATTGCATGTGATCGGCGCGACGACGTTAGATGAATACCGAAAATACGTTGAAAAGGACGCAGCCTTGGAACGTCGTTTCCAGAAAGTGATGGTCGACGAGCCGAGCGTGGAAGACACGATCGCCATTTTACGTGGCTTGCAGGAGAAGTATGAAGCTCACCATGGCGTGGAAATTACCGACCCGGCCATTGTGGCAGCCGCGGAACTATCTCAGCGCTATATCACTGATCGCTTCTTGCCCGATAAAGCCATTGACTTAATCGATGAAGCGGCGGCTCGCGTTAAGATGGAAATTGACTCAAAGCCCGAAGAGCTCGACAAATTGGATCGTCGTCTCATTCAATTGAAAATTGAACGTGAGGCGATGAAAAAGGAAACCGACGAAGCCAGTATCAAGCGTTTGCAGGCAATCGAAGCCGAGATTGAAACGCTGACAAAGCAATATGCTGACTTGGAAGAGGTGTGGAAAAAAGAAAAAGTCGAGGCGCTTGAAGCAAAAACGGTCCGTGACGATATTGACAAGACTAAACACAAGATGGAGGAATACCGTCGTCAGGGTCAATTCGACAAGTTGGCTGAGCTGCAATACGGTGTTTTACCCAAACTTGAAGAGCGTCTGCGCAAAGAGGAGTCCAAGAAGACCGGTGTTGACAATCAACCCAAACTGCTTCGCACGAGCGTTGGAGCTGAAGAAATCGCTGAGGTGGTCTCTCGCGCCACAGGCATTCCGGTTTCCAAGATGATGGAAGGTGAGCGCCAGAAGTTGTTGCATATGGGCGAAGCGCTGCAAAAGCGGGTAGTCGGTCAGCAGGAAGCCGTCAAGGCGGTTGTTGACACGATTTTACGCTCTCGCGCCGGATTGTCCGATCCGAATCGCCCGTACGGTTCGTTCCTGTTCTTAGGGCCGACC
>DVNR01000068.1 GCA_018714205.1 Candidatus Aphodousia faecipullorum
CCGATCTATTAACCGTTAAATTTTGATCTACATTGGTATTTCTAAACTACCTATACGGTAGTTAACAATTTCATTTCGATCTGTATCTGATGCTGAGTTTTTCTAAACTACCTATACGGTAGTTAACAACAGGAGCTGAGTGGTACACGACGTTTGTTTGTTTCTAAACTACCTATACGGTAGTTAACGGTTGTACTCTGGGACTTCTTCAATAGCTTCTTTTCTAAACTACCTATACGGTAGTTAACAGCTGCTTTTATCACACTCGGTGTTTTCGGTTTTTCTAAACTACCTATACGGTAGTTAACGTTGTTTTCTAGGATCAATGGAGCCTTCTATAGTTTCTAAACTACCTATACGGTAGTTAACACCTTGTGAAGACAAACCGAATATCTAACTCAGTTTCTAAACTACCTATACGGTAGTTAACTCAGCTATGCTCAAAGATGAGATTGGAGGGAATTTCTAAACTACCTATACGGTAGTTAACTGTCCCTTTTTTGGAAAACTATCAATATTTCCAATAAGATACAAGCGCTTTCCTCAAAACACCCATTTTTTTGAGATTTATTTAACCATTTGATTAATAATGTGAAATTAAATCCTGTTAAAAAATAGGTACGGCACACTGATTGCTCAACCCATAGCTTGAAAAGTCCATATCAGTATTTTCGGCTGAACACTCCTTACGGGAAATAAATAGTTTGAAATACTGTCCAGAGGTTGAACTACTCAAAGAAACATATGGTAGTTGAGAGAACTGACGATTCTTCTGCGAGGCAAGTTGCAATGCATCTTCGTACGAAATATTCGGATCTTTTCTTGCCCGACGCTTTGCAATTGTTTCCGGCCTACCTTTAACCTGTTTACGACCGAAGATCGCATACCCATTGATTCTTTTTTGTGGAACCATACGAATGGGTTTGACCTTTACATAGTCTGTTAAACGCGAAAGCCAAAATGAAATATTCAACGCATGCAACTCATCTTCATTAACCGCCAACAGTCTAAGTTTAAAACCCAAGGGAAAAGTTGTGTCTCCATACTCTGGAAACGACACGGCAACAGGTTGCTTCCCAATTTGATTTTTCAAATCTGCTAAGGCAATGTGTAACTGAGTATAGAGCTTAGACCAGACAACACCCAGAGATATTCCTGGCTGGTTAATTAACTCAAGATCCTGGTAAAAATGAAATTGGCTCATTTTTTACTGTCTCCGAAGACTCCTCCCCGAATCAAAACAGCTATTACATAGTGTTCATCGTCTGGAGTGATCGTTGCACCCTTCATATAGTTATCAAACAAGGTGTAAAAATCTTTTTTATTGTCCGGCGTGCGGAACGCTTTCCCTAAAGTGGTCACCGAACCATAAGGTTCAACCGCGATAGCAAATTGGTTGTAATCCGGGAACCAAGTATCAATAGTGCGAATAGCATTGCCAATTTTTTGAGAATGCATGCCTGCAAAGCCATCAACAGAGAAAAGGATCTTACTTTTCTTACGTTGCCCCTTATCGAAAACCAGCTCTTCACTTGGATAGACCTCTTGACCTTGACCTACCTGAGCAAAAGCGTCGACTTTTATCAACAGGGATTTTCTATCCCCTGTTAAAGCTTGAGCGATTAATTTAGACAAAACCTCCAACTGAGAATCCTGATGGTCTTGTTCGAAAGTTAAACCATAACTAAAAGAGTCAAAGATTAATTCTTGATCATCAACATGAGCAATAACTCCCATGTTTTTCGCACCGACACGATTCCGCCAGAAAAAACGACCATTGGCGATGTTGATTGCATACCGTCGAGCTAGTTCGCCCGCGTGTGTACGCGATAAATAGTCCTCAACTTTGTTTTGAAAAACCTTAAAAAATTCTTCATTGTTACATGCCGACGGTCTCTGTACCCCGGAAAGCACTTTTAAAGTAAAGCTGATTTTTAATGTGTCCTCTTCATAAGAAAGACTGCAAGCATCAACTGTTTGCAAATTAGCCGCACTGACTTCAGCATCCAACTTGAGGGCATCCTTCTGCTTAATGCGGTTGGAAATGGTTCCCCTGACAGACTTTTCGACTAGTTTCAATGGGGATGAATATTGGGCTTCGCGACGACGATCCCACTGAGTTCCATAAAACCGGGCATCAGAAGGAACAAGTTTTTTTTCACAAGCTAAAACCGAAGGGACTGAGATTTTGCTAGACATAACAACTCCTTATTGTTCAACAAATTGACACAAATACAGATTAGTTTCAGGGTCAAAGTGGTAAGACCATAATATTTCAGAAACGTTTTGTAGACGATGGACCATTTTGTATTCGCCCAAGGTAAGCACAGGCTCGGCGAATCGATGCGGTTTGCTTGGATCTCTCTGATTTTCAGCAAGTTCACAATCTGTAAGCCCTTGAAAACCGACAGCTATCGGTACCAGCCAACCACTTTCCTTTTTCGAATAAGTGTGCAAATGACCCGTTGAACTTTTTTTCGTGTTAACAAAGACACTTATGTAATTCAAAAGAGCCTGCATTGAGTCAACGGTTTCATTGACTGCCAAACGGATCAGATCGGATCGATCAATCAACCAATACCCGGGCATCAGTTCGTGTTTAAGCCTTTTTTCAATAAAACCGTCCCCAGAATCCATCAATTCAATCACTTGTCCGAGCTCTTCAATATCACCACCGGCAAACTTCATTATCTGAATCGTCTCCTTAATAAACGGCTCACACCCCTGTGGCAACATTGAATCAACCTGAATAACTAATGAAAATTCCAAATCACAACGGGCCTCTTCAACAAAAGAACATCGTTCTCCTTTTTTGTCCAAAGGATACGACGCTCCAATTAAAGAATAAGCATCTTGACCCGCTTCTCGATATTGATGAACACGAAGTCTGTGCATGCAAATACCGACTTTAGTAAAGTGAACAGACCACTGTTTTGGCAATTTTCTTTGCAATGCATGAGCAAAACCCAGAAATGCAGTGATAGCCGGCGTGCCTATCGTCATTGTGCTACTCAAAGCGTTTGCATTATGGACGCGCAAGTGAGAAATCAATAAATACGGTGACATGATTAAAAGTTCTCCTCTTGCGTTAAAACAATACGTTTAATCTCGTGAATTTCTTCATCACCGAATTGCTGTTTTCCAACGTACTGCTCCCAAGACATGATGATCCAACGTGCAATACGATCAGCAATCATCTCTCGCCATGAATTGTCAGTCTCTCGTTCATGGCTGTAAGCAGCGTCAAGCCAAATCTTTTGATACATAGGCAAATATTCTTGAGAGTTTGACCATCCTGCAGGGTGCATTTGATATTGTTGAGCAATCCATAAAACATGGTCAACCAACCGCAAAATGTGACGCTTGATACTTTCCCGGTTGGATTTATTCCTGAGAGTCGAATTTATCCACCGCTGTAACAGTTCGAATTCACATTGAAATTGGGGGTCTCTAGCGTTCAAAATCTGTCTAAAAAAGTCCTCGGTTGGCAATCTCAATGTTCCCTCTTGCCATTGTGGTGGTAAAGAGGGCAAAAGAAAAAAGACACCGCACTGCTGATTAATTGAACTGATGTTTTGTGGCTTGGACCCGCCAAAACCGATTTTGGTCAAGTTGGAAATCTGCTGATAGCTTGTTTGCAGAACACTGTTATCTTTTATTTTGTCACGGCACATTTTGGCATTAGAACGCATGTCAATAATTCGACGATTGAGTTCCGCCATCATTCCTGTTGCACTAACAATGGACAGAAGATGATACTGGTTATCACCAACTGGAAAGAACACCTGTTTAAGCAAGTGACTGGTTTTTAACTTATCAGCTTCTTGATATTTGGTTTTTAAAAAATTCTCTCTGACCGTATCAAATTGGAGTCCAAGGCTTTCAATGTACTCCTTCAAAGACAGGTCTCCTTTTTCAAAAGCATCTAAAACTGTGTACTGACCATCTAATTGAATCGAAAGGAAACTGTAAACATCCATTACTGCCGCTGTCCCATACGCATCATTTTGATAAGCAATGTTACCGGTTCTCACATATCCATCATTACACATGATACCTGTGTAGATAAAGGCAGAAGCGTTCGCATACTGATGCGTTATTTTCGGAACATGAGAAACAATTTTTAGTTTGCCTGCACGCTCGGATGCGTCTTGAATCCAATTCCCGTATGAAAAAAGGATTTCAGCGGTTTGACGCAACGCATCGGCATCGTTGGAGTTGGATTTGATCTTTTTATCCAACCATAACTTCTTTCTTTCGTCGATATACTCTTCAATTGCTTTGATCATGATCTTTTCGAACTCCACACATTAAACCAAGAGATTCAATATAGACATTCCTATAACGGGTAGGATCAGTGGGCAATAAACGTATTTCGCCCAGTTCAGGGGAACAGCGCAACACTTCCTCAGCAGATTCGCACCCTTTCCAACCGTCCAAATACAAATTTTTTAGCTCTTGCATGACATTAATTTTTAACCAAAGATTCTCCTTTTCAAAATCGCTAAGCTGAGCGATCTCGATGCCAAACTTGTCTTCACACTTCAGAAAATCATTCTTTTCATCTCTCAGACAAAACTGAAATTGCCCTTCTTGCATGCAAAGGAAAATAGGGACTTCCCCCGTCTTGTCGCGAAAGGCATTAAAACGTTGAGGTAGCCCAGTCATAAACCACGTCTCCTGAAGCCAACCGTGTATATGAGCCGCTCCACGTTGTTCTGTCATAATTAGTTTATCCTGAATCACTTTATGCTCTAAATCGACTAATTTAGATGTGGGCTCCAGAGGACATGGTTTTTTAATCCGTGCAATAGCATTAATGGGCATGGTTTCCCTGTCCCAGTTCAACAGCGACTGCATATCCTTAGTTTTTAACCTGTAATGTGGCCCCTCAGACTCAAATCCCGGGCGTGAAAAGGCTGGATCAATCCCTAACATGGCTTTGAGATTAAATTGCAATATCCCGACGTTGGGCTGAACAACATCCGTCGATTGAGGTCGGTGCCGCCTAACTCGACCGGCCAGTTGGATAATTGAACGCATAGAGGATGGCTCAACGACGCACCAATCAAAATCATGGTCTCGCCCTACCTCCTCAACCGGAGTTGAAACCACCACAAAAACAACGTTCTTCTTTGAAGTGTGAAGAATATGTTGCCGAACAATTGAATTGTGCAATGTATGCGATGAATTATCCTTTTTACGTCTAAAAACCGTATCCAGATATTTCTCTTTCGCATTTCTCAACAATAACAACTCCCGACTATGGTAAGTGAGTACTTTAAACTCATAGTCCGGATGACGAACACTTAACAAAAATTGGCTAAACTGAATGCAAGGTTTTACGTTGGCCATTCGAACCAAGCCAAATGAAACCCTTTTACCCGTTTCGCTATCCGTATCGCTCTGAGAATCATGGAGTAATAGCAGACTGTCCTTAATTTTTTCAAAATAAGAACAAAGCGCATCTTGAGAACTTTCCTGTTCGTCCTTCTTATCAATCTTAATCAGATACGCTAATTGCTTGGTTATCTGATTTTGTAATCGAGCGCAACGCTTTTGGACGAATTTAGCGTGTAGCGCCTCAAACTCTGGGCAACAATCTTTCCCTGTCGAAACATTGGAGAGATCCGATTTAAACTCATCGACCCACAAACAGTGAATTTTTGACCCTGACTTGCCTTTAAATTGATCATATAAAACGCGTCCATGTTGGTAGGCATCGAATAGCCCCAAGGCCAGATCCGGCGCAATTGTCGCAGATGAAATCATGACCTTTCGACCGAACATACCGGCCAAATGAACAAGACGAGCAATAGCAACTAAATCACCAACACCAAAATCATCAATCTCATCAATGATTAAATCTGAAGTCATCAACCTTAGGGTCGGCAAGAGAAAACGTCCACCTCGAGTCGCCTCAGTCGCCGACATGAGGTGGTCAATCGTACAACACAGCACCGGCTTATAAAGGAACGCTTTAAATTTTTCCTCGTTTCTTTGAAAGAGAACATCTAAAAAATCGTACTGCACCGAAGGTGTGTATTCAACTGAATTATTGATATTGAATAATGTCTTCGAATCCTCTTGTTCAATCGTATTGCTCTGAGTCAACTGGACTTTTTCATAAAGTCTTCGAATGGTGTCCGAACCAATCACGATGGCAAGATCATCTTTTTGTAAATGGATATCCTCGCGATAAGATGTCCCCGTTTGCAATGTCAGTGTACGAAGCCCTAAAGCCAATGTATAACGTAATTCACTACGATCTGGTGATAGAGCCCTCATCATTTTGGCATTCGCGATAGTCTTACCTTGACCGGTACTGGCCATGTTGACCACAAAATATGCGTCATCTGGCGCATCCTGATCATTATTTTTTCGAAAATCCTCGATAGCTTTAACCGCCTTGTCTTGCCATCGGAATCGTTCCGGACTTTGCTTGGCTAGCACTCTAAGGTCATGAGCGTATTCCATTTTTAAAGGAAATTGGGGCAAATAATGAGCAACCTCTAACGCCTTTTTACAAACACCGACAAGATGATCATCTAAGCGCTGCTTAAGTTTTTTACTATCTGAATCCGTATTGGCAAATAACTGACACTGGCTTTCGATAAGAGGCTTTTCAAGCGAAGAAAAAGAATGATCTCCCAGTGTCAAACACAGTCGAGAATACTCGGCTATCAGTCGCCAAGATCCATTCTGAAAAGCCGCAGTCAAAAGCTCTTTATTTTCGAATAAACGATCTGCCCACTTCTTTAACAATCTTCGCCATGAAGCTGAATCTCGCAGATCACTTAATCGGATTAATTCTCCTGAAGGCCTGAGAAAGGATGGATTTTCGTATCCCCAATCTGCTTTGATCTGAGACATCACATCGACAATATCTGTGACATTGATTTGACCAAATTTATTGAGTTTTTCGGTCTCTGTGAGATCAGGGAGTCGATGATGTCCAAGAACGAGCCAACATATGAGTAGCGCAATGGGTGGCAACGCCGAAAAATCAACACTGAAATCTTTTATACGGCAGTTTTTTAAAATTTTGTCGTATGTTTGTTGCTCTTTGAAAGCCTGCATCCAACCAATATCAGAAGACTGTTCTCCCAACAAGTTCAATTGACGGAGCCAAAAACAAAATAAATAAACACTAATCCATTCGTGACGATAGGCATCACCAATTTTTTGATTTTGTTTCAGCTTCGTTTGAAACGATTCACTCGCTTTTCCCAAATCGTGTAAAAGTGCCGAAAAACCCACGATAGCCTTCACCGCCGGGGCATATCGCCAATCATTTTCCCAATCAGAATGCAAAATTGAACGGGTAGTACTATTAACCGGAACGTATCCCTGTTCATTGAACTTATCCCTATTTCCAACAATCCATAGCAGCTCTGTATGCTTTCTCGAACGTACCCAGTGACAAGCCACGGCGGTGCTTTTTGTTGCGGTCCGTCTCAGTTGAGATCGCAATGACTCCAACCCCTCTTCAGTGATGATGGTTCTCCACGTCCTTTCACCGATACGATTAGCGAAGGCATCCAATACTCTCTGAGTCCTCGCAATAGCCTTCTTCTCACATTCAGAAATTAAAATCACTATCATGACTTTCTTCTTCAAACTGAGGTTCTGTCACTTTTTTCACAGTCTCAAACATAAAGTCCAGCGACTTATGTTGAATAAATTTTTGCAGCACTGTTTGTCTGAACTGGCTTTCGGTCGACAGCTCTTTCTCGCTGATAAAAGCCCATGGCAAAACGATTGCATCTTTAATTAAATCGGCAACATCAAAAACCAGGGCACCGCGTCGGGTTTTCCCATGCATGACAGCAAAAGCATACGGGATACCAAGAACCCACAAAGTTGTCGCCGCGCTGCCGTATGCCAAGTAGTTTCCGTGATTGAGAAACGCGTTCGCCAGGTCATCGGCCTCACGATTGCGAACAAAATTGGATTTTTTACAGATGCCAGCTGCGTAACGGTAAAGGGATTTTGTAAATTCAGCCTCCGCTGTTAACAGTGAGTTGACATTTTCAGCGGAATTGATTCTCCTATTGAATAACTGTATCGCTGTTTCACAAGTCGATTCATCAGGTAGGAAACCCCAATCCTGAAGATCGCTGTCTTTATTCCACACAAACTCTAAATACTTAAGTCGAGATCTTTGAAAATATTTTGCAACATCAAGTCGTTTTTGCTCATCAAACCAAAATTTCAACCAAGCCTGAACATATTCGGTTGGACGATATTCATTTTGCGGAGTCATCCACTCAATTTCTGTCGCTTGGAATAAAGGGGTACCGCCTCCCCCACAGAAACCAATACACACACCTGCGCTAGCCAATAATCTGACGGCTGCCTGCGTGATTGAAGTTCCAGTCCCTAACAAAATCACTGTTGTGTTGGCTATTGGAATATTCCAATAAAGATTTCTGTTTTGGGATTCGGTTAAGTACAAAACCCGCCCATCTTTCTGCATCACTCGACAATGCTCAAGATAGAATAAATTCGCGCGTTTCGAATGCAATATCGGTTTCAGACTCAACGGATCGTCCATAAGATGATTCCTATACAGAAGCCAACACTTTTGGAAATACATGTCCATTATCTATTACTGTACTTCAGTATTTGAAATATTCAAACTTTTTTATTTTCCCGCGAATTATTGACTGACAAGAGTCGCTTCATTCACGTTATGGACAGATAGGAGACAAGATAGCGATTAACACCTTAATACGGTTTCACCGGAAGCGTTTTTCCACAATAACCATGACCCTTGATGACCTAAAGCCATACCCTTTTTATGGCTAAAATAATTTAAGTGCGGCACGGACGAAAGCCTTGGTTATGTCCGAGATCTCCAATTGTTATATTTTGAGAAAGTCGATTTTTATAAAATTTCAAAGTGGATCTTGAAAATTAATTTCCCATGCTCGAAATCCCCAACGCGACATTCGATCAATTTGACCATAATAGACAAGTAGTTTCTTGACTTTATGATCATGATCATCCGGCATCAACCGAACTTTGACATTGAAACCGTTAGAACTTTCTTTGCGGTGGCGCAATCGAAAAACTTCACCGATGCCGCGGAGCTTCTACACAAAACACCGGCAGCGGTGAGTTACCGCATACGGGCGCTGGAAAATCAGTTTGGATCACAACTATTCATCAGGAAACCGCATGCGTTGGAATTGACCGAAGCCGGCCGAGTGCTTTTAAAACAATTCGAAAAAATTGACCGACTTTTAGACGCCATTTCCCCGCAACTAGCGCAATTGGCAAGCGGCGTGCCGGCATCTTTTAGAATCGGTGTCAGTAATCTGCTTTTACAAAAACCGCTTGCAAAGCTCATCTTCGATCTAAAGAGAGCCTTTCCCAAAACAGAGTTTTCTTTTCAAACGACTCCCCACTCGACACTGTGGACCCGTTTGGTCAATGAAGACATCGATTTCGCGGTGGGGTTGCCTCAAGCCAATGAAAAACCGATAAGAATTCAAACGATTGACTGGGGCTATTGTCATTGGCAACTGTCCCATAAAACTGAAAAAGGCAATAACACGATTGAACCGGAAAGCGAGCTGACGCTTCTGGCAATCACTTCAGAAAAAAACAATCCCTTGCATCAGACGTGGTTGCAAAGCTTCGGACAAACGCTTTTTGTTAACGACACCGACTCGGTGCTTGAACTGGTCAAACTCGGGGTCGGCGCAGGCTTTCTCCCTCAACGCTTAGTGCAAAAAGATCACTTGCTTTACGCCATTGAAACAGACGTTGGCCCCGGTCTCACGCATTTTCTGCTTGGCAGCAACGTACAAGCAAAGAACCCGATTATTGACTACCTCATTGAGGAACTCAAAACCAGACGATCGGAGTTCGCTTTAACTGATGAGTAGACGGGCAACTTCGTCAGAGAATAACGCCGATTCCAAACATAAAACACTCGTCCTTGCAACTGAAATTTTTAGTGGCGAGCGCTTTGCAAATAAAAAATCTTTAGTTTCGCTTTAACTATCGTTTAGTGATAATGGATTGGCGGTAAGGGTGGGATTTGAACCCTAAAAACCGTCATGGAGTGTCAAAGATGTTGTCACGATCACTTTACGGGCTAGGGCTAGCTGCGATCGCAGCGATCAGTTGGGGAACGATTGGGCTTGCGCAAAGCTATGCACAGCCAACGATTGATGCCTCGTGGGTTGTCGTTTTCCGTTTGCTTTTCGCCTCCTGTTTTTTTACCACCTGTTTTGTTCTCAAAAAAGAATATCGACTCCTCAGCGTTGGTACGCTCCGATCACTTTTCCCATGGATTATTCTCGCCGCGAGCTTAATCAGCGTCAATAATATCTGTTTTATTTACGGCGTCAGATCAACCGGCATCGCAATGGGCTCTGCCGCGACGATTGGCTCAGCACCCATTTGGGCGGGGCTCCTGACACAATGGCTTTTAAAAAAGCCGCTCAACGGCAGATGGTGGTTGGGCGCGGTGCTCGCCGCCTCAGGCGTCACCGGCATGATGATCTCTCAGGCCAGTTCATGGCATATTGATGTCACAGGATTGGCTGTCTGCTTATTAGCCGGCCTTTGTTACGCGGGCTTCACATTGAGTTCCGGCCGCTTGGTCAAGGACCTTTCACCCTTGGCAAGCACAACTTGCATCTTTTTCATCGCATTTTTAATAACCGTCGTCGCCGCGGTGATTTTAGGTCATGTTCCCACTGGAATAAACCATGTCGATTGGATGGTTTTCATCTACCTTGGCGTTGTGCCGACAGGCCTTGCTTTCATGCTTTATACGACGGCGCTTCGCTTCATTGCGGCGGGAACGGCTGTCGCCATGACCCTTTTAGACCCCGTGACTTCTTTTTGCCTTGCCTTGACAGTGGCAAAGGAACCCTTGGAAGCCGGGGCTTTAATCAGCTTGATTCTGATACTTTTAGGCTTGCGTCTGATCGCTAAAAATGACAAGAGCTAAAACTTTTAGGAGCACTTTGAATATGCCCAAAACGATCTTTGCTCACGGCTTAGCCGTCACGATGAATTCAAAATACCAATTGATTGAAGACGCCGCAGTCGTCACCGAGGCTGACAAAATCATTTTTGTCGGCGCTTTTGACACCTACAAAGATCAAATTGCAGAAACCGACTCCGTCATTGACTGCACCGGTCAATTAATCCTTCCGGGCTTTATTGACTCGCATGCACACGCGGGACACTGCATGAATCGGGCCTTGGGCTGGGACACGAGAAGTCGATGGATGGGATACATGACCAACATCTATCACTTCAACTCAACTCCTGACTATTGGTATTGGGAAGGACGCTTAGCGTCTCTGGAGCGACTCAAAGCCGGGATCACCTGCGGAGTCAATGTGCTCACCAACGCGGGGCGTTGCGATGATCCGCGAATTGCCGTGGCTCAAGCCGATGCCTACGCCACAACGGGCGTGAGACAGATCTTGGCGATCGGTCCTTCCAACCCACCGTACCCAAGAGCCTTCGGCCAATGGCGAGACGACGACCAAGGAGGGCACTTTGAACGCGTTGAGCTCAGTTTTGACGAAGTAATGCAAAAAGCCGAAGAAGCCATTGAGCTCACTCATCATTCACACAACGGCTTGATTGAGGCGTTTATCGCCCCCTTCGTGATGGTCACATCGGTTCAGCCCTCCGGCCCCACCCCCGCTGACATGGCTGTCAGGCTCACCGAACATGACAGGAAAATGATGAAAGCCGTCCGGGAAATTGCCAAACGGCAAAAGACTCGCATCCACACCGAGGCGTTCGGCGGGATGATCCGAATGGCCGCCCAATCCGAGGACGCCCTTTTGGGACCCGACGTGCACGTTCAGCACTGCAAAGGAATCGGCATTGACGAAGCGCTCATTCTTGCCGAGACGCATACCCATGTGACTACGAGCCCCGGCTGGAGTCAAATTTTCAACCGTTGCCCGGTGCCGACCTTAATGGGGTTGGGAGTCAATGTCGCCATCAGCACCGACGGAACCTCTCCCGGCATCCCCTACGACTTGATTCAAGCCGCCCGAAACCTTGCCATGATCACCCAAGGTGCAGAACGCGACTTCTTCTATCTGCCCTGCGGCAAACTTTTGAGCATGATCACCATTGATGCTGCCAAGGCCATCGGTCGGGAAAACGACCTCGGCTCTTTGGAGACCGGCAAACAAGCCGATATCATCACCGTGGATCTTCAAAAGCCCCACCTGACCCCCAACTTCTTGCCGATTCATAAACTCATGCTTTACGGCAATGCCTCTGACGTCGACACGGTCATGGTACAAGGTAAACTCCGAATGGTGAAACGCCAGGTGCTTGGCATCGATGAAGCGGAAGTTCTCAAAGAAGCGACTGAAGAATCCTTAAGAACCATACGACGGGCAGGATACGAAAAATTGTTGGAGCCGTCCGACACATTCTGGACCGGATACCGCAACCTCGTTTTTGAAGAACGCCTCGCTTAATACCCAAAGGATAAATGGTTATGACTTGTCAAAAAGAAGCTGTTTTAGTTAAAAGTCGAGCTTTGGTGCTTGAAGACGCCACAAACCGCCGAGTGGACACTCTGCCAAACGGAGAATTCATTTTCGAAGGCGACCGAATCCTTGAAGTGGGCACAAACCTCACGCGAAAAGTTGATCGCGTACTCGATTGGTCTGACTCTTTAGTGTCTCCCGGTTTCATTGATTTGAACGCTTTGGGCGACATCGATCATCATTTGATCTACTGTGAGCAGGACCGTCCGGAAAAACTGAACTGGTCAAAAGACTATTTAAATGAGGGACCGGTTGAAGCGATGAACGCCGAAGAAGAAGCGTTCAAGTCGCTTTTTGCCTACACGCAATTGTTGCGTCGCGGTGTGACCACCATTATGCCAATCACCTGCACTTACTATAAAAAAGCCGGTGAAACCTATGAGGAATTAGTCGCCGCAGCTAAGAACGCCGTCACTCTCGGCATGCGGGCCTATTTGGGCATGGGCTTTATCGGCAAAATGCATTGCTGGGACACCGAGACACAAAAACGCGTCACCATGCCCTTGGAAAGCGAAGGGCGAGAAGGCTTTGAAAACGCCAAACGCTTTGCAACGGAATACGATGGGTATGGTCATGGGTTGATCAACACGATCATGTGCCCTGAACGCATTGAATTGCAAACGGAAGACATTTTGAAGGAGACGTCAGCCTTTGCCATAGAGCACGGCTTTTTAATCCGGCTTCACGCCGCTCAAGGCGCTTTTGAATACAACCTTATTCAGAAGCAATTTGGCATGAGTTCCGTGAAATACTTGGACTCGATCGGATTGTTAAACGATCACTTTTTAATTTCTCATGCGCTTTACACCTCGGGCTCCACGTTGGTTCCTGAAAAAGGAGATTCTGATCTGGAAATCCTAAGCCAGCGTGGCGTCTCCGTTATCCACTGTCCTCTCGTCTATGGTCGAAGCGGACGGGGTTTACAAAGCTTTGCCCGATTCCGGCGTTTCGGAATCAAACTCGCGATGGGTAGCGACACCTTCCCGCCTGACCCCTTCATGAATATGCGGGCAGGAAGCATGTTTGCCTACGCCGCCGATCCCCAAGCCGGCCATGACAATGATTTTGAAGCGTTCTGGTACGCCTACACGGCGGGCGGCGCCGATGTCTTGAAGCGTTCCGATTTGGGTCGAATCGCTCAAGGCTGCAAAGCGGACTTTTTCCGAATTCCTCTAAACAATGTTTGGCTCGGCGCGGTTGATAACCCAATTCGCACGTTGGCGATGGCCGCAACCGGTTTAGATGTGTCGGATGTCTATGTTGACGGCAAGCCGGTTGTCGCTCGCCATGCCGTCTTGAATGTTTCCACTGAAGGCATGCAACAAAAAGCTGAGCAATATCACGAAAAGTTAAAGGAAAGCTTTAGAGCGAGAAGCCCATTAAAGAACATGGATCCGTTCTGGCAATAGATCGTTGAAGTCGGTCTGAATTCCGTCAACTGCTTTGGCATGATGAAAAACAACGACGAGTTCAGACCACTTCCAAGACATTATGGGATCATCTCAACCAATTGCACTAACTTCATTCCGGAAACAACCCATACGCAAAGAACAAATCTCTCATTTTCGCGGAGTCGAACAAAGGACTAACGCTTTTGACTTACCGCCTTCCCCCATTTGCCTGTTTAGGAATTTTCGATCATCAATTGGAAATAATCTGGCATTCCATCATTAAGTACAAGTGTTTATCCTTAGTCATAATGACAATACAAACATGAACTTTTGCGCCGTATAGTATCTTCAGCAGTGAATCTCAGGGAGAGATCATGAAAGGTTTTGAGCTCAAACTATTACCTGTAGCGCTGATCGTCTGTTCAACGTTTAGTCCGGTGGCTCTCGGACAAAATTTTTCGATGAGCTACGACTGGAACCAGGATCAAGATTACCAGTATTGGTGGTCGAACATGCAAGCCTTCGGCCCTGAGTCAAGTGAAATCATTTTTATGGATAGTGATCGCATTGAGCCAACGACCGATCTTCAAATCGGACAATCTTCAGTCGGCACGCCAATCGTTAATCAAGCAACTATTCAATTGCAGCAAGTCTCCGATGTTGAGTTGGACGTTTCGCTTGATAGCCAAGTGCATATCGCCAATACATCTGAAGTCGCAGATAACAATTTTGGCAATTGGATTATCACAGAGACCTGGGATCAAGAACATCAAATTGAAAACCGGTTAACACTTGCATACGTTTATGAGCGAACGAGTGCTGTGATCGCCTCTTACATTGGTCTGGCCTCGATCGGAACTCAAGCGATCAACAACGGGACAATTTCGTTGTCCTCAGATATTGAGGGCTATGTCAGCGCCTCAGCTTCGATGACAATGATAAGTGATAACCAAACGCCTTCTGATGAAGAAATGGCTCAAGCAGGCATTCCGTATTATCAGTCCTTTACCTGGCGTTTGAGCCCTGTCGCTCTGGCTGGGGCAAATTTTGACGCCTATGTTGGACTCATGGGGATCACAGCCTCCAACAACGGAGCAACCGAGGCAGCCGCTATCAACAATGGAACCATTTCGATCAATACGAATTTTGATGTTATCGACTCCAGTTGCGCTGATTTTTCAACGAACATCCACGAATTTGAAAAAGATTTTCCAAATGACAGTACGCTCTCGCTCATCATCAATAGCCAAGTAGACGCTGCCACCACTGTCAACACCCAACTCTTCGCCGCAGGGCTTTATGGCGTGTCAGACGAAGCAACCGTATCACTTGTCAACAACGGCACGATGATCTTTGATACCGATGAGGCTTATTCAGTGGCCGGCATTGTCGCGCGAGCGGTTAATAACGGGAAAGTCTTTGCGTCCAATATGGGACGAATTGACCTATCTAGGGTAGCCGGTGAAGTCAAAATCAATTCCTCGGATCAATCAGCGGTAGCGGACAAATTGAGATCGGCGATTGGCTTCTCAATTTAAGTGACACAGATGGACTCGTTCCTTTTGCCTTGGAAGTCGCGGATGCGCAAACCACCACAGGGATGCTTTCATTCACCCCAAACTCACATTTGTACATTGCTCCGAAAAACTATGACGGTCTGACCACCACAATCGAAATAGGCACACTTTTTGGCCATTATGACGAGACCGGTGAATTCATCTCCGACATCCAATATGTGGATGGGTTCTTTGATCGGGTTGAATCCGCTTCCGGCATGGTCGACCTATCCACAGCGGGTGATGACATCAACCATCTGACAGCAGTGGCCACAGTGCATCCGGAAAAAAGTTTAGGTCATCAAAGCCGCTATATGGCGATGACCGGTGAACTCAATTCCCTAATGAGCCTTCAGGCTTTGACATCCCTTCCAAGCCGATTGCCCGAGGAGGATTGGAAAGTTTCCGTTATTCCTTGGTATATCGATTATCGGGACAGTTCTTCGATGGGGTTTGATAGCGATGGAGGCGGCGTGATTCTTCGTGCCGTCGCTAATTCAGGAAAACTCGATGCCGCTCTTTACCTAGCGACAGCCAAAGAACAATCCAATAGCCACAATCACAATCTTCAAAGTGATACGACGCGTTTTGCCATAGGAGCCGCTCTAAATTATCACTTCACCGATTTAGTTCACACAGGGGTTCGCATTGACGGCGGCATCGGATCAAGCGACTGGAACGTCAGAGATAAAATTGGATCAGACCAGACTGACATTGATTCAACGTACTATTACGCCGAAGCTCATGTTGGACTCGATGTTCCGATAACAGACGAACAGACAGTCGGAGTTAAAGTCGCCGCGGGCTACTTGGGTATTAAGCAAGATGGCTTTGACTTCAACACCATCGGAAGCGGCTTGGTTCATTACGATAACGACACCCTTAATACGGCTGTCTTCAGAGCAACAGCCAACTGGAATGGTTACTTTTCCGTTGATGGGTACACGGTTTTACCCGCCGTTCAACTGGGTGTGGCGTATCTCACGAATACAGAATTTGACACGAATTTTAGTTTTAGCGGATGCCGTTTTACAGCTCAGGATGAATTAGGAAGCTATGTCGCTAACGCAACTGTCGGTATAGGATTTAGAAAAGACAATGTCTCTCTGGAACTCTTCGCTTCACAGCAAAATGGAGATGACTTAAGTAGTCGGACATTTAATGCTCGAATCGGTTACGCATTCTGATCATATTGGTTTTCCGTCACGGCAAACGCCCATACAAACAATTTGTCGGAGACTGTAAATAACTTTGTGTAAATCCAATATTTGCTAATCTCTTAGGAGTGAAGGAAATGGATT
>DVNR01000069.1 GCA_018714205.1 Candidatus Aphodousia faecipullorum
ATTTGTGCAGTAGGTAAGTATTTAGAGGGAGAAGTAGAAAAGCGCGTGGCCATCCTCGTGGGACCCGAGTTTGGTACTTTGAGTCGACCGGATATTATGGAGGCTGCTCGAGAGGCAGCGGAGTCTGGATGTGATATGTTGGTCGCCTGTGCGTTCCATTTTGATGCACAATCCACTGAGGTTGTTAAATTGGGCAAGCTAACCATTATGAAAGTCATGATGAATACAGACCTCATGATGGGGGACGCCCTAAAAGGGAAAGGCAATCTTTTTGTTGCCTTTGGAGAACCTGATATCGTTGTTGAAGAAGTTGATTCAGAAAATATTCGTGTTCGTGTACGAGGTATAGACGTGTTTTTCCCAAATACAGGGGAGGTACGTTCTGATAATGAAGACGGCATAGCCTGTTGGTTTGTAGATACTGATTATGATCAAGAAAGTTTCTTTGTTCGGCAGGCCTATTTTTTGGGAGCTAAAGATCCTTATGGTGCCTTGAAACGAACACTAAAAGCAGATATTAATGCAGATGTCTGGAATAGCCTTCATAGTAATGTTTCTAGACCTTTTAAAAAACCAGAAAATGGTCAGATTGCTGTCAAGGTAATTAATCATCTGGGGGATGAGGTCATGAAAGTTTTAAGGGTTTGATCGGTTTATGAATATGAAGATTTTGAGAAGGGATTGGTGACGTTCTGTTCTTTCTTTGGGGGTGAAGGTATGGCTACTCAATTTTCGATCAGAGATTTTTTCCGTCGAATGCCAGTTAATTTAATTGCTCGCTACTTTCAGGAGCGGCATAACTGGGAGTGGCCGTTGTCAACTCAAGATGAGAATTTGGAAGAAGTATTAATGGCCGCCTGGACGAATCTGTCAGATGAAATCAGACGAATTGCAGAGGGTGACTTTGTAAAACTCCATGAGATGAGTGATGGAGCAGGAATAACTGCGCTGTTGGATGAAGCGAATTTCCACCGCCAAAAAGAAAAATTACAAGAGGAATGGGGAAACGATACATCGATCGAAGAACGAGTGTTTTTAGCCTTTTTAAATCACCCTGATTTTTGGAAAGGAGCTCTTTGTTTTCATCAAGCAGACGCCATTGGCGATCGTTGGTGGAAAAAATTAAAGAATTTGGCAAAAGTCCCAGCAGATGTTACGACAGAAGCAATAGTGTTTTTTGAAAAAGAGCTAGGACAATTTTTCTTTGAGCACTATGGTAAAGGCCGACGTTGTCATGTTGATGTGTTTAGACGCAACGAATTGGACTATTTCTTCGCTTACCCTGAGGATTACTGTCGTCAAACATTAGAATGGGAAGGTTCTGAACTTAAAAGTCGCTCGACAAAATTTGCCGATCAAATAATTTTTGTATACGACCAGCGAGAAGGAACACTAGATATTTATTGCAAGGGGATCCGAAAGCAAGTTACGGAACTACAACGTATCTTTGCTACATGCATTCTTCATACCGATGAATTGCCCATCAATAAAAAGGATGAAAGGATTTACGATCTGTCTCCACTAATAAGTCCTGAATTTAAATTTAAATTTTCTCTCTTCTCCCCAATAGAGATGGCCGCCATCTCAAGAATCCGTTTAACACCCCGTTATTCAACGGATCATCGAGTCATTTTTGAAGCACCAAAATGGGCGGAAAATCCCAAGAGTATCTATAAATGGTTAAGCAAGTGGAGTCGGATTGAAAATATTGATGCGTACTTTGTAACCCAGGCGGAAATTAAGGTTCGAATTCAAGAAGGGGCAAAAGTTGTTACGGAAACTATTCGTTTAACATGGCCGAATTCATGTTCATTACATCATGATGAACGTGGCGAAATGCTCCGTAAGATGCTTAGTGATTCAGGGATCGAGTTGAAGGAAAATGGCGAGACCTCGCAAACGAACAATTGAGCCGCTGGCTGATAGTGATACTCTGAGATATCTTCTTCAAGCCTTAAATCCCGAGAATACTTGCGTTATGGTAAGTGGCGAGGAGGTATTGTCCTGGCCGCACAAAGAAGCACTTGAAGCGCTAAATCTAATCGAATCAGCTTCTCCCGCGAGAAACATAGATTGTTATGAATGTGAGCATCAGTGCCTCTCCCGACCCGTTACGATTATCCATGATTGTGCTTGGGTAATATGCCCTCACCAAGACGGGATCGGTCGCATAAAAATTCCTGAAAAGCAATTAGTTCAAAAGCAAATAACTCTTAATAAGGTAGTCACTTGGCTTAAAAAAGTTTTCGATGCCAAATTATTGCTCGACACTGGAGAAACTGGTGAAGGTATTAATTTAGGTGTGGTTCTAGCCGGTAAGTACCGTCTGGTTTTGTCCTTGAATTATGAGGGCGGGAATTGGGTTCTCTGTGCCGGCAATAATAAGATAAAACTGATTGATGCCATTGGCTTTGATGGTGAGCAATATCAGCTACTGCCAAGTCAGTGTGAGGTGTTGTTGTGGGCAGATAAAAGTACCGAACCGCGAGAAGCTAGACGTGCTAGGTTGCTAGCAACAATGAATTTCCGAAAAGCGCACAAGGCAGATTTTCCTGGGAGCATAACAGAACAACTTGCACAGGAAGAGGGTGTGTCTGTGTCAATGATTCAGAACGAACTGACGGCTGCCAGAAACAGTGCAGTTATACAAAAACTTGCTCGAGAGTATTTGCAGAAACTTCAGCAAGAAAATACACATTGAATAAACCATAAAAACTCGAACATCCTCAGTTTTTAAGGCCTAAAGAAATATATCTGTTGGAATTGAAATAATCTGTGTGAACTGTCGTTGTGATTAATAAACAACTCTATTGAGGTATCACAATGACTATTGAAATCTTACGTAGCGCTCAGGCGCAAAAACTGACAGGAAGGCCTCGTTCCTCCTTTTATCAACAAATTTCTCAGGGGCTATTGCCGCCCCCAATTAAATTGGGTGCAAGAGCGGTAGGTTGGTTGGCTTCAGAGATTGAGGCGGTCAATAAGGCGCGTATCCAAGGCAAATCAGACGATGAAATAAAGATTCTGGTGGCATCCCTTATTAAACAGCGTTCTCAACTATAAGGGTGACACTATGAAAGAACTGTTAAACACATCTGTTTTTGCATTGACGGCTGAAAAATTTTCATCTTTGCCTCTGGAGGTATCAAATGCTGAATTTCTTTCTCAAGCTTTTAACTTGCTTGCAACCGATAGTGGAATTAATCGTCCCGTTACTGTTAGTTCTGCTGGTAATCCTTCCGACAAATCTTTTTGCTGGCTAGCGAAGGACTTTGATGGATCGCAAGCGCCAGAGTCACAAGACTCAAACAATTTCTTTTCTGTGGCAACTTTTAAGCCTGATCAAGAGGGACGCTATAAACGTCAAAAATCAAATTTTGTTGCCCTGTGGGTTATCGCACTGGATGATGTCACAGAAAGCATTGTCGAAGGAAAAGCAAAGGCACAAATACCGTTTTCAAGAATCGCGCTTGAGCCGTCCTACATTTTGGAAACCTCGAGCGGAAACTACCAAGTAGGCTATTTCCTACAAACTCCCATTGAGAAGGTATCTCAGGCCGATGCCTTGTCGAAGGCAATTATTTCATCGGGTTTGAGTGATCCTGGCGCGAGTGGTCCTGCCTCTCGGCTGATGAGATTGCCGGTCGGTTGTAATGGCAAATATTCACCGGTATTTCATTGCCGTCTCGTATTTTGGAAGCCGGAAAATCGTTATAGCGTAGAGGAGCTGAAAAGCGGTTTACGGATTCAAACGATGTCAATTGCTTCGAGTCAACAACTCGATAACTCTTGCAAAAAAGAGAGTGTTGTTGGTGGTGGCAATTCAGTGTACACGCCTGCTCCAGTAGTTAATGTGGTTTTAGAGCGTCTCCGAGAGTTGGGGTTGTTAAAGCATGAAATCTCTCAAGGTAAATATGAAATTTCGTGTCCTTGGAAAAATGAACACACCGAGTGTCTTGATACCGGCGCTGTCTACTGGATTCCAGATGAAAATCATCCAATAGGTGCTTTCAAATGCCAACACGGTCATTGTGAGGGACGCGGAATAAAACAGCTATTGGACCATTTGGGTATTGAGGCAGAAGATGCCTACATGAAGGCGCGTATAACGATTGTTCCAGGAGAAGCTAATCGAATTGTTGCGGCCGCGGAACAAGAGTTAGCTGCTACCGGAAGGTATTTTCAGAAAGGAGGCCGAATTGTCTTTTTGCAAAAGTCTGCAGTTAACAAGCAATTAAAGACTGTTGAAGCGAACCAACAAAGTCTTTTGTTGGATTTGTGTGGCTGCACGCGTTGGCAACACTATGACGCGCGCTCAAAACGGTATGTGCCCTGTGATCCGTCACAAAAATATCTTTCTGCGATTCTTGATAGTGGCATTCATTCGTTTTTGCCTGAATTAATCGGCATTGCTAGGCAACCGCTCATTTCAGAGAATGGTTCAATTTCAAAAGAAGTGGGCTACAACAGTTCAACGGGGTTATTTGGTGATTTTGATCCTTCTAAATTCTCAATAAGTGAACACTTAACAAGGGCTGATGCTTTGAGTGCTTCTGAGCAGCTTAGAGCATTGTTGAAAGAATTCGCTTTTGATACTGAGTCTGACTACTCTGCAGCTCTTTCGGCAATATTGACCGCAACAGTACGCGCTCAATTGGATTTTGCTCCCATGTTCCATGTAAGGGCGCATTTGCCTGGTTCGGGGAAATCTTATCTGACGACTCTGATTTCAATCTTTGCAACGGCTGATAACGTGGCGGCTTCCGTATTTCCAAAAGATGACGAAGAATGCCGAAAGTTTCTGTTAGCCCATTTGATGCAGTCGCCAGCGTGCATCATTTTTGACAACCTAACATCAGATATTTATGCATTCAAGAGTCTATGCATGGTTCTTACCGAGCAAACCTTAAACGGTCGTATTTTGGGAGTCAGTCGAACAACTGAGGTGGGAACACGGACATTGTTTCTATCTAGTGGTAATAACGTTGGACCGGTACAGGATATGTCCCGCCGTGTGCTAACCATCGTTTTGAATCCGAGCGAAGAAAATCCTAGTACACGTGAATTTACTAACCCGAACTTGTTGGAGCATGTGAGAGCCAATCGGGAAAAGTTTGTTTCATGCGCCCTGACGATTGTTGCCGCATGGCTACAAGCCGGCGGCCCCAAAACTCCCTGTCGAAATATTGCCTCTTTTACTCGCTGGTCAGATTGGTGTCGACAACCGCTTTTATGGTTGGGATTGGTTGATCCAGCTGAACGAATGTTTGAAATGATCGAAAGTGACCCAGAAAAAGAAGTAGTAGGCGGAGTTTTTACTTGCTTATTTAACCATTTTGGAAAACACGCCTTTTCGGTCAAGGATGTAGCTGAAGCAGTTAGAAGTTCTTCTTGGGATAGTGAACTCAGCGATTCGTTTGACGAGGCGGGTTTAAAGGACGGATATGACATTAATCGACGGAAATTGGGTTGGTGGCTTCGTCAAAAAGAAGGTTGGAGCGTGAATGGTTTGAAGCTTTATCGCTCCTGCACAAAAGGCAAACAACCCTTATTCCGTCTGACTAATGAACAAAATCAATAATAGCTGAAAGGTAAGAAAATGCGTGAAGATAAAGAAAAAACTGTTGGTTATGAGGTATCTCGTTTCAATGCTGTAAGGCACGGCATTTTATCCAAGGAAACACTTTTACCGCATGAAAATGCAGAAGACTATCAAATGCTCCTAAATGCACTTGAATCAGAGTATTCGCCGGAGGGCATTAGTGAACAAGCTTTGGTTGAAGAGTTGGCGGGGGTACTTTGGCGAAAGCGACGTTTGCTGATGGCAGAAGGAGCAAAAATCAATGAAGGTATCAATAATCAAATGGCTTATCCCGTTCGGGTTGTTAATGCAGCCCGTCCCTTTTCGTTGCACGTGTCTGGCGGCCAGTTATCTGAAAGCGAAATCCCTATTCGAGAGTTCATAAAGCTTTCTGATGACGAAGTTCGACAACGCCGGAATGAACTTTTGTTGGCCCGCGAACAGATAGTTTCTGCTCAAGATCGCTTGTGTGCTGGCGGACGAGGTGCGGCAAAGGAGGCCTTGAGGTTATTGCCAGAGATTGCCGAAAAGCTTTGGTATGTCGAAGATCGTTCGGAGACGATTTATTCGGTTGAGCGGTTTATAGAAAACGAATTGATGCCTTATCTCGATAGGGAGGAGGCGTTGTTAAACAACATTGATAGCATGCGTCAACAAATGCTCGGGAACGCAGTCAGTCAACTACCTTTTGAGTCGTTGGCTCGCTATGAAGCTCATTTGGATCGTAAATTTGAGCGAACTCTATCCATTTTATTGAAATTGAAGGCTCTAAAAAATACGTCTCAAGAATCTTGCACAGCACCTGAGAAATAGGGCAAAGAAGGCAATTTCTTAGTTTTGTTTTGAATTTTTTGTCAAAAGATTTGGAGAAAATATGGGCGGCATCGGAAGTGGGCGCGGTTGTTGGCGGTCTAAAAATTTTGTAGAGGAAACCCGTTTTATTACTTCAAAGTGGGTTAAGGCGCACTTGCAGCTGTTGCAAAAACAACCGTTACAAGTGAATTGGCACCAGGGTAAAGAGTCATTAGGGAGCGCTAGCGTTTCTCTGGTGAACCACAATCAATTGTTCGTTCAATACAAGTATCGTCGTTCTTGTGAAGGAGATTGGTCAACCGTAACCGAATTTATTCCTCTTCAATTTTCTGCCTGTCGCTATGGTGGGAGCCGCGTGTGGTTTATTTGCCCCAAATGCGGCAGAAGGGCTGCAATCATTTACGTTGATACTGTTGTTGCGTGTCGCAGTTGTTTGGGGCTGCATTATCAAAGCGAATACGAAGATGACATTTCGAGGCTTCAAAGTAAAACACGGAAAATATTCGACAGAATTGGTCATGATTACGTGCGGCCAAAAGGGATGCACCACAAAACGTATGAGTGTTTGCTCTCAAAAGCAAATGAATTACAGATTAGTCAAGATAAATTGATTGAGGCTAAATTTCGGAAGCTGGTCCAGCTCTAAAAATCCGTTTGGTATTTTTGGGTTGAGCCCCCGAGGTTTTTAAAATCTCGGGGGTTTTGTGTGGTTTTATGGGGTTTTTGCTCTTAATGGACAGCAAGTGTCAATCATTACACTGCGACAAACAATATTTTCCCCACGCTTGCATGATTTTTCTTCGTTCATTGGCTAGCGGTGCTCTGTCGTAGGCTCCTTCATAAGCATCATTTTTGGTGTGAAGTAAACAAAGCTCGACGGCCTCTTGGTCAAAACGTCTGTTATTTTCCGAGAGGTCGTCTTTAGCCCATGTTCTAAAACTTGCGCGAGCGGTGCCATGAATTGTAATAGTGCAAGGCGTACCGGTCTTTTTTGATTTGATTGGATCAATCCAGCCGATACCATCTTTTTCTCGTCTTTTTTCGTGTAGTCCTCGTAAAAACATTGTCATAGCGGTATCGGAGAGGTGACTGCCTTGACTACTTGGGAAGACATAAAGGCTTTCTGCAAATCGTGGTAATTTTTTAAGTAGGTCAATTGCTTGCTTTGATAGAAAAATTGTTCGGTCTCTATTGGGAACTTTGATTTTGTCGTGTTCGAGAGGAATCGTCCAGATACCTTTTTCAAGATCAAACTCATCCCAAGTAGCAAAACGAACAGCTTTAGAGCGAGCCGCAGTCAGGATGGCGAATTCGCAAGCCCGTGCAGAAATAGAAAAATAGGGTTTCATTTCCGCAAAGAGCCTTGGAATTTCATTAAAGTCACAAGCAGCTTGGTTTTGTTTAGGCTTCCTGTCGTTTTGTAGTGGCTCCATTAAAACAGCCAAAGCACCGTCCCAAGATGCAGGGTTAACTTCTTTCTCTCTTTTATGGAGTGCGATGGCCCATTGGAAAATTTTAAAAATGTGAGACTTGGCTTTTTTTGCAGTGGAGGGAAGGGATTGCCAAATCGGTCGCAAGCAGTCTCTTACCATTTCAGCATTAATTTCCTCAATGTTCTTTCTTCCAATGTAGGGGTAGACATATTTTTCTAAGTTTCGTCTGGTATTGATTTCGCCGCGATTGTTTCTTGCCCAATAATTATGTTGCACTCGGTCCTGTATCCACTCTTCGGCAACGCGTTCAAAAGTCATTTCGTTTTTAGCTTCTTCACGGGCTAAAGCGAGTGCAGCATCCTTTTTAGCTTGTTTAGCTTTTTGCCGTGCTTCAATAGGGCTTTCTCCACGGTTGATGAGTTCTCGTGCTTCAAGGGCGGCTTTACGGGCTTGTTTTAAAGACATTTCTGGATAGTTGCCCAATGAAAAATCATGACGACCGGTAGCGTCACTATAACGAAGTAGAAAAACAGATTGAGATGGGGTATTTCGCAAATAGAGTCCTTTAACGCCGCCCAAATTGTGCATGCCCATTCCGAGATGCTTTACCTCCAAAGCGGTTAACTCAGAAACCTTTTTTGGCATAATAAATTACCTTGTTTTATGTTGGATAAATTTATTCTATCAGAATTGAACCCATGTTATCCCACGTTTTATCCATCATAAAATCAAGGATATCTTTGGATGTTATAAGACTGTATTGGATGATATTTTTGATTAATGCATTGAAAATTAAGGATTTTTCGGATTTATTTGGATGGTATTGGAAGGTAAGGTGGTGGAGACGGCGGGAATTGAACCCGCGTCCAGAAATCGTCCATAACTGGATCTACATGCTTATTCAAAGTATTTAAACAATCTCATCTTGCTTCCCACCCTTTGACTGGTTCTGGCAAGACCAGACACTTTAGATCTTGATCATCGGGCAGTGCCCTCCCGACGATCCAGCCTGTATTAATATGAAACCGCTGTTAGCGAACTAACCCGGCCTAGGGGCAAACCGGTGCGGTCCTCGCCTAAATTAGGCGGCGAGAGCGAAACGCTTGTTATTGGCGTTTATTTGTTTTCCAGCGGATTTACAAGGTGACTGGACCTTGACATGCACCAAGCTACTTCGTGATCCCTGTCGAAACCAGGTCGTCCCCACGAGGATAAGCAAGGAACACTATTATGGACGAAATTTTTTAAAAAAGCTCCAGGCATCGTAAATTTTTTTGCAATTTTTCGCCTTTCTCTTTGTTTTTGTTCTAAAATGCGCTTCACATTTTTTGCCGTTTGAGTATGCGCCGCTTGCTCGGCACTTGTATTTTGTGAAGGCGTGGAAGATTATTTTTAACGATAATGGTGTCATTGTTTGTGGCACCATGGAGAATTATGGCTAAAGAAGACCTGATTGAAATGAGTGGCGTCGTGTTGGAAGTTTTGCCCGATGCCCGTTACCGTGTCAAACTTGACAACGGTCATGAATTGATTGCTTACACCAACGGAAAGATGCGTAAGCACCACATCCGCATTTTGGCGGGTGATAAAGTTTCTTTGGAACTTTCTCCGTATGATTTGACCAAGGGTCGCATCACGTTCCGCCATATTGAAGGTCGTCCGGTCGCCGCTGCCGCTCCCAGCACGAATCGTCGTCGCTAAGCGTTCGAAGTTTGTTGAAAACGCTGTCGTCAATGCGTCTTAACACGATTGTCGGCGGCGTTTTCGTTTGTCTGTCGCTACAATAACAGAAATTAAGCATTCCTCAGGATTTCATTATGGAATTTGAGCTTTGGTATTTGATCGCCGTACCGGTTCTTTTTTTAGCCGGTTGGTGGTTTCGCGGTCTTGATCAACGTCAGCGAGAAGAAGAGCAAGAGCCCGAAACCTATTACAAAGGGATTAACTTATTGCTCAATGACCAACCCGATAAAGCTATCGATGCCTTCATTGAAGTGGTCAAACTTGACCCTGAAACGATAGAACTTCATCACGCATTGGGCAATCTTTTTTGTCGTCGTGGGGAATTTGATCGGGCAGTGCGTATCCATAACCACCTTCTTAATCGTGAAGACCTTCCGGCTAAGGAACGTTCTTTGGCACTTTTTGAATTAGGTCATGACTACTTGAAGGCAGGTATTTATGATCGCGCAGAGGATAGCTTCACGCGCCTTTTAAAAGAGCCCGATTATCACCTTGAAGCCTTGCGTGCGCTATTGAAAATTTACTGCACAGAAAAAGAGTGGGAAAAGGCTATTTCTATCGCCAACACGTTAGAAAAAGAAGCTGGAGAAAACCATCAGTCTGAAATTGCTCATTTTTATTGTGAATTGGCGGCACTTTCAGCGAGGGAGAAAAAGTTTGACGAGGCGCGCGCTCAGTTGAATTTAGCCCTTAGCGTTGATCGTCGAAGTGTTCGAGCGCTAATCGCGCTTGGCGACCTGGCTCTTCAACAATCACAGCCTGAAGAAGCGCTCAATCATTGGTCACGAGTAGAAACGGTTGCCCCGGACTATGTCACCTTGATTATGGGGCAAATGGCCCAGGCTTATGAAGCAATCGGTCAACATGATCAAGCCATGAATATGATTCATCGGGCGCTTACCGATCAACCGAGTGCAGAAACGTTGACAATTGCCTTGGAATTGGTGACAAAGACTGAAGGGGAGAAAGCTGCACAGAATCTTTTGCGTGAGGAGCTGCACCGTCATCCGACCCTATTGGCTTTTGAAAAGTTGGCAGAACTACGCTTAAAGGATGATCCGGATAATGAGGAACTGACCTTGTTGACCTCGTTGCTGAAGCCACATGTCTCACATTTGGGGCGTTATCAGTGTTCACATTGCGGGTTTAGAGCAAAGGGGTTCCAATGGCTTTGTCCAGGTTGCTCATCTTGGGGAAGCTATCCGCCGAAGCGTATGGAAGAATGATTAAGGGCGAGCCTGGCGTTAATGCCGGGCTTGTTTGTATTTGTTACATTTTTCATGTTTTTCAGGGCGAATATTACGACGACTTTGCGTACACTTTAGCTCTGTGACCTTCTTTTTAGGAATTTATTGAATGCTTAAACGAATTGGTTTGTTTGTCCTGACTAACTTAGCCATTTTGGTCATGCTTTCGATCATTATGACCATCGTCAGTTGGGTTTTCGGTGTGAATTTTGGTCAAATCGCCGGTAGCAATCAAAACTATGGAACGTTATTGATTTATGCGGCGATTATTGGTTTTACCGGTTCAATCATAAGCCTTTTCATGAGTAAAACCATGGCAAAGAGCACTATGGGTTTACAGATGATTGATGTGCAAAATCCTCGAAACGGAGTGGAACGCTGGTTGGTGGAAGTCATTGCCAAGCTTGCAGAAATCAAAGGTGTGGCGATGCCTGAAGTTGGTATTTATCACGGCGAGCCTAATGCTTTTGCAACCGGTCCGACAAAGAACAATTCCCTGGTCGCTGTTTCAGATGGACTTTTGGCCAGCATGAACCGTGAGGA
>DVNR01000070.1 GCA_018714205.1 Candidatus Aphodousia faecipullorum
GCGGTTTGAGGAATTCTTCCACGCCCCCGGCAAGCCCGTGCTCACCTACGCCATGGGGGATGGGAACCACTCCCTGGCCACCGCCAAGGCCTGCTGGGAAAAGCTCAAGCCCACCCTCTCCCCCCAGGAGCAGGAGACCCACCCCGCCCGGTATGCCCTGGTGGAGCTGGTGAACCTCCACGACGACTCCCTGGAGTTTGAGCCCATCCACCGGGTGGTCTTTGGGGTGGACCCCCAAAAGCTGCTGGCCGACCTGCTGGCCGCCTATCCCGGCGCCCACACCGGCGAGGGCGAGGGCCATCAGTTCACCTACGTCCTGCCCGGGGAGCGGGGCACCATCACCGTGCCCAACCCCACCGCCCAATCCACTGAAACGGGTGAACCCGTGTTGCTTGTCGATAGCGCAAGGTTGACGCTTGAGCGTACGGCGGCGACCACGGCCTTGGCGGTTCGTTATTTGGCCAAGAATTCGGCGAAACGATTGGCCATTATCGGAACCGGCGCGCAGGCTTTAGCGCATCTGCGTTACGTTGCCGGTTTGCGTGATTGGCAAAGTGTCCGCATTTGGTCGTTAAATAGCGCGCAATTGACGCAAGAGCAAAAGTCGAGCTTTATCCATGCCGGTCATGGAAAAGTCGAGTTCACGTCAACGAAATCGGAAGCGTTGCAAGATGCGGATGTGATTTTGCTTTGCACGAGCGCTGCCGATGCCGTGATTGGCAAGGGCGATTTTACGGGGGCGCCGTTGATTACCTCCATTTCAACCAACGTGACCGATGCGCATGAAATCGATCCGGCGCTTTTATCCGAAATGGCGGTTTTTTGTGATTGCACCGCTACGACGGCGAGCGTGGCTGGAGAAATGCGCCTGGCGGCGCAAGCCGGTCTTTGGAGCCCTAGCGAGGTGATGGGGGACTTGGGTGATTTGGTGAACGGTCGCTGCCGTCGTCCTGAGGATAAAACGGTCTTTTTCCGTTCGATTGGTCAGGGGTTGGAAGATATTGCTATCGCCTTGGCTGTTTTGGAACAAGCAAAAGCCATGGCGCATTAAAGGATTTTGTTATGAAAATTGAAGCATTTGGCGTTGAGCAATGGATGAACGCGTGGGAAACGAAATGCACCTATAACGTCGCGGAAACCTGCGTGGAGTCCATTACCGTTGAGGAACTTTTGAAAATGGCCGGCGTGACGCCCGAGCAGATGACTAGCGATCTATTGGGTAAGAAATTAACCTACGGATGGATTGAAGGCAGCCAGCGCGTTCGCTCTTTGATTGCCGGGCTTTATGAAAAGCAAAAGCCGGAAAATATCTTAACGACGCACGGCTGCATCGGAGCCAACATGTTGGTGCATCGCACACTCGTTGAACCGGGCGATCATGTGATTTCCGTCATTCCGACTTATCAGCAACATTATTCAATTCCAGAGAGCATCGGGGCGCACATCGAAACATTGCGTTTAAAACCGGAAAACGGTTTTTTGCCGGATTTAGATGAATTGAAGGCGATGGTGAGACCTGACACGAAACTGATCTGCATCAATAATCCGAACAACCCCACCGGCGCCTTGATGGATCAAACCCTTCTGGAAGAAATTTGTGAAATCGCTCGTTCGGTTGACGCCTGGGTGTTGTGCGACGAGGTTTATCGGGGGTTGACTCAGGAAGACGCCTACTCGGTTTCAGTGGCTGACCTTTATGAAAAAGGCATCAGCACGGGTAGCATGTCCAAGGTGTTTAGCCTGGCGGGTTTGCGTTTCGGTTGGATTGCAGCTCCGCTTGAACTGATTGAACGCGTTATGCATCAACGCGACTACGACACGATCAGCGTCGGCATGCTTGATGAGTATTTCACAGAATTGGCGCTTTCGGCAAAAGATAAGATATTGGAAAGAAACCGGGCCATCATTCGAGAAAATCTTGAGATTTTGGACCAATGGGTTCAAAGTGAGCCACGTTTATCTTATGTCAAGCCTAAAGCCGGTACGACCGCCTTTGTGAAAGTGCAAACGAAACTTTCCTCTTTGGAATTTTGTGAGCGTTTGGTCAAAGAAACCGGTGTGATGTTCACGCCGGGTTCGGCGCTGCACACAGAAGGGTATTTGCGCATTGGTTACGCCAATAACAAAGAAGTTCTCAAGAAAGGATTGGCTCTAACGAGTGAATTTTTGAAAGTTGTACCTTAATGGGTATTTGTTTTTCCGCTTAGGTTTTTTGTAAACGCCTACAAAAGCCTAAGCGGTTGGCAATTTCGTAGAGAAATACAAAGGTGTTTGCATAATCGGAAACGAAAGATTTTCTCTGACTTGATTGCCTGAGTTTCGGATAAAACAAAAGCCAGCGATCAGCTGGCTTTTGTCAAATGTGGCTCCCCGAGTTGGGTTCGAACCAACGACCTGCGGATTAACAGTCCGTCGCTCTACCGACTGAGCTATCGGGGAATCAGGATTGAGAATTATAAGAATCGCATTTCAAAATGCAAGTGTTTTTGAGAGTTATTTCTTTAGAGATTGAGTTTTTAGTTCTATCTTGTTGAATGCTAAAGTTATTCCAATAATGATCTTTTTCTTCATTGAATTTTTAATCAAAAGATGATGAGCTGTAAGCTGGAGCATTTATTGACATTTTTGTCGGAGAATTTCTCATCATCAGTTAACAACCCGATACTCTTTGAGTTACGTTCATTTTTCTTAGCGTAAAAAAAAGCCACAAAAAAAGCCACAAAGTGAATATCCATATTTAAGCACAAAATGCAAAAGAAAAAACAAGAAAGCTAAGATAAAAATAGATGGGGACGCTTGAAATAGTTAGTATTTATTGGCTTTCGTCCGCTTTTGAACGCAAAAGATAATGAGAAAGAAAGGAAAGGCAAAATGGCGCCTGGTGACCCCGCCGGGACTCGAACCCGGAACGACAGCTTAGGAGGCTAGCGTGATATCCTGTTTCACCACGGGATCCAACTTGCAGACGCACACATTGTAATGAAAAATTTTGAATCGCTCATATCTTCGGTGAATCGCTGAAGGGCATTAGCTGAATAAATGATCAAAACTTGTCGGTAAATCAGTCGCTTTCATGCGATTACGAACTTTTTCGTTAAAATACCGCTCGGTAATCTTGTCGCCGTTTCTCGCATCAAACAAACCGAGTCCATGTTCAGTATGCAGACGCGTGACAAAAATGAAAGTTCTTGTTTTTTCTGAAAACTCAATCGATGGAATCATTTGATGCGGGTGCTTGATGACTCGCATTGAGCGTAAAAAGGGTGAATATGGCCACAGGAAAGCGCACCGAGTACGGCGAGTCGAGTATTAAAGTTCTTAAAGGGTTGGAGCCTGTCAAACAGCGTCCGGGCATGTATACATTAACGGACAATCCTTTGCATATCATTCAGGAAGTCATTGATAACTCAAGCGACGAAGTGCTCGCTGGGGGTGCTTCCCGTATTGAAGTGACACTGCACACGGACGGATCGGTCACAGTGACCGATAACGGTCGAGGCATTCCGGTGGGCATTCACCACGAGGAAGGCGTTCCGGCGGTTGAATTGGTTTTCACGCGTCTGCACGCCGGTGGTAAATTCGAAAAAGATTCCGGTGGCGCTTACTCCTTTGCAGGTGGTCTGCACGGCGTTGGCGTTTCCGTCACCAATGCGTTGTCGACCCGATTGGAAGTCACCGTTTGGCGCGAAGGCAAAGAGCATCGCATTGTTTTTGCCGCGGGAGAAGTCATTGAACCCTTGACGAGTGTCAAGAGCCCTCGTCCGAAATCGTCCACCGGAACGCGAGTGCGCGTTTGGCCTGATCCCAAGTATTTTGACAGCGCCAACATCCCGGTGGAGCAATTGGTGCGCTTATTGAGGTCCAAAGCGGTTTTGATGCCGGGCTGTGAAGTCGTTTTCATTAATGAAAAAAATGAGACGACACAAACATGGAAGTTTGACGGTGGCTTGCGGGAGTACCTTTTGTCCGAATTAAACGCGGAGCCTTTGATTTCTCCGTTTGAAGCGAGCGGGTTTGCCGAGGACGAGTCGCAGGGATTCGCTGTCGGCGAAGGAGCCAGTTGGGTTGTGGTTTGGCATGAAGAGGGGCAAACCGTTCGCGAAAGCTATGTCAACTTGATCCCGACGCCTGCCGGTGGCACGCATGAATCCGGTCTCCGAGAGGGGCTTTATTTAGCGATGAAGGCCTTTATGGAAGCGCACGGTCTCATGCAAAAAAATGTCAAACTTTTGACTGATGACGTTTTTGCCCGAGCGAGTGCAATTTTGAGCGCCAAAGTCCTTGATCCGCAGTTTCAGGGGCAAACAAAAGAACGCTTGAATAATCGGGACGCGTTGCGTCTTGTCAGTAATTTTGTTCGCACCCAGTTTGAATTTTGGTTGAATGGGCATGTGGACGAAGGCAAAAAACTCGCAGAATTGGTTGTCAAACAGGCTCAGGCGCGCCAAAATTCAGCCAAAAAAGTCACCAAACGCAAAGGAACAAGTGTCGCGGTGTTACCCGGCAAGCTCACCGACTGCGAAAGCGAGGATATCGCCATCAACGAACTTTTCCTTGTCGAGGGTGACTCCGCCGGTGGTTCGGCTAAAAAGGGTCGCAATAAAGACTTCCAAGCCATTTTGCCCTTGCGCGGCAAAGTGCTCAACACGTGGGAAGTCAGTAGCGACCGTATTTTCGCCAACAATGAAATTCATGATATCTCTGTGGCGATCGGCGTTGATCCGCATGGACCGAACGATGATCCGGACTTGTCGCAATTGCGCTACGGCAAAATTTGCATCATGGCCGATGCCGACGTGGACGGTTCACATATTCAAGTGTTGCTTTTAACGCTCTTTTTCCGTCATTTCCCGGCGCTTATTCGCAAGGGGCACATTTTTGTGGCGCGTCCTCCGCTTTTTCGCGTGGATGTGCCTAAAACCGGACGAAAACCGGCACGAACGATTTATTGCTTGGATGACCGGGAATTAGCCACGGAACGCAAAAAGCTTGAAAAAGAAAAAGTAAACATGGACAAAGTCAAGGTTTCTCGTTTTAAAGGACTGGGCGAAATGTCTGACCAACAGCTCTGGGATACAACGCTAAATCCTGAAACCCGACGACTGATGCCGGTGACTTTCGGTGACTTGTCATTGGATGAAAGCAAAGCCATGTTTGATATGCTCATGGGTCGCTCGGAAGCCGCCATGCGTCGCATGTGGATGGAAAATAACGGTGATCAAGTTGAAGTGGATATTTAAGGAGAGCCGCCATGCAAAATAAAGACGGCGATTTATTCTCAGAGGATCTGTTTGAAGAAAAGCCAGAGTGCGAAAAAGACTCCATTCAGAATCAAGAATTGCTTGAAACGGAAGACCAGGCTATCGGCCAATCTCAAGAGAATTTAGAAGAAGCCGAAAAAGGTGTGGCGCCCGAAACGATGGCTGAGGAAAGCGCCGATGCTGAAGCGGGCGAGGCCCCGATTTCGCTTGCTGAGCGCCCGGTTCAATCCGGCGATGACGGCGAGCGTTTGACGCTTGCGCACTTTGCAAGCCACGCCTACCTTGAATACGCCATGTCGGTGGTCAAGGGGCGAGCGCTTCCTGATGTCGGCGACGGGCAAAAACCTGTTCAGCGACGCATCCTTTACGCGATGCATGAAATGGGATTGGCTCGTCCTGAAGCCAAGACGGTCAAAAGCGCCCGTGTGGTTGGTGATGTCTTAGGCAAATTCCACCCGCACGGTGACACGGCGGCTTATGACGCCATGGTTCGCATGGCCCAGGATTTCAATATGCGATACCCGTTGGTCCTGGGGCAGGGCAATTTCGGCAGCCGTGATGGAGACGGCGCGGCCGCGATGCGTTACACCGAGGCGCGACTGACTAAAATCTCCAAACTCCTACTTGAAGAGCTTGATGAGGGCACGGTTGATTTTGTGCCCAACTACGACGGCGCTTTCCAAGAGCCGTCGATGCTGCCTGCCAGGCTGCCTTTTGTGTTGTTAAATGGCTCGAGCGGCATCGCTGTCGGCATGGCCACGGAAATTCCTTCGCATAATTTGCGCGAAGTCGCCAAGGCCTGTTTGCTTTTATTGGAAAAACCGAATGCCACGTTAGACGAGGTGCTGGAAGTGATGCCGGCGCCGGACTTTCCGACGGGCGGTCAGATTATCAGTCGCCCGAGCGATATTCGTGAGGCCTACGCCACCGGTCGCGGGACGATTAAGGTGAGGGCGCGATACAGCATCGAAGAAATGCAGCGCGGCCATTGGCGCCTGATTGTGACTGAATTGCCGCCCACAACCTCGGCGCAAAGCGTTTTAAATGAAATCGGCGATATCACCAATCCGAAGATCAAGCCGGGTAAAAAGAGTCTGACGGCCGAGCAACAACAGGCAAAGGCCGCCATGCTCGCTCTTTTGGAAAGCGAGCGCGATGAAAGTGATAAACAAACGCCGACTCGCTTGGTTTTTGAGCCGAAGAGTAAAAACGTTGACCGAACCGAATTTATCAACGCGCTTTTGGCTCAAACGAGTCTTGAGTGCAATGTTTCGATGAATTTGGTCATGGTGGGCTCAGATGGAAAACCGCGCCAGAAAAATCTCCTGGAGATTTTGACTGAATGGATTGCCTTCCGCTTGGAAACGGTTCGGCGTCGCACGCAATTCCGTTTGAATCAAACCAATGATCGAATCCATATTTTGGAAGGTCGTCATTTGGTGTACCTCAATCTTGATGAGGTCATTCAGATCATCCGTGAAGCTGACGATCCCAAGGCGGCTTTAATGGCGAGGTTCCCGTTGACGGAAGTTCAAACCGAAGACATTTTGGAAATTCGGTTACGTCAATTAGCCCGTTTAGTCGGCATCAAAATTGAAGCGGAACTGGCAGAGCTCAACAAAACCAAGCATTCGCTTGAGCGCTTGTTGGGCTCGGAAAAACTCATGCGAAATCAAGTGGCCAAAGAAATCGCCAGTGACGCGGCTGAGTTCGGAGATGATCGCCGCACTCTCGTTGAGGAAGCGGCCAAAGCGGAAAAGACTCAGAAGGTTGTTGATGAACCGGTTACCGTCATCATCAGTCAAAAGGGTTATGTTCGGGCGAGAACCGGACATGGCCATGACGCTAGCGTCATGACCTACAAGATGGGAGACGCTCATCGGGCTTCGTTTGAATGCCGAACCACCGATCAGCTGGCGGTGATTTCAACGACGGGACGAGTTTACAGCATCAACGTGAGCGACTTCCCGAGCGCTCGCGGTGACGGGTTGCCGATCAATAGTTTCATCGATTTGGAAAAGGGTGCCCAAATTGCCGGATTCTGTGTTGCGAAACCGGAAGCGAAGATCGTCATTGCGACAACGGAAGGCATGGGCTTTATTTGCGCGTTCAAGGATCTTTTGTCGCGACTGAAAGCCGGCAAGAGTTTTGTAAAACTCGGTGAGATCAAAGGCACTGAAATTCTGGAGCCGCAGGTTGTTAAAGAGGGACAGACGTTGCTCGCCTGCCTTTCCGAAGAAGGGCGTCTGCTGATTTACGGCTTGGACGAGGTCCGTCAATTGCCCGGTGGCGGCAAGGGCGTGACCCTCATGGATCTCAATATCGGAGAGCGTTTGCTTGCGGCTAAACCGATCAGTGCCGAGGGGGTTTTAGTGACCGGCATTGGGCGGGGTAACAAGCCTCGCGAAGAGGTCGTGAAAAAGAACCACCTGCAATATCATTTAGGTCACCGTGCTCGTAAAGGCAAGGCGTTGGACGTTCGCTGGAAAGTCAAAGCGCTCGAGGAGCTTTCGGCAAAGGAAGAAAACCATTCAGAGTCCGGTGCCGAGCTTGACATGGTCGCTGAGGGCGATACGCTGTCGTTGTTGTAGCTGACAAAAGATATTGGTAATCATTCTCAATAGTTATACAATTTCTCTTATATAGAAAGGAGATTGTTATGTCTGGGCTGTTGTGGGTGATCTTTATTGTGGTGGCGATTGCCGCTATTTGGTGGTTGCAATTTAAGCGCAAGATGCGCTCCACTGAAGAGGGGGGCGACTGCGGTTGCGGCAGCGGTAGTCGGTGTAAATCCAAGAAAACCAATGTGTCAACCGATCACTAAGGAGACGATGAGGCTTTTTTTCGGATTCCACGTTTAATTGAAAAGTGGCGCTGAGTTCTTGCATTCAAGCAGAGGAGTCAGCGCCATTTCTTTTCTATTGTCGTTGCTTTATTTAAAGAAATATTGCGCCAGCAAATTAATGCGATATTTCGGCGTGACTTCTTGAGCCAGCGCGCCGCGTACCGAGCCGGAAATGTTCAATTGGTCTTTGACTGTCCAAAGAACGCCGAATCCGGCTTCTGCCCATGACTCCTGCAGGTCTTCTGTTTGGAATGCTTCCCGTTGACCGGGTTCCGTTCCGATGAGTTCATGAGCTCCTGCAAAACGATGTGCCCAGAAAAAATCGCTTTTGAGCGTAAGACGTTGATCAAATTGGCTCAAATTGTAAGCGCCCTGAACGCCTATGCGTGCAACGGATTGGTGAATGGTTTCGGAGGCGAAGCCAACCTCGCCGTTTTGTTCGTTTTTCGGTTTGATCCAATAAGTGTCTGCCGCGATAAAGGGTTCGATCGCATAGCGCTGGCTTCCCGGCTCAACAAGAGGAAAGCCAATATAAAGACCTAGGCCATAGGCATTCGATTTCGTATCAAAAGTGAGTGCAGTGGCGGCTCGATCGTCAGCGGCATAAGCTTGGCTTGTGAAGTCACCGTTTGCTTGACTATAAAAAGCGTGGATCATCATCTTTCGCCGGTCGCTGGAGTAGCCACCCGCGTAAAGCCCGGCAGCCCAATGGTCAGCTTCAGCGCTGCCCTGAGAGAAGTCGCTCTCATTTTGAACGAATGCGGACCATAATCCGACAAATCCGTCATCCAGCGCTTTCAAGTCCATCGCTTGATCGTACCCAATAGTGAGCGTTTTTGATTTCAGCGTCTGTCCCCGTTGGCCGTCATTGAAGTCTAAATCGGTTTGAGCGACAGATAAATCAACCCAAAGCCCCCGTTGGGGTTTCCCAAACTCATCGCCAAACCGTGAGGACAATTGTCTTGCAGTGTTTGTCAGAAGCATTTCATGGGCGATGATTTCGCCACTGAGATAATCGACGCGGTTTCGTGAAAGCGTCGATAGTCCAATGCGTTCGGTCCCAATGGCGTTGATGACCGTTCCCAAGTCGGGGGCGGATCCGAATTCCGCCACCGTTTCATAGGTGCCCAAGGCGGTTTCATACCGATATTGGTCTGCCGCGAAATGAATGCCACCTGCCACGGTGTTAAAGCGCACAAGACCAATATCTAAACCTTCTGTTTGGTCTGCGGTTTTTTCTCGTTCATCGATGATTTGCACGAGAATTTCAGAATTTTTATCAACTGCGTTGATATCTTCAATCTGTAGCTTAAAGCGTCCTTGAGCGCTTCCCGTTCCGATATCCTGATCGGTGACCTTAATTCGTAAAACCGCACCGGTTTCAACATAGGTTTTATGTGAGTTGTCTACGTCACTATGGTCACGTAGTCCGATATCCACTGGTTCCGACGCTTCAGAGATGTCTAAGACCCCGCCTTTTTTCCAATGAAAAGTCTCCAGCGAGCTTGTAAGCGTTGTTGACCAAGTGGCGCCATTTGCTAGCGTCAACGTCATGGGTTGAATGGTTTGGGAGTCGAAATAGGAATAGACGCGACCTGACCAGTGGTCATCGGGATTGGCAAGCGTCAGTTGAAGTGAATTCGGCTCGCCACCCATGTCTTCGAAAATAATGTCGCCTTTTAGACGGCTGTTTCCGGTGCTTTTAAGCTCGATTTGGCTGTCGGTAAGCTTGATAGCGGCAGCCTCGGACAATAGTCCCTCAGAGCTTTGTTGATTGGCGAGGAGGTGGAATTCGCCGGCATGAGAAAAGGCGGCGTTTTCGATTTTCAAAGCGATCACCGAACTATCGCCTTGGATTTCCGTATTAATGGCTGTAGCCGATAAATGCAGTTTTTCAGGTAAAGGATCGGCTTGGGATTGCGAAACGAGCCAAGCGACGCTATTGGTCGCCCATCCGCTGTTGCGACCAATGACTTCAATGGAAAGAGACTCCCCAACGGTTTCTTGAAGGTTAATGCTATGAAGACCCACCGTGGATTCATGATTATCTGTCTCTAGGACAATGGAGATGGGGGTTTTTAAGTCCACCCGGGCTGTTTGAGTTTGCAGCAATGTCAATGAGTAAAGTTGCCATTTTTCCTCATCACTTAATGAATTGACAAAGTGAAAGCGAACAGGGGCATCCGCTGTGATGGAAAGACTTTCCGATTGAGCGGCTGTCAAATAGTAGGCTTCGCCATCGTCTGTGATTGTGCAGTCGTCGGCGGCAATTTCGCCGGAATTTAACGCCCAGTGCAATGAGGATTTTTCAATAGCCGCCGCAAAACACGACGAACAAAATATGCCCAATAGCGCTGAGGCGATGATTGATCGTTTTAAGCAAACCACGATAGTCCTTTTTGAATAGAGAGTTGGTTCGGCGCGAAAGGTTCACACGGAGAGGATGGTGCTTTCGCTGAGCGCGTGATTGTCTCATGTAATCGATTTTTAACTCATAAAGAAATTGATATAACATATTGATATTGTTATGAAATATAACTTTGTTGGTATTGACTTGGCTAAAGGAAGCCGCGTTGGATTTCAAATGAAAGTGTTTGAATAGTCGGCGCTTACTTACTGTTTTATTTTCACGAACAAGCGCATTAGAATGAGCGTCAAATCTCTTTGACGATTGCTTGAGTTAAATCAAATTCAATGACGGCGCAACGTAAAAAACATCGACCCACGGATCCTTGTCGCAATCTGTCTTTTTCCGAAGAAGACGGTTTTCGTTATTTGCACTTTGGTAGCCCTTGGATCCAAGGCGCCATGAACATCCGACGTCCTTACGATTTGGTGTTGCAGTATCCGAGACAAATGATGGCCTGTGGGCTTTTTTATCCCAACCCGACTCATATTCTTCAGTTGGGCTTGGGGGCGGCTTCACTCACAAAATTTTGCCTTCGTTACACACAAGCTCAGGTCGATGTTGTGGAAATTTCGCCCACTGTCGTGGCTGCGGCGACACAATGGTTTCGTCTTCCGGCGGATCACGAAAGGCTGACGGTGCATGTGACTGACGCTAAGGACTATCTGAAAGATACCGGCGGTTTCTTAGCTCCCGATTGGCTTCAGGTGGATTTATACGATGCCCAAGCGCAAGGACCGGTCTACGATACGGTGGATTTTTATGCATTGTGTCGCCGGGCGATGAATCGAGAAGGCGCCGTTGCGAGTTTCAATCTTTTTGGATGCCGTTTTGAGAAAAGTTTCAGCGCCATTGACGAAGCATTTGAAGGGCGAACGCTCATGATGCCGGAAATTGACGAAGGCAATCGTGTGGTGCTTGCCTTTGTTGGTCCGGAGCCGCAGCGCTCTATTAAAGCGTTGTATGAAGAAGCCCATCGGTTGCGTGACCGTTGGAAGCTACCTGCGATTCGTTGGGTGCTGGGACTCAAGGGCATGCAACCGCAATGGTTTAATCAAAATTAATCTCACCTGTTGGGATTAAAAGCGATGGGCTAAAGTCTTGGACAACGAAGCAAAGCCGCTTCCGGCCATTGGTTCTTCAAAAACTCCGCAAAATACCCGAAAGTATCTCGATCAATAACGTCATCCGGATGATTGTGCCAGTCATTGAAAATCAGCGTGTGCAATTGAATTCCTCGAGTTTTGACGGCTTCAAGTGCTAAAAGTGTTTGGCTGATGCTGCCTAATTTGCCACTCGTTACGAAAATAAGAGGCCACTTTTGTTTCGCGATGAGATCAATGGTCAGAAGCGAACGGGTGAGCGGCACCATGATGCCTCCGGCGCCTTCGACAAGGACACGCTCATAACGATCCGAGAGCGTTTGGGTTGCTTGTAAGATCGTTTCAAGCGGCAATGTTTTATGATCTAATTCACAGGCCAAGTGCGGAGAGCAGGGATAGGTATAAACGGCCGGCGCGGTCAGCCCCTCATCGTCCTCGAGGAAATGACGCCCCATGAGCCTTCTGTGCAGGGCAATGTCTGGAGAACCGCGATCAGAGCCTGTCTGCACGAGTTTTTGAGTGATGATGCTTAAGCCCTCGTCTTGCCATCTTTTTGCCAGCCAGCCGGTTGCGACCGATTTGCCGACATCCGTGTCGATGCCTGAAACAAAGAAAACCGTATCGTTAGTCGTTGCCATTGCATTGCCTCGAATTTTGACGCTCAATTTGTTTTTGCAACACGCGACAAACCGCCATCGTCAAGGTTTTAAGTTCTTGATTCGTGGTGACCAAAGGCGGCATCAAATAGCAAAGATTGCCGATTGGTCGAACCCAAACGCCTTGTCGGATAAATTTCTCTTGAATCCATCGGCTTTCAACCGGTTGATCGAGTTCAACAACACCGATGGCGCCCAACACGCGAACATCCCGAATGCCAGGATGAGCTCTCAGTGAAAATAACCCTTCTTTCAACCCGTGCTCAATGCGTTTTGCTTCGCCGAGCCAGTCGTGTTCGCGATATAGCTGCAATGCCGCGTTGGCAGCGGCGCAGGCTAAGGGGTTGGCCATGAAAGTGGGGCCATGCATGAATGCGTGCGGAGCGGCCGCTGAGATGGAATCGGCAATTTTGTTTGTGGTCAATACGCAAGAAAGCGTCATCATGCCGCCGGTGAGAGCCTTGCCCAATGTCATGATATCAGGGGTGACGTTAGCCCATTGGCAGGCAAAGTCTTTGCCGGTTCTGCCAAAACCAGTCGCTATTTCGTCGGCAATGAACAACACGCCATGCCTTTCGCAAAGCGTTTTCGCCTCTTTCAAGAAGCGGGGATGGTAAAAACGCATGGCGCTCGCGCCCTGAAAGACCGGCTCAAGAATCAATGCGGCGATATCGTCATGCGTCTGAAGCAATGATTGGAGCTCTTTCATGTCGTCTTCATTGAAATGACCGTCAAAAGTGCAGGAAGGACTTTCAATGAAATAGCGGGCGGTCAGCGCTGAACCAAAAAGCGAATGCATGCCGGCCACCGGATCACAGACGGACATGGCGTTCCAGGTGTCACCGTGATAGCCTTTTTTGATCGTGACAAAATTTGTTCTTTGAGCTTGACCCACAGCGCACTGATATTGAATCGCCATCTTCATCGCGGCTTCAACCGCCACGGAACCGGAGTCTGCGTAAAAAATCTTTTGTAACCCTGCAGGAACCATTTTGAGCAGTTTTCGCCCCAACTCTATGGCAGGGTCATGCGTGAAGCCGGCGAACATGACGTGAGGCAGCGTGTCAAGTTGCCGTTTAATGGCGTCAACCAGTTTGGGATGACGGTGACCAAATGCGGCGCACCACCAGGCACTGGTGCCGTCAATGAGTTGCGTGCCGTCATCGAGTGTGATCCGAGTTCCCTCGGTCGCTATGACTTTGCGGACGGTCGGAGCGCTTAATGTGGCAGCATAAGGATGCCATAAGTGCTCGTGGTCAAAGTCTAAGCTGTTTTCATTTTCAAGCCGGTAACCGGCGGCCTTGACCAGACGTTTATCGTCATCGATGCCGGTGCCTTTTGTCGTGAGCATGTCGCCAGCAATAGCGCTATTGATGCCGGCCCGAAGCGCCATTCGCGTTGCCTGTTCAGAAAGGCGCCGTCTTCCGCCAGCAAAACGCAGATACGCTTCAGGGTTGGCAAAACGAAAGAGCGCGATGGTCCGGATGATTTCGTCTTCGCTCAAATAAGGCTGTGTTCCCAAGGGCGTGCCGACAATGGGCTCCAACACATTGATTGGAATGGAGGGCACGCCCAGATCGCGAAGCGTTAAGGCCAATTCAATGCGTTCTTTGAGTCTTTCGCCCATGCCGATGATTCCGCCCGAGCAAATTTCCAAACCTGCTTCACAAGCAGCCTTTAATGACTTGATTTTGTCCTCGATCGTGTGGCTGTCACAGACTTTGCTGAAAAAGCTTGGGGCGGTCTCCAGATTGCAGTGGCATCGCGTGACGCCAGCTTGATGCAAAAGTTCAAATTCGCTTTTTGTTAATAGCCCAGCGGAAATGCAAATTTCCATCGAGGTCACTTCTCGGAGTGCTCTAACGATTTCGGCGCACTCCCGAACTTCCCGGGCAGCGAGTTTTCTGCCGCTGGTGACCAGAGAGAAACGGGTGCATCCTGAGGCCTTTGCCTTGAGGGCGTTTTCAATGATGGCTTGCTTACCAAGCAAAGGGTAAACAGAACACTTGCCTTCATAGTGGCTTGATTGAGCGCACCAACGACAATTTTCTGAGCAACGACCGCTTTTGGCATTGACAATGGCGCAAAAGTTAAATGTGCGGCTAGAGCAAGATTGCGTGACGCGGTGAGCGCCGTCAACGAGTTGCCCTAGGGGGAGCTTCGCAACTGATTCAAGCTCTCGAGCGGTGCAACGGTAGCCGTCAATGATGTCGGTGACAAACTTTTCAAAGTCGATGCAGGACAAGGGAGGACTCCTTTAAGGATAATATTCGCAAGAGAGTGAGAACTTTTTGTTAGTGTTTTGAAGAAGTCCAAACATGATACAGCAAAATCTTTTGAACTAATTTTCGATTCAAAACCTCGGGATCAAGAATAGCTTGATTGAATCGTTAGACTTCAAAGTCGGTGCTGTGCTGTGAAAAGTTTGGAAAAAATCCTTGTCCATTTCTCCACTAAAATTCTGAAATCCATTACAATTCAAATCTTTAAACTTCCTTTAGAAAATACGGACAAATGGAAGCCGAACGTATCAACCAAATTGAGGCGAAAATCTCTGACCTCACAGCTCGATTACGCGAGCTGAGGGGGTATCTTTGACATTGATCGTCAACAACGACGATTAGAAGAAGTCAATCGTGAAATGGAAAATCCCGCTTTGTGGGACAACCCTGAAAACGCGCAAAAAGTCAGCAAGGAAAAAAAGCATCTTGATGCGACGGTCGGGCTTTTTAACCAGTTGACGGTTGGGGTGAACGACGCCGCGGAGCTTTTTGAACTTTCAATGGCCGAAGAGGACTATCCGACCGTTGAAGCTGTTGGCGCCGATGTTGAGCATCTGGAAAAATCGGTCGAAAAGCTTGAGTTTCAGCGCATGTTCAATCAGCCGATGGACCCGGCAAATTGCTTTTTGGAAATCCAGGCGGGGGCCGGCGGCACTGAGGCGCAAGATTGGGCGAGCATGCTTGAACGCATGTACCTTCATTACGCCGAACGGCAGGATTTCACGGTCGAAATTCAAGAAGAAAGCGAAGGCGAAGTGGCCGGCATCAAAGGCTGCACGATTTATATTCAGGGCGACTATGCTTATGGGCTTTTGCGGACCGAAACCGGCATTCACCGTTTGGTGAGAAAAAGTCCCTTTGATTCCAACGCCAGACGCCACACGTCGTTTGCGAGCGTTTACGTGTACCCGGAAATTGACGACTCGTTTGAAGTGGAAATCAATCCTGCCGATCTTCGCGTTGACGTTTTTCGAGCCTCTGGCGCAGGTGGTCAGCACATCCAAAAGACGGAGTCAGCCGTGCGCATCACCCACATTCCGACAGGCATCGTCACGGTGTGTCAAAACGACCGGAGCCAACATCGTAACAAAGAGCAGGCGATGGTGCAGTTGAAGGCAAAACTTTACGAGTTGGAAATGCGCAAGCGCCGTGAAGTTCAGCAACAGACCGAAGACGCGAAAAGTGATATCGGTTGGGGACATCAAATTCGCTCCTACGTGCTAGATCAGTCGCGAGTGAAGGATTTGCGCACCAACGTGGAAACCGGCAACACGCAAGCTGTGTTGGACGGTGATTTGGATCAATTTATTGAAGCGAGTCTCAAGCAAGGCGTTTAAGCGCAGCCGAGACCAACAAAAAGGACTAAGAAAAATGGCAGAAAACAAGGTTGAAGCCGTTCAAACGGCCGAAGACGAGAATCATATCATCGCTGAGCGCCGCGCCAAGCTTGCTAAGTGGCGTGAAGAGGGTCACGCTTACCCGAACGACTTCGCTCGCAAGGACTTGTTCGGCGATCTTCGCAAGGAATATGGCGAGATGGACGCCGAGACGCTTGAGGCGAAGGCCGTCGACGTGACCGTCGCCGGTCGCATGATGCTCAAGCGTGTTATGGGCAAAGCCTCTTTTGCGACCGTTCGTGATGTGAGCGGCACGATGCAATATTTCTTGTCGTCGGCCGAAATGGGCGACGAAGCCTATCAGATGTTCAAGGGCTTGGATATCGGCGATATCGTCGGCGCTGAAGGGATGTTGTTTAAGACCAAGCGCGGCGAGCTGTCCATTCGCGTGAGAAAGCTTCGTTTGCTGAGTAAGGCCATTCGTCCGCTCGCTGAAAAGTTCAAGGGGCTTTCGGATCAAGAGCTTTGCTATCGCCAACGCTATCTTGACCTGATCATGAACGAGGAAAGCCGCGCGCGTTTCTTGAAGCGCTCTCAAATCGTCGCTGAAATCCGTCGCTACATGATCGACAACCGCTTTATGGAAGTGGAAACGCCGATGCTTCATCCGATTCCGGGTGGCGCCAACGCAAAGCCCTTCATCACGCATCACAATGCGCTCGATATGGACATGTATCTTCGCATTGCGCCGGAACTTTATTTGAAGCGATTGGTCGTGGGCGGTTTTGAACGAGTCTTTGAATTAAATCGCAACTTCCGTAACGAAGGGGTAGACGTTCGTCACAACCCGGAATTCACGATGATGGAATTTTATGCGACCTATTGGACGTATAAAGATCAGATGGATTTCACGGAAGCGCTTTTACGTCATGTGGCTGAGACCGTGACCGGCAGCGCCGTGGTGAACTATCAGGGAATGGAAATTGATCTTTCGAAACCCTTTGCCCGCATGACGCCGCGTGAAGCCATTCTGAAAAATGCTCCGCAGTACACCGTTGAGCAGCTTGACGATGAAACTTTCCTTCGTAACGAGTTGAAACGCTTGGGTGCGCCTCAACCCGATTACGTCGGTCATGGCGCTTTGGAAATGGCTCTTTTTGATGAAGTGGCCGAATCCAAATTGATTCAACCGACGTTTGTGATCGATTACCCGGTGGAAATTTCGCCATTGGCCCGCGCCTCTGACATTGATCCGTCTATCACGGAACGTTTTGAGCTTTATATCGCCGGTCGCGAAACGGCTAACGGCTTCTCTGAATTGAATGATCCGGAAGATCAAGCCGCTCGCTTTAAGGCACAGGCTGACGCGAAGGCTCACGGCGACGATGAAGCCATGTACTACGATTCCGACTATATTCGCGCGCTTGAGTTTGGGTTGCCGCCGACCGGTGGCTGTGGGATCGGCATCGATCGCTTTGTGATGCTTTTAACCGATGCGCCGAGCATTCGTGATGTTTTGCTCTTCCCGCACATGCGTCCCGAAGCTTAAAATAAGGGTAAAGCTACCAACATTTTTATAAGGTGTGTTGTTATGACGCAATCCTCTTTGAGCATGTACGAAGTCTTGTCGCTTGAGAGCGTCTATAAGGCATTGAAAGAAAAGGTGACTCAGCCGTTGCCCGAGGGAATTTTCCTATTTAAAGCGGCTGGGGAGACCATCGGCTATCTCAGTAAAGAGGTGGCATTGAAGATGGCGACCATTTCCAGTGAGTTTCGCGTTGAAAACAATCAGCTCATCATGGCTGATGAGGCATTGGCGACCATGCAGACAAAAACCAATGCCATGCGCAAAGCGGCCGCGCTTTTGCATCAATTGGGAATCGTGAAAAATCCGGCGAGTGAACTCGTTGATGTCAAAGCCGGTCCTTTGGATCCGGTATTCTGTCAAGCCCCTAGGGAGTTGACGCGAGTGCTGGGCTTGATGACCACTTCCGTGCGTGTCACAGGTTACGATGAAGATGGTCGCATGATTTTCGGCAAGCGTTTGAATGAGAAACCCATTGGCGGAGGCCTTTGGGATAGCATGACCGCAGGCCTTGTGAAAGCGAGCGAAGAGCCCAAGCAGGCGCTTTATCGTGAGCTCTATGAAGAAGCAGGATTTGTCGCCGAAGACGTCGAGCTCACCGAGGGCGCTCGTTTTGTTCAAGAGCTGGTTGTTCCTGAGGGGTTCTTGCGTGAGCAGGTCCTAAGCTATGATGCGACGATCAAGAAGGGATTGACACCTCATAATTACGACGGCCAAGTTTCTGAATTCGCCGCTTTAACGCCTGAGGAGATTGTAAAATCGGTTCAGGCGGGCGAAATGATGTATGCGGCCGGTATCGCCGCTATCGAGAGTATCGAACGCCGCGCCGGTCGTCGGATCGAAGATCGCTGGTTGCGTTACCGTGGGCAGATTTGGATCTAGAAATTTCGCTTAAAAATAACTGACGCAGGGCTGACACTGATATGGGTGTCAGTCCTTTTTTTCAGCAATTTGACAGAAGCCATTAGAAAATCCCTTGATGTTCAATGCTTTATGGGGACTTAATCTGGAATTCAGGCTAATTGCTAATTTTGGAAAATTATCCGGACTAGACAATAGTGCTCCGAACTCGCGATTTTCTGTTTCCAGGCTTGCTAACAAATAAGCCACTTGAACATAGAGCGTTTGATTGTTTTTTCGGGCGATGAAGTCAACTTCAAGCTCTTTAGAGGGGTTCTGCAAAGAAGGCACTCTACCGGTACTGACTTTCCAGCCTCTACGACGTAACTCTATAGCGACGATATTTTCCAAAATTTGATCAATATTGAGTAGGTTTGATAAAAACAAAGCGTGCCGTAACCCGTGATCGGTTGCGTAGAATTTATGATTAAAGGCGAGCATTTGTTTGCCCGTCGAGGTCTCAAAGTCCAACTTTTCAAAAGTAAATGCTTCACAAGCCGCATCAATAAAATTGACTGGTGTTTCCTTACTCGGAACTCTTCCTTCCGATTTTAGAAATCTAGAAAGCGAGGCGATGGAGACCGGATGACCGATTTGCTCAAAGAAATTGCAGAACTTTCCGAAATAGTTCCACATCGCGAATTTTCGCCTGGCGATGACATCTCTAATAAAGATGGTGTCAAAGAAATCACTTGTTAAAAAAACAGCGCCGCTTTAAAGCGACGCTGTTTGACTTTGAAGGGTTCAGATCAAACGAACTAGACGATGATCAAAGCCAAGACGACCGTGGAGATAAAGCACGGAACGATCGTGCGCTTAGCCACTTCAATCGGGTTAGCCATAGCGATACCAGCCACAATCACCATAGCACCGGCAATCGGCGAAGAGGTACGACCCAAGGCACCGGCCAAGAAGGCCAAGGCACCCAAGTGCGGGACGTCCATGCCGAAGGAGGCAGCGTGCGGGGTGACGGCTTCGTTAAAGGCGAACGTGGCGGCGTCACCGGAACCGGTGATCGTGCCCAAGAACCACGGACCCAAAGAACCACCCCAACGAGCGATGTCATTGGATTCACGTAAAACGGCGATGAAGGTGTCAATCAAACCGGCAGAACGCAAACCTTGAGCGAACACGCCAGCGGCGATGATGATACCTAAGATGTTGCCGTAGCCTTTGCCCATGCCGTTAAAGAACGACTTGGAGAAGTCTTGCGGATTCACGCGGGTGATGATCAACGTCAAAACAGCGCCCAAGACCATGGCTTGAGCCACGCCCATCTTGATGATCGGAACACAGGTGTTACCGAGAACGAGGATCACGATCGGGATCAACGGCACGAAAGCGTAAATCGGGTTCGGACGTTCGATGTGAATTTGTTCGTGTTCGGTGCTGATTTGGATGTTGTCGGTTGCTTCGCCCTTATCGCGGAAGATCAAGCACATCACAAGGATGCCGACGATGCCGATGGCGTAGATCACGCAGCTAAACGGCAAGTGCAAAGCAATGAAATCCATGATTTCCATGTTGGAAATCTTGGCGATGTACACGTTGTGGGCGGACCCCGGTGAAATAACGCCACCATAGGTACCCATCATCACAGCGGCGGCAGCGGCGGCGGGTCTAATGCCGGCGCGAAGCATCACAGGGATCAACGTGGAACCCACGGCAGCAGCGCAACCAGAAGCCGACGGAATGGCGACGTTAACAAACATCGTCACGGCCGTGCAAACCGGAATCAAGAAAATGCCCAAACCGCGAATCGGCTTGGAGAGCAGGGCGACCAAGTGTTGGTCGCACTTCGTGTAGGACGAGACGTATGCAAAGCCCATGGAGGCGCAAATACCCATGATCAAACCGCTGTTGGTCATGGATTTGGCAAAGCCGTTGAAGGCGTCCATCGGTTGCAATGACATCAAGCATAAGACTAGGCCGGCCGTAAAGAGGACCAAGCGCGTTTCATAACGCTTGATCAATGCCGCAATCGTCAAAATAACGACTACCACGGCAAGCCAATTCAGTAGAGTCATAACAATCCCCCGGGAAAGTAGTTAATAAGAATGGGTTGCGCCCCATTTTACTGAAAGCCCTTTTTCACTGCCTTCATACTTTCCCTGAAAGATTCTTTTTGATCTAAGCTTTTTTACCTAGAAATAGGATTAACCCTTGTATCGTAGGCTATTTTTTCTTAGAGTTTGCTTGAAGCGTCAACGCTTGAATGGGCTGTTCGCTGACGGTTTCTAGCGGTTGGACACCATAGCGAGCTTGACTGAAGTCAATGCCATTGAGATCAATCATGCGGATTTGAGCATTGAGCGCACTTCGGTAATACAGCTTGCGGTGAGTCATGTCCGTTGAGCTTGTCCACTGCGTGGCCGATATCAAGGGATTGCTTTCTTGGATGCCGCTCATTTCCAAGCCGATCGGAATGTCAAAGCTATTGAGTATCGAGAAGCTGTAAAGGACAGCCTCTTTGGCATCAGCGAGTTTAGGGGCGGTTTCTTGCATAATGGCGGCCCTCACAAAGCGCGAGGCAGGCGAAATGTCGCCGGGGACCCCTTGAAGACCCGCCCCAACACCAAATTGACTGAGCTTAAGCGGACCGAAGGATCGATCCGCAAGCGATCCGGTTTGCCAATTCATGTACTGGTTAAGGTGTGTCAAATGCCAGCGCAGATCGGGTGAGTTGGTCAACACGCCTAATGGATTGTCGATGATTTGCATTTTTCCATCAATGACTTCCACGGCGATTTGCTTGCCCGTGGAGTCCGCTATGCGGAAATGCACCGTGCCAGCTCCTTTGATGGTTTCGGCTAGGCGCAGGTTGGCAATTCCCTGCCGGGCGGACTCTACGGAGTCAAATTGCCCGAGAACATAAGCCACGAATTGCATGTCACCGATGGTGCGCGATGATTGGTTTTTATCGTAAACCGGGTAGCGGCCGTATTTTGGGAAGAAAAAGAGTCCCGCTGAGAGCCCTTTTTCATTGACGCCTTCTACGACAAAATTTTCACTTTCTATGCTTAACCCCACAAAACCGAAGCGAGTTTGATATTGCAGGCCTGGACCCTCGGCTGTTTGCGTCTGCACCGAGTGCTTGCGTGGAACTAAAACAATATCCGTTTTTAAAACGGAGGCTCCCCATTCAATGGTTCTGGCGACAATTTGCGATTGATCCGCACTTTCTAGCGAGATGCCTGTACAGGCCTGAGCGGAACCGAAAGCTAGGCCGAGTGAGAGGGCAATTGCCGTGATATTTTTTAACATGGATTGATTTTTCCTTGGAATTTATTGCTTGGATTGTGGTGCGTTTAGCAGACCAAATGGCCACTGGAGCGTCCCGTACATGTTGTAGACGTGCTTGTAGCCGGTTTCAATCAAAATTTTTGAGGCGGCTTCTGCGCGAACGCCGCTTCGACAGTGTACGAGAACCGGTTGATTGAGATCCGGTTGGGCTGAGAGCACGGCGCCGGGTTTCAGGTAGGGAAGCGGAACATTGACAGATCCCTTGATAAATCCCTCTTTGAGTCGTTCGACCGGCATACGCACGTCAATGACCACAACGCCTTTTCGCATCATATCTCGGGCCTGTGCAGGCACAACTTTGTGGTAAGCGGGGTTCTCATAGGTCAGCGGGGTCGCAGGTTGCGGACTGACAGGCTCGGCTGCCCATAACGCCGATGAAAACGAACCGAGAAGACATAATGTGGTTAGAGGTTTGATCATAATGACGGCTCCCAATAATTGATTGCTTTTTCGATTGTAGTCGCATCGTCAGTCGGAGTACACTCATTAGCTAGATCCTTTTGGCTTGATTTTGAAAGGTCAACGATGACAAAAGATTCAACGAAAGTCGGTCTTTTCGCGGCTCTTGCCTCATACAGCATTTGGGGGCTGATAGCGCTTTACTGGCGGTTGATGGCAGAGGCCACCTCGGTGGAAATTTTGGCTCACCGCATTGTGTGGTCGTTTGTTTTTATCATCGGTATCTTGTTGTTTCAGAGGCAGATAGGCAAGACGTTGACATTGATTAAAGAAATGCTCGCTTCGCCCATCGCGACGCGGGCTTGGATTTTGTTGCTTGCCACGCTTTTCGCTTCAGCCAATTGGTTGATCAACATCATGGGTGTCAACAATGGCCATGTGGTGGAGTTGAGCCTTGGCACTTTTTTGACGCCTATCGCGACCATGACGATCGGCTTAGTCTTTTTTTCTGAGAAAGTTTCTCGGCTGCGCCAAATTGCGATCGCTTTTGCCGTGCTGGGCGTCGCGGTATTAATCGGCGGCTTGGATCGATTCCCGTGGTATGCGCTGAGTGTTTCTGTGACCTGGGCGACGTACGGCGCACTCAAAAAACTGATTGTGATTGATCCGATGAAAAGCGTCGCCATTGAACACTTGTTAATGTTTTTCCCGGCTCTCGCTTTTTTGTTGTATGGGGCTCAGGGATTGTATTGGGGGGGCTTTGAAAGCGGCTTTGAAACCGGATTGAGCTGGTATTTGCTGGGCACCGGCATTGTGACCTCGGTGCCCATGATTTTGTTTTCGCTCGCGGCGCAAAAATTGCCTATGACCGTGCTGGGAATCATCCAATTTTTAAGTCCCGTGATCACCTTCTTTTTGGGCATTTTTGTCTTTCAAGAAGTTGTCACGAGAGCGGAGTGCTTGGCGTTAGCGTGTATCTTGGTCGCAGTCTCGCTTTACGTGATCGGGGGATTGCAAAAAGCTTAACGATTTTTTTGTCGCATGCCCACGATTTCTGAAACAAAGGTGGCCCCTAAAATAAAAATAGCTCCCACAATGCCCAACCCTGAAATCGGTTCCTTGAGAATGAAAACAGAACAGACAATGGCAATGGCCGGATCAATGTAAGCAAAAATCGCGATGCGTGAGGCGCTTAAGGTGGGTACGGCTGAGAAATAAAGCCAATAAGCGAGGCCGGTGTGAACAATGCCGACGGTGAGCGTTAGTAAAACGGTCATCGTGTCAACGTGAAGCGTCGAAGGGGTGATGGTTAGGCATAAGTAAGGAATCAACACCAAAGCCGAAATTGCCAATTGGGCAATCGAGGAGTCGTAGGGGCCCAAGTTTTTCATGAATTTGTTGCTGATGACGATGCCGGCGTAAAAGCATGCCGCAATGAACGCCATGACAATGCCTTTCAAACCGGTGCCGGCAGAGCCTTCCCAAATGCCGGCGATGAAACTCATTCCCAATAAGGCGATAGCCACGCATAGCCACTGGAACGCTTTGACTCGCTCTTTAAGAATGAACGGGGACAGGGCGATCACGATGACCGGCGCCATGTAATAAGTCAAGGTGGCGCTCGCGATGCTTGTTAGACGGTAGGCTTCAAAAAGAAAAATCCAGTTAAAGCCGAGCGCGATGCCGGAAAATGCCAGCATCTTGGCATTATCAGAAAGCGCCTGGCGATTCAATTTCTTCTTCAATAGCCACAGAACCAATAATAGAAAGAGGGTTCCGGTAACCCCACGGCAAAAAGCGATTAGCGCGGACGGTAGCTCGATATAGCGAACAAAAAGACCGATTGTCCCAAAAATGATCATGGCAAGCAGATACTGGGGCATAGGACTTCCTTTTTCTTTAGCAGAAACTCAAAGTACTCCAAGCGCTTGCGCTTAGCAACATTGGTATAGGTGTTTTTGCCAATGTCGGATTCGTCCCAATGTTTTTTGAGACAAAAGTTAGCATTGACGTCTAACAAAAACATTGGAAGCGTGCTGAGAGAAATACAACAAGGGCCGGCGCATGGCCGGCCCTAGCCGAGAGTTAGAAGCTCAACGGATTACTTGGCGAGCGTGCGATAGACACAACGGCTCATCAATTCGAGCGCGTTGGCAAGCGATTGTTCGTCAAAGTCAAAGTGGCTGTTGTGGTGACCGGCGCGAAGCGTGGAACCCACTTGAACGTAGGTGCCCTTGCCGCCGGCGGCTTGCACCGTGCTCATGAAGTGCGAGTAGTCTTCGGAAGCGCCGAAGTTTTGCTCTTCAATGATGTCGGTGAAGCAACCCATGTCGCGGGCTTCTTCAGCGACGACTTTTGCCACTTCAAGGTCAGATTCGCCGCTCTTCGTGCCACCCTTGAGATCGATAGAGTAGCCGCAACCCCACATTTCAGCGGCGGCCTTGGCAATGCGCTTGACTTCACCGAACATGTATTCGTCAAGAGCCGACGTGATGCCGCGGGTTTCAAGCACAAGCGTGGCCTTGGGCGGAATCACGTTGCGACCTTCGCCGCCGTTTAACTTACCAACCGTGATGCGCGTGTCGCCCTTGCCGGAGCGGGGAATGGCGTGCATGTTCAAAAGGGCAGTGGCGGCAGACAAGAGGGCATTTTTGCCTTCTTCCGGCGCATTGCCGGCGTGAGCGGGAACACCCGTGAAGGTGATGTCCGCTTTCGTCGTCGCCAAGAAGTTCTTCGTGCCGCAAATCACCTTGCCGATGTTATTGGCTTGAAAACCGATGTGCATGCCGAAGATTTCGTCAACACCCTTAACAGCGCCGGCGCGTTCCATCGGTGTCGCACCGCGAACGCCTTCTTCGGCCGGTTGGAAGATGAAACGAATCTTGCCTTGGAATTTATCGCGCATGGACGCGACCACTTCAGCCAAGGCTAAGCCGATCGCCATATGGCCGTCGTGGCCGCAAGCGTGCATGGCGCCGGGGTTAACGGAAGCGAAGCCTTCCATGTTCGGGCGGTGATCGGCGTCAGCGCATTCGGAGACGTCGTTGCAGTCCATGTCAAAACGAACGGCAAGGAAGGGGCCTTCGCCGCCGAAGTCCATGTCAGCCCAAAAGCCCGTCATGCCGCCGGCCATCTTTTCAACCAAAGCGGGATCGGCACCTTGGCTCACCGCGCGAGCCATGTGCTTTTTGAGCACTTCTTCAGAAGGCACGCCCATCATTGAATCACGATCGACAGCGTCAGCGCCCATCGTGATTTGGTAGCCCAACGACTGCATCTTCTTGATGGCCATTGAGGCGGTGCGGAATTCCGTCCAACCGGATTCGGGGTGCTTGTGAAGATCGCGACGCACTGCGGCAAGCGTCGGGATCAGCTCATCAATTTTTGCTTTCAATGTTTGGTCCATGGGTATTCTCCGAAAAGTGATGGGTGTCAAAAATGACGAACCCGTCAGTTACACAACTTTTTTATTTTATCGGTCTTTGGTTTTTTCAAGGTTTTATTTCATGGCGCTTTTTGAATTTATGACAAAGAAAAAAGAATCTTTACAAAAAGGCACCTCCCCATTGAGGAGCATATGGTGCTACATTACAAATCGGTAGTGTTTCTTATATGAAAGGAGAAAACCCATGTCTGATAGTCTTCATCCCGAAGTGCCCGCTGTTGACGAATCCGTCGTCGCAGCGATGAAGGCGCTTTCCGAAAATCCCAAGGTGCAAAAAGGGTTGCAAATCGCCAAAGAGCAGGCTGCCCGCGCAATGGCCGAGCAGGTCGAGTTGTGCGAAGTAGCGTCTCCGACTTTTCATGAAGAAACACGAGCCAAGGAAATCGCTCGTCGCATGAAAGAATACGGTTTGACCGACGTCACGATTGACGGCATCGGCAACGTGGTCGGTGTGCGCAAAGGCTCGGGCAACGGTCCGGTTTTGGTGATTGACGCCCACATGGACACGGTGTTCCCCGAGGGCACCGATGTGACCGTTCGCCGTGAAGGAGATACCTACTATGCACCGGGCATCGGTGACAACACGAGCGGTTGCCGCGCGCTTTTGCAATTGATCCGTTGCTTTAACGAAGCAGACATCAAAACCGAAGGCGACATTTTGTTTGTCGGAACGGTGGGCGAAGAAGGTAACGGCGACATCCGCGGCGCGAAGTACATGGTGAAGGGCGATCGTCAGGTTGACGGCTACATCGCCATCGATTCCTTCTCCGAAGGGGTTGTTGTTAATGGTGGCGTCGGCTGCCATCGTTGGCGTGTCGCCATTGATGGCACGGGTGGTCACAGCTTCGTGAACTTCGGTCAAGTGCCGAGCGCCATTCACGCCATGTGCCATGCCGGTCACTTGATTGATCATTTGACGCCGCCGGCAGAGCCTTACACAACGTTTAATATCGGGACGATCAAGGGCGGTACGTCTGTCAACACCATTGCGCCGCATTGCGAAGTCGATATCGATATCCGCAGCATCTCCAATGACGAGCTTTTGAAACTTGAAGCTCAAATTTTTGAAGCGTTGGATGCCGGTGTCGCTGAAGAAAACAAGCGTTGGGGCATCACGGATCCTGAAAAGATGGTGAAACTCACCAAGACGCAAATCGGTGATCGTCCTGCCGGCGCTCGCGGTGGTGACTGCCCGGTGATTCAATGCGCTTTGAGCGCTCAAAAGGTGTTAGGCATTGAATTGACGCAATATGGCCCATCCGCCACCGACGCCAATGCGCCGATCAGCAAGAATATCCCGGCGGCCTGCTTGGGTTCCGGCGGTATTTCTGAAAAATTTCACACCTTGGACGAATACTTCATCGACAAGGATAGCTACAAGGGTCCGCAATTGATCTTCCTGGCTGCCTGTATGTTGGTTGGCGTCGAAGGTCAAAAGGCGATGTTGCCGATTAAAAAATAATTGAATTGTCGGTTTAATTGCTAGGGCTGGGTTCTTCAGAATCCGGCCTTTTTTCTTGTTTGAAAAGCCCTTGGGTTTTATCAAAAGGCATGACCAAAAGACCCTTCAATACCAGAATAGGTAATAAAAAGCGCTTTTGTGCAAAAAGCCGGGAGGGGTAAGGTATCGATTTTTCTCGAATTTTTTAATGAACTGAGAATAGGGGGCGGGTCACTTTTTTCAATATCTGAAGTAACTACTTAATTTTTATCTATTTTTAAATTGATTGTGGAAAAATTGTGACAATTTTTATTTTTCAGTGTGATTAGGTAATTGTAGGGAGGGGCAAGAAAAATTCAATGAAATCAAATGGGTAGTTTCCATAATTCGGCGGAAAGTTTATTGACGAAGTTTTAAAGACTTTGTACGCTGTAGCCAATGTGTTATCAATACGCTTTGATCGCTGTTTATAACATCAAATGAGGAAAGTCTTCATTGAGGCAAGATTTTCTGATTGAGAGCTCCGAGTCGGTTTTAAATTGTGAAAGCCACTGGGTTGGGCTCGCTTTTGCATATCCATCGATTCAGCGACAAGGCCATTTTTAAAAGGTGTGTATATGAATACCATCTATAAAGTGATTTGGAACGACGCCCTTCAGGTTTTTCAAGCGGTGAATGAAATTACAAAGAGCCATCGCAAGCATACTTCTGTGAGAACTGGGGGGGGGGTATGTAAGCGAACATTCTGATTCGCATCCGTCTTCACTCAGATTAAAGGCAGTTGCGGCAGCGGTTGCCGGCGCAATTATTCAGTTTTCGGTGCTATTAGCACCCACCCCGGTTTGGGCTGAGAATTACTCCATTAATTTCGGCAACGGGGCAATTGACTTAGGTGGCGAACCTACCCAAAGTGAAATCCCAGAAATCCCTAAAGAAGAAGTCCCGGGTAGTGGTGAGTATTTTGTTTTGAACTCATCAGCGTTCCAAGTTAGTACTGGAAATTTGTCTGCTCAGGATACCAATAATTCTGTTGCTAACTTGGGCTACGTTGTTAGCAGTACGCCGCCAGCTTTGGGTGGGATACTAATTCAAGATCAAGAAGGCAAAACGCTTTACGATAGTAAAGATAATACGGATCGTTTTAAAGTCAGCGGAGCCGACGGAATCTTCTCCTATAAGTTGATGACATCACTGTCAACTGTGGGTAATAGTTGGGATTTTAAGCTTAATCGAGAATTGACACACATCCAATTAACTCAAAAGCAGGGGCTTGGGGTGAAAGTGTTCGGCGGTTCAGCCGACGTAAACTCCAGCGAGTTAGCTGATTTGGATGTTGCAATCGGAGGCACTGGCAATGTGCATTTTGCCTTCACTGATCAGCAAGCTGTGGGTGGCGATGTTGAGATGGGGTATCTGTACTTAACTACGGATAGCGCTATTCTTGCCGATAACGTTGAGGGTGAGGATGCCTCAACTTACACTGGAAAAACTTATGTGGGTAATGTTGATGGTAGTGGCAAGGACATCACTGTCGTTTTTGGGAAAAACAACGCATTTGGCCAGACTTCGAACTTGGAAGTTCACAGGGGCTCCTCTGTTTGGTTTGCAGATAAGGATCAGAATCAAGGGCACACTCAGACAGTTGGTGGCTTAACTGGTTTTGGTCAATTGAATTTAGGTTCTGCAGCAAAGTTAACTTTGGATCAAGACTCAACGGAGAACGGTTATGCTGATACAGATACACACACAGTCAGAATAGCAAACCGCTTTACCGGAAGTGGTGACGCAGTTTTCAATATTGATTTAAGCGATCTGGAGATTGGACAAGAAGATCCGTCAGTGTATGAAGTTTTCTTCACAGATCTGCAAGCAGATAATGAATTCACAGGATTAATTACGCTAACCGGTGCCGCGCTAACGGCTCATAACGATATCTACTCCCAGACAATTGGCGAAGATATTTACACGAATCTCAATAGCATCTTATTGGGGGCCACGTTACAAGTAAGAGAGGGTGGGTCACTTAAGGTTGATACCACAGGCGAGGTTAAAAACCTTATTTTCGATCAGCTGAGTCGCATTGAGTTTAGTGGGTTGGGCAATAATGCAGAAAACGGTGCCCTGAGTGTCAATGGTGATTTGACGTTAAATAGCAACACGGAAATATCCATTAAGGACTTTGATTACGACTTCGTTGAAGAGGCGGAGGGAACAACTCTTATCGTCGCCGATGAGGGGCTTACAAACCACTTAATAGAAATTGCAGGTGTCCTTAATGATAATGATCATAAGTTTACATTGGACCAAGATACCCTTAATCAGGCGGAGACTTCCGAGATTAAACAGGGTGACATGACGGTCGCTTATGGTACCTGGGCTTTCGATTCAGATTTACGTTTTAATAAAGCCGAAAAGACTTTCGATTTGGTGTATTCATTGACGGATGTCACCATCGTCGATGGTCAAACATTAAGACTAGACGGTGAAAAAGGTGCAACAACCACTCAAGACTTCACCGCGCTCATTACCGATCATAAAGATGGAGCCGGTAACTTGTTGCTTGCGGCTGGGGAAGGAGCGAGCGGTGACGGAAAGATTATTGAAATTGGTAACGCAGAAACAGAAGAAAGGAATTCTTATTCAGGAACAACTACCGTTGCAGAAGGGACCACTGCAGTCCTTGTTGAAGATTCCGCTTTTGGTGACACTTCCAAACTCACGGCTTTAGGCGATGTCATCCTTAATGAGAATGTTGAACAAACCGTTCATGCGATTGATGGCAGTGGTAACGGAACAATTACTCTTAATCAGGGTGCAGTCCTTACCGTGGATGCCACAGAAAGCCAAACAATCAATAACCTCTTTAGCGGAACGGGTAGTTTAGTTGTTGATTTAGATTCTTCAGATAACTCGCTGGTTTTCTCTGATAACCAAGGCAATTCATTTACTGGTCAATTGACATTAACGAATGGCCTTTTCTCCTTGGATCAAACTGGCAACGCCACGTTAGCATCCAATGTTGGTATTACATTGGGAGCCGGTTCTGTTTTTGACTTTGGCTCACAGCAAAGCACGATCAAAGATCTCACCGTCAATGCAGACTCCAGCATTAAGTCTTCCGCGTTGGTGATTGGATCTAAAGACGTGCCTCACCAGATTGACGGAACTTTAACGCTTAATGGCGATGTGACGTTGACCATGGAAGATATTTCTGTCGCGACGGATTTGGCTCTTATCAATTACGACCAGGGACTTGTGGGTCAGAATTTCATCACGGCCGGCAACTTAGCTGGTAAGGGAAGTTTTACGCTTGAAGGATCCGGTGAATTCTCCAATTTAAGCCAAGTCACGTTAGATTATCAACAAACTCAGAACGGAGAAGTTTCGACCGTTGCTGAAACGGTTTGGTCTATAGCGGAAGGATTAAACAAGGATGGAACAGCTTTCCAAGCCGAAGCACAATTAAAAGAAATTCACTTAATTGACGATCTGTTAATTACCGGAACCGGTACGGACAACACCCTTACCGCTCTTTTGACGGATTCTACACAAGGTAGTTCTCACAGTATTACGTTCTCCAACGGAACATTTACTGTCGCGAATGAGGGCAACAATTATTCCGGTCAGACAAGTGTCAATAACGGCGCGAACGTAACGCTTGCCACAAGTAACGCATTTGGTCAAACCTCGACATTGAAGGTCGATGGCACCGTCGTTTTGGATAAGCAAGTTCAACAGGCTATTGGAGGCTTAAGCGGAAGCGGAACGATTACACTAAATGACGGATCCGTTTTATCGCTTTCTCAAAATCAAGACCTTACAGTCTCCAATCTTTTAACAGGTAACGGTACTTTTGACGTTACTTTAGGTGGCGTCGGCAATAAGCTTCTTTTCAGCAATGAAAATGCAACCGCCTTTGGCGGCACCATAAGACTGACTTCAGGTTCTGTGACGCTAGAAAGCAATAACGTTACCCAAGAGGTGCTGCAATCAAGCGCATTGGTCTTGAATAACGCAGGCCTCTTGAATGTGAATGGTTCCAACGGTTCGCGCGCTCTGGGAAGTTTGACGCTCAATGAAGGCAGCTCTTTAGTGTTCTCTTCCATTGAAATGGGAAGTGACGCGGCAGAAACAGCCCAACTTTCTGTTACCGGTGATGTGACAGCGACTGGCTCGAGCACAATTACTTTGGGCGGCGTTAATCTAAGCGGCACGCTCAATATTTTGACGGCCGATGACTTAAATGGTGGATTAAAGCAAGCCTTGGTGACCGCCGGTGGTGCTTTGTCAGGCGAGAATTATCTGAAACTCGTTACAGACGATATTCCAACCAGTCAAATTCGCAATACGTTAGAAGGTGAAACAGTCGCTTACGGTGTCTGGATCGGCGCGGGGACTGGTGGCAGCGCATTTGACGTGGACGGTAAAACGCTTTATGCGACGTTGCGAGTGGATGAAATTCAATTGGCGGCCGCTGATGGAACGGGATTGTTGTTAGCACTTGATGACACAACGAGCAATCGAGAACTTTCCGCTAAATTGACCAATTATGAAAATGTCGCCGGTGATATCACTTATAGCGGAGCCGGCACTGTGACGGTCACCAACACCGGAAACGATTACACCGGCAGGACCTATGTTAAAGAAGGCGCCACAGTCGTTTTGGGTGGTGATAACGTTTTAGGTCAAACCGCGTTACTGCAAGTTACAGGTGAGGGTTCACTAGTTAATCTCAACGGTCATCAGAGCATCGGACAACTTGACTTAGGCGTGGCGAATGCTTTGACAGGGAAGGGGTCTCTAACACTTGTTGGGAATGGCAAGCAATCAGAAATCGTTGGAGCAAACACAGGACTAGAGGCAGACATTGTTCTGAGCAATGATCATACGCTTATTGCTGACGATGCTGCATCCGTCGGTTCCAAAGGTCTTTTGACCCTCAATGAGGGCACGCAGTTTACGCTCAGCGGCGCGACGACCGGCACGTTGAGTAAACAGTTGAAGGGCGCAGGCTCGGTCAATATTGTCAACTCCACCATAGCGCTTGGCGCAAACAACAGCTCGTTTACCGGGGCTTGGGCTCTTTCCACGCAAAATGCTGGTTCGACAAATGTTTCCGTTGAAGGAACGTCTAGTGATATCGATAACGCATTAGGTTCCAGTGCAACGGTGCAATTGGGTGAAGGCGCTCAGTTATCACTCTCCTTAGATAGTACAGAAACAACCCTCTCAATTGATGAGATTTTGGAGGGTTCTGGTCTTTTGGCTGTAAGCGGCGCTAACACTCAAAGCTTTGGTTTTGAGTCAGCTTGGCAGACTCCCGCCAATTTTGCAGGCACTCTCTCATTGACCGGTATTGGGATGACCGTGGGCGGTCAAAGTGGTTCTCTGGGTGCGAACAATGCGGCCAATTTGGTGAACGCAGATCTCAAGCTTAACAATGGTTCGATTCTTACCGTTGTGGGCGGTGTTGTTGATACGTTCGGCACGGTCACGGCAAACGCGGGTGGTTTTAACCTTGGGGTGATGGGCTTTAGCACACCCAATGCGGACAAACCGGAAGGAACGGTTCAGCTTAATATCGATCAATTGATTGTTAATGGCGCTACCACTATTGATGTTGCTCTGCCTAACAGTGACCGCGGTGACATCGCAGGCAGCATTGATCAAGGTTCTCTGTTAGGCAATGGTCAAACTCCATTCCAAACATTGATTGCAACGGGATCCTCCATTTCGGAAGATACGTTAAAGCAGTTGACGCTTGTCGGGAATGATGGCGTCAATCATGTGTCGCAAGGTATCTTTAATGCCGATGCTGAAGTGGCCAAGGGCTACTATGACTTTGCGTTGAGTCTGTCAGGAGATAAAACGGATGTCGGCATCCTTTATACATTGACTCAGGTTGACATCCTTAATAACCAAACGCTGACGCTTTCCGAAAAGGGAACGCTCGCAGCAACACTTACTTCGAGCGGTACCGGGAATCTATTGATTGCCGAGGGCGGCGCAGTCACTTTGACAGAGGAGAACACCTACACAGGCAATACGACTATTGATTCCGGCGCTTCGCTCACAGCCAATAAGGGCTCTCTAGGCAACACGCAACTACTCGATGTCAAGGGTTCGTTTGTCAATGCCGGCGCAAATACAGTTGATCGATTGAAAGCGACCGAGGATTTAACGCTTAATGCCGCTTTGAATTTAGATCATGCCAATGAGCAAACAGAGAGCACGATCAGCGCGGCCTTGCATGGCGCGGGTGATTTAAGTGTCAATCAAGGTGTTTTGTCCATCACGGAAAACGGAAAGACTGATTACACAGGCAACATTCTTTTAGGTGAGAACGGGGGAACGGACGCTCAATTGAATCTCGCCGGAGCTTCCGGATTGGGTTCCGGAAGCGTGACCTTTAACACAACGGGTTCTGTCTTTTCTCTGACCGATTCTGAATCGGTGCTGTTTAGTAATGCGTTAAAGGGACAGGGCGTTATCAAGGTTAATCTGGGTTCGGCAGATCATACTTTTGCGTTTGGTTCGAATCAGGATGCGTTGGTGGAAGGAACACTACTTTCTCTAACAAACGCGGTCTTTGATTTAACGGCTGATGCAGAAAACTATAACGATGAGGTTGCGCAAAAACTCGTTGTTGAATTAAACGCTGGTTCAACGCTATCCAATAGCGGCGTGGCTGATAAAACATTAGCTGGCCTAACACTCAACGGTGGCAATGTTGATTTAGGTGGATTGAATGTCGATGTCGGCCAAATCAATTTAAGTAGCGGCACTTTAACCGTCAATAGCGAGACTACGATTGCGTTGGATTCGACCGCTCAAACGACCGAGTCCGGCAATCGTGAACTGACAGCAACCGGCGAATCACTTTTAACCGGTTCCAGCGGCAGTGGCGGACTTTTTGATCTCAATATTTTCGAAGGGGTGGGAGAACTCATCGGCGCTCTTGGAGATACCAACAGCGAGGGTGATCGACAAGTTACCCAACTTACGACAGGAGAGGACTTCGGTCAAACGATTGAAAGTTTGTACCAAGATGCTGATGGTGACGGAACAATCGCCACAAACGAGCATGTCGCCAATATGACGCGCGCGGATGGCAAGTTCTACTATGACGACGAAGGTGATTCTGTTTATCTGCAATACACCTTTAAGGAAATTAAACTGCTTTGGACCCTAGAAAACCAAGGCCTGACAGTCAATAACACGAGTTCGGATGGATCGCATCTGTCAGCTACCCTAACAGGGGTTGGCAATATCCTTTTGGGCGGACCGATAACCGTGAGCGGACGGGGTAACGATTACACGGGACGCACGTACATTATTGATGACGCCAATATCACGTTGGCGACCAATAATGCATTGGGCAAAACTTCAATGCTTGAAGTCGGTGAGGGTGCCTCCGTAACGTTAAATGATAAATTAACGCAGACGGTCGGCGGACTGGCGGGCAGTGGTGCACTAGCGTTAGGTAGTGGATCAGCCTTTACGATTGACAATTCGTGGGGCGCTCAAAGTCAAATTGCAATCGGCAACACCATTCAAGGCACAACCGGTGCGACGGGTATTAATTTCACAATTGACGGTGCTTATGGTGACAACGATGCCAACAAGGCCGATTTGATCTTCACGGAGCAAAGTGACTTCAATGGAATCGCGCTCACGTTAAGCAATATCAATTTTGCAATCAATGGAGTGGGTGATCTTAACTACTTAACCACTTCTTCGGCAGATGATTTGGTTATTGGCAGTGGGGCAACCACCACAATCGCCGCGCTTGAGTCAGGTTCATATAAATTCAATGAACTCTCCTTTGCCGGTAACGGCGGCCTTAATGTAACAGGGGTGACGTTATCTTCAGAAGGGACCGACGCGGTTATCCATACTGGTGTCTTGGATTTGAACGATACGGGGACTTTATCCGTATCGGCTAATATCGCTGATGGTTTTGACATTTTGGTCAACGATAGTGACACATATACCTCAACGTTGATTGCTTATGACCAACTGAGCGGTAATCGGGATAATCTTCAAACTTCGCCGAATCTGGGTGAATCGGCCATTAATCAAGGTAATAAAGTCGTAGCCTATGTGGGTTGGGACGGCAAGATTGAATGGACTCCAGAGACCGATGGATCCGGTACGGTGGGCATGAGCTACTCTGTGGCGAATGTGCAGCTTGCGGCTGATAACGATGTTGGTCTTGTTCTGTCGACAGAGAAAACGGGAGACGCGGAAGAGTCAACCTTGACAGCTCTCGTGACCGACTATGAAGAAGATGGCAACGTTGTCCACGGTGATATCACTTTCGCTGGTGGCAACATCACAATTGGCGGCGAAGAAGCCAATACTTACCACGGTAACACCTATGTGAAAAATGGGACTGTAACCTTGGCGAAGGACGCCGGGTTCGGTGAGACAGCCTTGTTGCAAATCGCTGACGGCGCCAAGGTTGACTTGGGTAGTTATGACCAAACTGTAGGATCTTTAGTGGCGGTTGGCACGGATGCGCTATCCGGCACCGGCACGTTAACGTTGGGAACAGCAGGTTCTCAGACATCCAAGATTGAAGGTACAAATCAGTTCACCGGGACAGTTGTACTCAATACTGGCCATGTGTTAACTCTCAATGATGGCGCTGGACTCGGTTCGGGTGCCACTCTGGAATTCAGCGATGGGACGGGTAAGCTCGTTTTGTCCGGCGCGCAAGAAGATGCTTTCGAAACCAAGCTGTCAGGCGCCGGCACAGTCACCTTGTTGGGTAGCACGGATATCACCTTAGCTGGAAACAATTCGGGATTCACGGGGACTTGGATTTTGAACGAGTCCACTGCGAAGGTTAATGGGACAACAAGCCTGACAGTTGATGACATTTTAGGCGACAACGCAACGATTACGTTGGCTGATAAGGAAGATGCGCTTAGCTTGTCGCAAGCCGGTATTAGTCAATGGACCATTGATGATGCGTTTACCGGTCAAGGTCAGTTGACACTAACCGGTGACGCCGGTCAAAGTTTTGGCTTTAGTCGTGAGTGGACAGGCACGGGTGCGTTCGAAGGGACATTAAGTGTTAATAATTTAACAATGACCGTGGGTGGCAGCGCTGGTACTGAAGGCGCCTACAATGCCGCGAACTTGGCCTCGGCCAACTTCAATTTGAACAACGGTTCAACATTGATTGTCGCTACACAAGATACGGTTGTTGATACGTTCAATACCCTGACTGTCGATGGCGGCACGATTCAATTTAATGGCAAATTTGGTCTGGGAGCTAGTTCGAGTCAACTCGGACAATTGCAAGTCGGCGCGTTAAACGGCAGCGGCAATATTTCGCTTGCGTTGCCAGAGTCGGATCATAGTGTTGTTCAAACAATCGCACAAAATGAATTGTTGAGTATTGACGGTGTGTCCCTCTTCCAAGCGTTAATCACAGCTAACGAAGGTCAAGAGGTTTCCGTGGACGGTTGGACCTTAAATGGCGACGCAGTAACTACCCTGAGTGGTTTGCGTCAAGACGTCATGGACGGAAATGAGCTTGTTGCTCAGGCGCTTTATGACTATGAGCTCGAAGCGCAGCAGAATGCATTGGGCATTGGTTATGAATTGACCACAATCGATATCCAAAGCGGCAAGACACTTACTTTAACTAAGGAAGGTGAATTATCGGCTGACGTCACAGATTTGAATGGACAGGGTAGCTTGCGTATTACTGATAACGGCAATGTGACGCTTTCCGGAAAGAACGATTACTCCGGGACGACGACGGTTGATGGAGCTGCGACTTTGACGGCCAATGCCGGTGGTTTGGGAAATACGAGTGGACTGACGTTGAGAGACGGAGCCACCTTTACCAATGCTGGGGCTAATACAGCGAACGTGTTGTCGTCCACAAATTCGACTATTAATTTAAACAATACGTTAGAGCTTAGCGGTTCCAGTCAGATCACGGGTGGAACCGTCAATGGCACCGGCTCTCTCAATGTTTTAGGTAGTCTGCAAGTTTCGGCTGTTGTTGCCGGTAATTACAGCGGAACCATTGAATTGGGTACCGATCAACAGGCAGGCAACCTCACGCTTAAAGACGGCGCGGCAGGTTTAGGCAAGGGCGCTGTTGACCTCGCCACTTCTCAAAGCCAAGTGACCGTTATTGGTAACGACAATCTGACATTGACGAACACCTATGTCGGCAATGGCTCGATTAAGGTGGATTTAGATTTAACCGATCATGTCTTTGCCTTTAACAGCAGTCAAGCGACTGAAGGTGACGGTCTCTTTACCGGATCATTGGCCTTAACCGATAGCACCTATCACCTCTATGAAGATGACGGCAAGCTTTCCGGCGCGACCCTTGAAACGCAAGGCGGCTCCCATATTATCGTTAATACGACTGGCAATATTGGAGATCGCACTGTCGGTGGTTTAACGCTAGCCGGTGGAACGCTTGATTTCGGCACCCTCCTGGGTGGGACGACTGATGGTCAAATTGTGGTTGGCGGTAAAGGGTTTAGCAATACCGCTTTAACGACGATCAATGTTGCCTTGGGAACGTTGACGGACAATGTTGGATCCGGTGTTTTCGGTTCGGATGCGGGTGTTTCTGTTTCTTTGATTGAAGGCTTTGACGCTAGCAGTCAGACGACGCTAGATAACCTGAAGCTCAAAGACGGTAGTGGCGCGCTCTCTCAAGTGATCGCTCAAGATGATCGCGGTGATGTTGCAGTATTTGGCTACACCGGTGGGAAACTCGTTGGAACTGGTACCGGTATCGAAGCGCAATGGAAGTTGTCAACGATCACATTGACCAATACTGAAAATGAAGGTTTCGCAATCGATGCCACCGGTCAAACAAATAATGCTGGAGAAGTCACCGCTCAAATTACCGGTTCTGGTAATTTAGAAATCGCCGGTGGAACGGTCACGTTAAATAACACCCATGACAACAAAAATGATTACACGGGTCAAACGCTGATTTCCGGTAATGGCACGTTGATCTTGGGTAGTGATGAAGCCTTGGGTGACACGAAGGATCTTCTGATCAAAGAAGGTACGACGGACTTTAGATCGACCACTCAGACGATAGGCGCCATGCATGTTGGTAAAGATGGCCACTTCACAATGAGTGGAAGCGGATCCTTGACGTTGTTAGGTGCAGGCGACTCCGTTATCGAGTCTGCCAATACTGGCGCCGTGTCCGGTTCAATCACCCTTGCCAACAACGGCACAACGCTTGAATTGCAAAATGCCGACGCTATCGGAGGCTTAACCCTAACGGCGAGAGCCAATACGTCCGTGACGCTGAACTTCGGAGAAGAATCAGCCTTCGGTGTGTTGGACAACCTCTTAAGCGGTGCCGGTATCTACTATGTGGGTGACGTTGAAGGTGAAGATGCTGCTTATGTGCAGTTAACCAATACGGGCAATAGTTTCAGTCAGATTGTCGTCAATCAATTGGGCCACCTTTTGGTTGAAGACATGGATGCAGCAAATACGGCGCTCAATAACGCGAATCTGACTGTCGCGGCCGGTGGCGAAGCGACGGCCGGTGGCGAAGCGACGTTAAACGGCGGCGCAGCATGGACGTTAGATAATGCATTGAATGTTGAAAAGGGTGCCACGCTTGCGATTTCGGCAGGAGGCGCAGAGAATGCATTCAACTTCCGAGGAGCGAATCAAAGTGTCAGCGGCACGCTTCTTTTAACCGACGCTTTGCTGACTCTTGGCGGTCAAGCGGGTTCTTACGGCGCTGCCAATGCAGGTGTTTTAGCCAAAGCGACGCTTAACGCCGGTGAAGGCTCCGCCGTTCATATCGCGACAGGTGATAGTGCGCAGAACTTGGTAGCTCTGACCTTAAATGGCGGCGATTTGTACTTTGATGGGACGTTGGGTGTCAATGTTTCGACCGCGACCCTTGGTCAATTGTCCGTTGAATCGCTGTCCTTAGTTGGCGGCACGCTGCATGCGACCGCTTCGACGAGCCAGGGTAGCGGTGGCAATATCACAAATGAGACGGTCATATCAGCTCAAGCGAACAACCTCTTCCAGAACTTGATTTCGATCACGGACTCTGATGGGATTACCGAAGAAGACTTGAACAATATTGACCTCAAGGTAACCGATCAAGACGGTACTGAAGTGCCCGGGGTGTCTTCGGATATCGTGCAAGATAATGAAACCGTGGCGACGGGTACCTATGGCTACGAATTGGCCTTAGAGGATTCTGATGGCAAGTCACTTGGTGTTTCGTACACGCTGCGCGAAATTGATCTTTTGGAGACGCTTTCAATTGTCGAAGGCGGTGACATGACAGCTCGCCTGACGGGGGTGGGCAATTTAGACGTAGCGCAGGGAAGCGTTCTTACCCTCACGGCTCGCAAGTCTGATG